>JADFRQ010000019.1 GCA_022561215.1 Chloroflexota bacterium | reverse complement strand
ACTCAGGATTGCACTAAACAAAACGCACGAAACCGGTGGCTGGGATGACATCGCTCTGAAACTTGAGTTTGAGTATCTTCTTGAGTTTGAAACTGATCTGGAAATCACCGGATTTGAATCGGCCGAAATCGACATGATTCTTGAAATCGGGGAACCGGGAATCCCAAATGCGGAAATTTCTATTGGTAAGGGCAGCTGCCCCTCGAAGGGGTTGATAGATGTTCTCACTCAAGGCGATGGTAGTTTCGCGTTCTCTGGGCTGGCTCCAGGAGAGTATTGTCTCTCGGCTGTGGTTGATCGCGCGACTACTTCTCACTCCCTTGATGATGGCCTATGGACATTCCCTGTTGAGAATAAAGGCAAAGCGCTGGGGTGGCGTTCGATTGTCCTAGGGCCTGGCGAAGAGCTTCAGAACGTGAACTTCGGGTGGGGATATGCAAAACCCGCTCCTTCGATCTCCAAGGATCATCGTTCGCAGAATGAGGATCTGATTTGCACAAATAAGGCGACATTTCTTGAGGATGTGACCATCCCGGATGGTGCGCTTCTTTTGCCCGGTGAGTCATTCGAAAAAATCTGGGGCTTGAAAAATACAGGCAGCTGCAAATGGACCCAGGATTACGAACTTGTTTTCGTTGAAGGAGATCCTTTGGGCGAACAAAGATCCATTGCGCTGGCGGAGGAAGTTTTACCTGGAAACATTGTTGAGCTAGCGTTGGATCTGTATGCACCTGATTCAGCCGGGTCCTATATGAGTTTTTGGATGCTTCAGGATACGAATGGAAAGACGTTTGGTCTGGCCAAAGAGGCTGACGAACCGTTTTGGGTATCGATTTCCGTAAGTAGGGTGAATTCTTCAACCTACGTCGAATCATGGTCCTACAGTCTTGACCCGCAAGAAATGGCACATCAAGGACGCTGGATTGATGTTGATCTCGGAAGCCAGTTGCTGACTGCCTTTGAAGGTTCCACGCCAGTATCAAAATTCTATGTCTCGTCCGGAACCTCCGCCCACCCGACGGTGACAGGGCAATTCAGAATCTGGATCAAGCTCGAATCTACAGATATGTCTGGACCTGGTTACGCGCTCAAGGATGTCCCTTACACGATGTATTTCTATCAGGGTTACGGAATCCATGGAACCTACTGGCACGACAACTTTGGCACGCCTATGAGCCATGGCTGCGTGAATATGAAGACAGACGAAGCTGCATGGCTATTCGATTTCGCCAGACAAGGCACTTTGGTAAACGTTCACCCTTAAATCGAGTGGGAGTATTTGTCGAGATTGAACGGCATGGACCCGATCTGGAAAACGACAGAAAAAAGTCGATCAAAGATGGAACCAATTCGAAGCGAAGGACGTTATCGATGATGGGGATATCGATCCTTCCTTCAAGGGGCGAACATGAGTGGATACCTAGTCACATAAAAGACATTAAACCTCCGCTGAAATGGAGAACAGTAGCGTGAAGTCTTCAAGCGCTGTGAATTAAGCACGTCTGCATCGCAGAAAAAAACAACCCGGAGAAATTGATATGAGCACCAAAAATGATGTAACAAACATTAATAAACGGACAGCAGCACTCCTTTTGATGGGGTTGGTTATTCTGCTCGCTGGCTGCAATTTTGCAGTAGATGTGGGCCCAACAGCAGTTGAACCAACCTCCACACTGTTTGGATCGATCACGGGAACTGTCTGGCAGGATCTATGCATAAATTTTGAGGAAATCGATCTTCTTCCGGCGGGATGTTTTCTCTCGAGCGGCGAGGTGAAATACCTGGCCAACGGCATTCGCGAAGCGGGAGAACCTGGAATTGGCGCAGTTCAAGTTTTATTGGGTGCCGGTCTTTGCCCCTCTGATGGATTGGCAATCTCTCCGACAGCCGGCGATGGGAGCTACTACTTTACAGGGCTGACGTCTGGCGAGTATTGTGTCACGATAAAAGATGCCGGTGACTCAGGCGGGATTTGGACCTACCCGTTGGTTTCAGATAGCGATGCTATTGGACGAATGTCGGTGAGTGTAAAGGGAGGCGAAATCTTAAGCAATATAAACTTTGGTCGAGATATCTTTGAGACTCCTCCATCAACGCCCACTTCAACGCCCGACCTGGAACTTAGGGCCTGCACGGATGAAGCCCAATTTGTTCTCGATGTAACCGTTGCGGATGGCACCCGCATTGAAAGGGGGGAGGCTTTCATAAAAACATGGCGGCTGCAAAATAGTGGAACATGCATTTGGAACGCGGATTATGCAGTGGTCTATGCATCAGGGTATTCGCTGCAGGGTCCTAACGTCATGGCACTTAAGGGGATTGTTAGCCCTGGAAAAATGGTCGATATAAGCATCGTTTTTGAAGCTCCAGGGATCGAGGGCTCCTATGAAGGGTATTGGATGCTGCGCAATGCAGAGGGCGACCTTTTTGGGATCGGTTCAGATTCGAAAAGCCCATTCTGGGTGGCCATCGAAGTTGGGCCAGATCCTGAGCCCACCTTTGCCGATTGGAAAGGTGAATATTTCGACAACAAAAATCTTAATGGCGACCCCGTTATGTTGAAAAACGACAAGAAAATCGACAAGACATGGGGTCTTAGATCGCCAAATGAAGACCTGATCCCCAGGGATAACTTCTCAGTGCGATGGACGCGAACAATCAAATATGCTGGAAGAACTTATCGCTTCCATATCGATATCACCGACGGAGCAAAACTCTATGTCGATGATGTATTGGTAATGAATGAGTGGCGAGATGGCGAGCGCCGGTTTGTTAGCGTGGATCTGACTTTGAAGAAGGGTGAGCATGAAATTGTATTTGAATACTACAATCGTTCAGGAGGTGCGGTCGCACAACTTCGCTGGGAGCAGGTTGATGATCTTCTCTTCGAAGGTTGGGAGGCGAAGTATTGGATGAATAGGACGATGGATAGTGATCTCGTATTGATCCGAGATGAGCAAGAAATAAACTTCGACTGGGACATTGATGGCCCAGTCAGTGGAGGTCTTGCAGATAAATTCTCTGCACAGTGGAAGCGCACGTTAACATTTGACCCCGGGCTTTATTCGCTGCAAGCGATTGCCGATGACGGAATTCGGGTCTATGTCGATGATGCATTGGTGATCGATGAATGGCACGCCAGTGCAGGAGCCGAGATTTATGAAGCTGAACTTGTGTTGAGTGGGGAGCACGAAATTAGCGTCCTTTACTACGAGAATGCTGGCAAGGCAAAGGTGCAATTCGCATGGAAAATGATTGAGCCCGAAAATCATGCCCCCGAGGTAGTTGAAGATGCTTACTCAGTGATTCAGGACAATTTGCTGGCAATTGATCAACCCGGCGTATTAGCGAACGATCTTGATCTTGACGGGGATGAGCTCAAGGCTTCCTTGGCAGTCGAACCAAGCAGCGGATTGCTCGAATTAAGGGAAGATGGGTCCTTTGTCTATGCTCCAAATGATGGTTTCGTCGGAGAGGATACTTTCGGCTATGTGATCAGCGATGGTATTGCTACCTCTGAGGTTGGAATGGTGACGATCACCGTGTTTGCGGAGGGTGATGTATAGAAACTTCTGTTAAATGACATAGAGATAACAAAACCCCCGGTGGTTAAATTCAACCGGGGGTTTTCCAATATTAGCTCCGCATCCATCTCAAACTTGTTATCAGTCCAAACAAGATGCTTGATGAAGGACTAGATTGTAGTAGGAAATGATCATTAGATGCTCGTGAATAGAGCCGGTGGATTGAAAAAGCGCTATTGGCAGAAAGGCAAAATCTCGGACGGAAAATTGTAGGCTTCGATGTCCGCGCAGAACGGTGCATCCTGACCATCGAAAACCACGATCCACGTCCCCTCGACCTTAACGGCCAGGTAATGCCCGCCGCTGATTGCAGCCTTTTGGCTTACGGTGCCATTGGCATGCAAACCGGTGTTTTGATCGATGGTAAATTCGATTTCTTCGGGGGGGATCCCAGTGTACTCAACCAAAGCAGCCTGAATGGCGAGAGAATCGTAGGTCGATCGGTCGATCGGATTCAACCGCTCATCATTACAGGTGGGAACCATGCTCGATGGAAATAGGTGCGGATCGACCTGTGAACAAAGCGGAGTGACTTGGCCATAGTAAGCAATAATCCATTCATCATCCACCCTCGCCGCCAGGTAATATTCGCTGATCACATCGCCAATTTCTCTTACATTTCCCCAAATATGACTGCCGGTATTAAGGCCGATCGTGAAATCCAAGTTTTCGGCGTTGATGCCTGTTTCATCTGCCAGCGCTGCCTCAATCAGAGGCAGAAATGCCGCCGAGCGATTGATCAGCGCGCCTTCAGCATCATAACATTCAGGAACGAAATCAAGCGGGAAATTGTAAGCTTCAATCTCGATGCATGTTGGCGTACCCTCTCCATTGTGGACCATGATCCATCCGGCCTCGATCAGGGCGGCGAGGAAGGTGCTCGCTTCAACGTTTTCATTCGGTAAGATGGTCCCTTTGATATGAAAGCCTGTGTTTACGCCGATGAGAAATTCTAAATCGCTTTCAGGGATCCCTGTGGCTGCGAGAAGAGCCGCTCGGATCGTAGGATAACCAACTACTGTTCGTGGCAAACATTCCGGCATCACCTCCAGAGGAAAATCAAAGGCGGCAAGGTCATCGCAAAGGGGAATCAAATCGCCCGTGTAAGCGATAACCCAACCCGCACTGGTTTTTTTTGCGATATATAGGCTGCGCGCTTCCGTGAGGGCATCTCCAAACACACCGCGCGCAAAGGAACCCGTATTTACATCGATGCCGAAGGAAAAATCTTGTTCTGGAATTCCTGTTTCTGCAATCAGCGCTGCCTCGATCAGCGCGCTATCGTCAGGGATCTCAGTTGGGGGCTGCTTCGTGGGTTCTACCGCGGGCTGGCTTAATTGGCATGCAAAAATTCCAAAAAATGCAGCTGGAAAGGCAAGTGTTCTCAACCATTTCTGTTTCCTCGGCATAGGTCTCCCGATCTGCTAGAGTTGGCTAGTATCGCATAGATAACTTGATAGCGCTTGGTCGATTGCACTAGAGCTGTGAGCGAAGGCGGAAGATAACAATACTCTTTTTAATTCCTAATTGTTTTGGACAGTCTTTTGTGGGCCTATCCCGAAAGGTTGTATCGGATCTACTTCTTGACTTATTAATGATGCTCGACAAGTACCCCAGGTGTACGGACAACCGGTGACGCGCTTCAGCACGCGTTGCCCATACAACCGGAGGATGAACGAAGCGAAATGTATTGGATTATTTCATAGACAACCCCTGATTCGGCCTCTCCATTGAGTCGAAACACCATTGTACAGATGGAAACCGAGGAACTAGCATGCCTATCAGGCGATTGGGTTTGATGGTAGTCTTTTCTTAGGTTTGACACGCATAGGCACTTCGGGCGGGGAATCAGAGAGTAGAGATGAGAATCGCGAAATTAACAATCATCTTGCCAATTTTCGTTATGGGTATCCTGGCATGTTCAGCATCTCCCGACGTGGCCAGCGGAATTAATAGCGCAGATGAATTATTCGCTGCGCTCAAAAGTGCTGGGATAAACCCCGAGCGTAATGGGGTTAGCCAACGAAATGGATTCGAAACAAAGGGCGTTATTTTCAAATGGGGAAACAGCGAAATTGAAGTATTCGATTATCAGGATGAAGAGAAACGTGGTTTTATTTCGAGCAATCTTGAGCGGGAAATCTCGACTTCCGAGGATGGCTCGCTGGATAATATAGGCGAAGAAACAATTTGGGCAAGCGGAAGGATTATTGTCCTTTACAATGGTATCGATGGAGGAACCATCCTGCTCTTAAATGGTCTCCTGGGGGATCCGCTTCGTTACGAGGTCCTGGAAATTGATGAGCCATTCCCACCAGCAGTGGTCGCCGCGATCCGTTCATTAGCAGATCAAGAGCAAGTGGATCCTGGCTTGATCCGGCTTAAGGGATACGAACAGGTCGATTGGCCAGATGCGTGTTTAGGACTTCCGTCTCCTGGGGTACTTTGCGCGCAGGTGATAACACCTGGATGGCGGGTAGAAATGGTCGCAGGGGAAAATTCGTATGTGTTGCACACCGATGCGGAAGGGGCACAAATTCGGTATGCATCGGGATTGGATTAAGTTCGCTAAAGCATGCTCAATAATTGCCCGCCTGATCACTCTGAATGGCCATATCCTCCCCACACGATACGTGGCCCCATGCAACCCAATTTTATCCCAGTTAGCACTGCAGAGAAAATACCCCATCGCACGCGGGGTTAATATCAAAAGCTACTCATGATTCGTGCGCAGCAGCGTCGCCAAATTTTTTTTACTGGATTTGGACCATGCGAAACTTCGGGGATTGCCCCATTGGTGGTGGTGAAGAAAAATTCGGTTGAGTGCAGCGTGAGTAACTCTTTGTGGTTGGATAATACTGTGGCCCTTTATGCGAATATATGATTGCATGCCGCCAACAAGTTTTAATATACCGTAAATTTGGAGTGCGCTTCCCCAGCGCAGCTCAGGCTGAAACCAGAAGTGTGGCACTCACGACATCTTTTTGGAACGCGGTATTTATCTTAAGAGTACGGGGATAGAGACATCCCAACCCGATTTTCTGCCGCGAATTATCATGAGAGATTTATGAGCATTTATCGATCAAAAAAATCCGAATTTTTCCTATCCGCGCGATCGACTAAATAATTTCTGAGCGAAGGTGCTTAGGGGGGAGAAGAACTGTGCGAGGTTTCTCTTTAGATCTGAGCCTATGCTGCTCGAAATTCCACCAAAAGGGAGCAATTCGAAAAGCGAAATCCTCGACTTTTCAACCGGCAGCGGAGCAGTTTTTTCACCAAGTTTTACAATAGCTGAGGCCCAGGTCAGACCAGCACCAAATGCGACAAATGCCAGCGTGTCGCCAATTTTCGCCCTACCTTGCTCAAATGCTTCGCAAAGTGCGATGGGGATTGATGCAGCTGAAGTATTTCCATAATCGGCAATATTGACGAAAACCTTATCTTCGGGCAGTTTCACATATCTCGCTGCGCTGGCAATTATCCTGGCATTGGCCTGGTGTGGAATAAATAGATCGATATCGTCCGTCGTCAGATTGGCCTTTTGGATTGCCTGCTTCAGCGCGCGACCCAACACTCGGCTGGCAAAGCGGAATACTTGGCGACCATTCATACGCAGGTATTGAAGACCTTCATCGACCATCTCATGCGAAGCAGGCGCGGCCGAGCCTCCTCCAGGGAGGATTAGATCTTGAGCGCCTGCGCCGTCCGACCCGAGAACAAACGATAATACACCGCAAGGCTCGCTGGTTACCTGGAGAACAACAGCCCCCGCGCCATCTCCAAACAGTATAGCCGTCGATCGATCCTGTTTATTTATGAAGCGGCTGACGACTTCCGATCCTACAACCAACACGTTGTCACAAGCACCCGCAGCGATAAATTGATGTGCTGTCGCCAAACCGTATACGAACCCAGGGCAACCGGCCACCAATGTGAATGCGCCCACGTCCTTGGCGCCAAGGGCATGTTGTACTTGTGATGAAATCGGAGGTGTGAGGTAATCGGGACTCGAAGTGGCGACGATAATTAACCCCAAATCACGCGCACGAACATCGGCCATCTCCAACGCTTCCCGTGCAGCGGCGACCGCCATTCCTGAATTGCTTTCTCCCTCAGAGATAACATGTCTTTGGCGAATCCCAGTGCGCGAGAAAATCCACTCATCCGTTGTATCCAAAATCTTTTCAAGATCGGCGTTGGTGATGATCTTTTCTGGAACATACTTTCCCCAACCGACGATATTTCCGTAACGTTCGGGCATTATTCTCTCCAGTGTCGATCTATTCTCTCACAAATTGCACTTCTCATCTTGGACAATGCTCTGCGGCTTTGCTTTGTCGTTTGCAGTCTATGTGGGATGTATTGTAATCATTTTTTAATCTTGGTTCGCTATCATCGCAGGAGAGGCGAGCAAGATGTGCATCAAACTTGGTGATTGCGCGCAGCTACAGGTCTACGGTTAGGTTGAGCGTTTCACTGCACTCAATTTGAATTAACACAATATAGTTGGTGCGATGCGCATAAGTGCAGTGCAAGCCTTCAGCTAACCTGCGAGATGAAAGTAAGAACCAGGGGCCAATCTGCGACAGTAGTATAGGGTAGGATCAAATCGCCTTGCAATCAAGATTTGTTAGCAGGCTAATTCGTGCGAGTAGGTTAAGAAGTTTACGTTCATTCTAGGGATTAAACAGCTTGTTAAGGAGAATTGATAATGGATGATCGGAAAATGGTGGCGATCGTGGGGATCGCATTTGTAGGTGTGTTGTCAATTGGCATATTGGGATTTGGGCTATCGCTGGTTTTCCCCAATCCGGTCGCTCAGCTGTTTGGCTCAACGACCCGAATTGGCGAAACCCAAGTTGGGAGTGCCGCGTTCACTGCTCAGCCGCAGCTTGCCCAGCCGCCTCAATTTGATGAAGGGATATTGGGCGCTTTGCCGTTGTCTCTTGAGAAACTGTATGATCAGGTAGGTCCTGGGGTAGTGAATATTCGCGTTTTTATTGAAAACAATGGGATGGTTGGTCAAGCAGCTGGATCGGGCTTTATCATCGATGAGCAAGGATACATCGTTACCAATAACCATGTTGTGGCTGATGCGACGCGAGTTACCGTGATTTATTTTAACGGAATTGAAGCGGAAGCGGAGATCGTGGGCACAGATGCCGATAGTGATCTAGCGGTGATAAAAGTCGATCAGCTAATTGACGACGTGCATCCCATCCCGCTGGGCGATTCCGACACGGTTGACGTAGGCCAGTGGGTTATCGCCATCGGCAATCCCTTCGGCAATCAAAACAGTATGTCAATTGGAATAGTCAGTGCGGTGGGCCGCACGATTCCCACCGGCGTGACTCCATTTTCAATTCCACAATCAATCCAAACCGATGCTGCGATCAACCCCGGGAATTCAGGTGGTCCTTTGCTTAACCTGCTGGGACAGGTTGTCGGTATCAACGCACAGATCGCAACGGGAGGCGATCGTGCTAATTCGGGTGTTGGATTTGCGATACCGGTCAATATCCTGCGCAAAATCGCCCCGGTGCTAATCGAGAATGGGTCGTATGATTGGCCGTGGTTAGGGGTGGAGGGCACGGATGTAAATCTGGCGATAATGAATGCAAATAATCTCGATGAGCAGCGCGGTGCCTATATAAACGGTGTGGTCGAAGGCGGACCTGCTTCAGTGGCATTAAGGGGCACCACGGAAACAGTGGAGATCGAGCGAGTGATTGCTCCGCTAGGCGGTGATGTAGTAATTGAAGCCGATGGACAACCAATCCGTTTCTTTAGCGATCTTCTGGTTGCAGTGGCCTTTAAAAATCCAGGCGATCAGATCAATTTAACGATCTTGCGCGATGGGGAGCGACTGGAAGTTTCCATCACGCTCGGGCTCAGACCCTAAGCTAAGGCTAGAGAGATCAGGAAGTACGCATCAGCTCCAATTTCAGGCGCATCTTAACGTCATTATCGACATAAAGCGCCCCGTGGTGTTGCTGTACAGGATGGATTTCTGTGCCCATCAAGACCCCACTTGATTCAGGAATTCTATCGTCTCCTGAAGTCTCGAAGGTGAGATCTATCTTATTCCATTTACCACGGGAATCGCGCTGAACCAATACATGGGTGATCGTTTTCATGCCGTAACCAAAGATTGAAATCGCGGGTACGCTGGAGCTCTTTTTTAACTCGCGTCTAAATTCCCTCGCCATGCGCAAATGGGGGCGTTGCTTCTCAGGAAGCCAGCTTTCATCCTCAAGTAGATTGATGTATTTTCCGTCCTGGTCGACGACACAGGCGTATGTTGGCAGAATTTGATAGACCGACGGAAACGTGATTAGTGTTTCACGCATACGATCGCCGAGCAATCCAAAAGGCAGTAGATCAGGCCCCGTGCGCAGCAGCGATATTGCGTTGGGGACTCCAGAATGAGGGCCTCCCAGTAAGATTAGGCGGCCGATTTTATCCTTGCCCCCTATTTGTTCGACATAATACCTGCTTACCAAACACCCAAGGCTGTGAGCGATGATCGTAATCGGGGGTGCCGGATTCCAGGATTCAATCGCTTGCGCCAATTTTCGTGAAGATTTACGCACATCGAGACGCCAATCATAAGCAAATTCAAAGAGATCTTTGCCGCGCTCGTATCCCAGGCCTTCCTCCAAATAGTCACCCAAGCGACTGTACTGTTCTTGCTTTATTAGATTGGGAATAATGACAACTTCTTTTACAATCCCGCGTGCTTCGATATTGTCGGCTTCCGGCAGGCGCAGCGATTCCGGCTGCGAAAAAAGAAAACGCACATTTGGCCACAGGCGTTCGCTGCCGCGCCAGAGCTGAGAACCCATAAGCCCTGGCACGATAATAACCGGTCTGCGGCCAGGTATTCCTTTGTCTTTTAGTGAGCCGACGAAGGTGAGCTCCTGCGGTTTGAACCCGCGCTTGAATACCATCCTTGCTTGGCCAATTCGAATTTCATCGCCATCGGAGAGCGTGTAGACATCAATACGACGGTCTCCAATCCAGGTTCCATTGGTGCTATTAAGATCGCGAATGGAGAAAAAACTTCCCTTATCTTCCAACTGCGCATGCCTGCGGGAGAGGCGCAGATCATCAATGAAAATGTCACAGGCGGGATCGCGCCCGACCGTAAGAGATGCTCCTTCCATCGAAACTTCCCATGTTTTTTCCAGCGTATGGATGACCAGCCTGGAGCTGCTGACATCGTTCAAGGCTGTTTTTAGGGCGGTCTTGGCTAATGTGGCGTTAAGATCGGCCACCGTATTGAGCATGGTTACGCCCGGATCATTTTGGTCTTCAAATTCCTTGTAGCGCAAAGTGCTGCCACCGAGAATAATAATGTCGCCCGGTTTTAGCTTTTGCTGCTCGACGCGTACCCCGTTTACCAAGCAGCCATTGGAGGAGCCCAAATCGACCAGTGTGCAGCCATGCTCATCACAATCGATGCGGGCATGGGAACGCGACACCTTTTCATCTTGGAGGACAATATCATTTTGCGCTGCCCGCCCAATTTCAACACTCGATTTAGAGAGCGAAAATTCCAGTTTGACTGTTTCACCGTCGCCGAGTATGAGTTTTCCGAAATTCCCCACGGGCGATCTCTTTCTTAATCGGTAGACGGTTTATGAAGTTGGTAGCTCAACGCAATTTCCTGTGCCTAATGCGTAGAGTGAGTGATTTGAATTCGCGACCAGGGCGCACATTTTTGTTGCTCCTGCCGGCTTGTTGTTGGTTGTGTAGCCAGTGAATGGACGTGGGCCGCCATACAGTATCCATGGTCCGCTCCCAGGAGCACCCGCTTCGCTCGGAATTACGGTATCAAAGAAGAAGTGAATATGCATTCCGGGTAAGGTTTCTGTGTAATTAAAGGTCTCGTAATCAACCGCATAAATATTCCCTTGGAGGGTGATCTCCTTGATGTTTGCATAGAGATCATCCGGCGTTGGGGTTGCGCTTGGCAACGGCGTCTTTGTCGGCAGGGAGGTTTCGGTCGGCGGTGGCGGCGTCTTAGATGGCTCCTCGGCGGTGGGTGTGTCCTCCAGGATTACTACTGCCACGTCTGATGGTTCCGCAGTGGGTTCGGTTTCTCCGTTTCGTGATCCCCCGAAAAGTTGCGAAACGAGAAAAATCACAAAGAGCAGGCCAATTACCGCTCCCCCGCCAATCATAACGTTGCGTGGGATGGGCAAACTTCCGCGCTTCGCTGGCATCGGAGTGGGGGGGATGACCCCAGGCTTGGATCCCCCGGGTGGTTGTGAACCCGCACCGGCCTGTGGTGGTGGGGTCGGAACGGGATCAACTACGGTAGCTTCGGGCTCCAGGGCGGACTCCAGAGTTGTCACATCTTCGGGGACAGGGATAGGTGGAGCTGCTTGAGGTGCATGCAGGACATTCTGCAGCGCCGTACTAAGTTCGTCGGCAGTTTGGTAACGGTCCTGCTGATCTTTAGCGAGCGCTTTTTCGATAATCCTGCGCAATTCCGGGGGAGTATCCGCGCGCAGTTCGTTAAGATTGGGAATGGGATCATTGAGATGCATCATCATGATTGTCATTGCGGAATCGGATTCATAGGGAACACGACCGGCGGTCATTTCGAAGAGCATCACGCCGAGAGAATACACATCGACACGGTGATCGGGTTGCTCGCCCCGAATCTGCTCGGGAGACATGTAAAGTGCAGTTCCTATGACGGCTCCCGTGGCGGTGTGCTGGGTGGCGCCTACGATCTTGGTGATCCCAAAATCCATCAGAATCGCCTCCCCCTGGACGTTGAGCATAACATTCGCAGGTTTGATATCACGGTGAATGAGGCCGCGTTGATGGGCAAAATGCGCGGCGCCGCTGACGCTGGAGCCAATTTCAACGATTTCCTCGAGCGAAAGCCTGCGATTTGTCTGGCTCAGGCGTTTGAGCCTGGCCTGTAGCGTTTCCCCGGGGACAAACTCAAGGACCATATAATACGTATCGCCGTCACTATTGAAGTCAAATACCTGGATGATGTTCGGATGACGCAGCTGCGCGACGGCGGAGGCTTCTACTTCGAAGCGTCGAACGAACTCATCATCCCCAGTGAGGTGAGGGTGGATAAGTTTTATCGCAACAACGCGCTTGAGGTTGGGGTCTATTCCTTTATAAACCGAGGACATTCCGCCCTGGCCTATGAGTTCCTCGATTTTGTATCGACCGCTAAGGGTGGAGCCGATCCAACTCGGTTGACTCATCAACAATCTCCAATCTCTTTAGTTTGGTACCTCATTAAAAACCCAGAGCCAGGTATTGTCAAAATGACAAGTAGTTCTACCTGATTCGCTCAACACCGCCATGGCCACAAAGCCTCGTTCGTAAACAGTATTGTATTTTCGATAAGCGGAGAGACGCCTACGAAAATCTACCTGAATTTCTTCTATTTGCTGATTATATTTCTCAAGATCAGACAGGTATTGGCCCATTGCAGAATCGATCTCCGGTGTTGGCGGTGGTGTGGGTAGCCGAGGTAATATCGGCTCTTCTCCGGTGGTTATTTCGCGCAACAAAATTCCGTTGGTGTAAACGGCAAATTCTCTTCCTCGTCCCACGACGGTTAGGCGATTTGTCGCATTGTTTTGCCAATCGAAGTTCGGATCATAGAACGGGGTATACATGTCCACTCCATTCACAAGCTCACCATTTGCGATGGTCGTAAATATCGCGCGGCCTTCGCCAAACCGCGTAATCACAACCATGTAGTGATTCGGATTTTCCTCATCGCCGTCGGAGCGCATGATAAAGCCGCAACCATTCGAGCCATAACGCGTGTTCCAGGTAATGTCGGTTGAGAGAACGAAATCTTTTACCACCGTGGCTATGAACTTGTTTGCAAAATCCGTTTCCAAATAGCCATCCAATTCAAGCGTAAAAGGTTGGTGGATCCAAGCTACCGTTCCTTGTGCAGGATCAACGCCATAGGTGGTGAGTTCGACGAGGATCGGCGCCTCTGCAGAGGCGGTGGCTGCGCTTGTTCCTCGTCGCTGATTGCAGCTGCTGCAGCTTGTGTCCCTGCTGCCGAACGCGCTTGATCCGTCGCCGCGGCCTGCGCCGTAGCCAATTTATCATCGGAACCGAGGTCTTGCGCCGCGTCGGTTGTCCTGCTGAGGGACAAGGAATTTGCCATAGCCTCAACGGTAGCCGATTGGTCGGCATCGGAAGCCAGTCCACAAGCTGCCTGGATTACGCCAATCGCAACGAGCACGAGGGAAATGACAAATTGCTTAAACAACATCTTTGCGCTTCACGATCAAAAGGACCCCCAACGTGAGCACCAATATGATGCCACCCATTGCAATCCAGGTGGTGGTTACTTTTGCCCAATAAGCCTTATCATCCCCTTTATTCACGTAGGTCCATCCAAATTCTTCCCTGTAACGCCCGATGATCGATACTGCAGGATCCACGGCCGCGGTGCGCGAGATCTCCCAGCCGACAAAATCTTCTTGATAAGCAGTGAGCTCAGCTTTGTAGAGCTGCGCCTCGCTTTCATAGGCCCGAATATCCTGTCGATATTGGTCTTGCATGACACGTACTGTATCTTGATACAGTTGCAAATCATCAAAATATACTGCCATGGCGACAGTATCTGATTGATCTTCCGGTGCTTCAGGAGCAGGCGGCACGTTCGGCTCCGGCGGTCTCTCTCCAAGCGCCGCAGGTTCGACGGGTTTAGGTTCGTCAATCACCGGATTATAAAAGCGTCCTAGCCCGGGAAAATTGCATGAATCCTGGCGCAGGACATTGAGCCCCATACACGAACATTGCGCAGTCGCCTCATCGATGCTCATATTCTTGCGCACTTCTTCCGGCAGCTACCAACAGATATCGGCGGCGACATCTGAACCGGGCCCCGTTATCGCCATAAATGCTTCAAATGCCCATCGTGTGGATGCTGGTGCACTCACAGTATTTGGAAGAGGGACCAGCGCGCCGCTTAACACGATGTTGGGCAACACCAGCAATATAACCAACATCGGCGCGGAGTTTGCATTTGGACTCAGCGCGGAGGCAAACAATCCAAGCATCATTCCCGAAGCGACCAAGAGGACCATGGTTATATAAAGCTGGACAAATTCAACTATCCCGCCAGGCATCTTGTACACCATGTAATGTACGCCAACATAAACAATGGCCTGATAGAGAGCCAAAAGGCCAGCAACCCAAATTTTGGAAAACACATAAGGGAGCAATTTCAGATTAACTAGGCGCTCGCGTTTATAAATATCATTTTCTTTGACGATTTCTCGCATCTGGGATAATCCACCCACAAATACCGCAAAGAGAATCAAAATAAAGAAACTGGTAATAATGTCTGTTAGATCGCCGGTTGTGAAATTAAATGGATCTTCACCGGAAACCGAGCCGATGAGCACATTAAGCAAACTCACAATTGGAGCGGCACCCAACATCAGGATCAAGCTAATGCGGTCTCGGGTGAGGATTTTTAGATTTCTGGAAGAGAGGATGAGAAATTGGCGCATCGATGAAATCTGGGATTTATTCCGGCCACCGACCCCCCGAGGTTTAGGATCCTCATCGAGTGATTTGTCGCGGACGTCAGAATAATGTCTTGAGATGATCGGTTGGGAAATATAAGTTTGGTAGCTCTCATGATCTAAATATCGTTGGGCCCATTCTTCAGTTTTTGCGGCAGATGGGGTTTCAAGTATTGCGTAAATCTTGTCGAATTCCATTGCGCTCGTTCGCCGATCGCGCTCCGAACGAAATCGATCAAAATATTCAAGCGCCTCGTCGGGAGGCCCAAACCACACCAGATAACCCCCACGCGCAAGAAATAGAACTTTGTCGGCGAGCATCACATTTTTCGTCGCGTGGGTGACGAGAACTATTGTGCGCCCTTGGTCGGCCAATCGGCGCATGAGCTGCATAAGCGATGTTTCCGTCCCTGGATCGAGCCCGGAGGTAGCTTCATCGAGGAAGAAAAGCCCAGGTTTGGTAAGTAGCTCCACACCGATGGATACGCGCTTCTGTTGCCCGCCGCTCAACCCGCTAATCTGCACGTCGCTTCGATGCGCGAGATCGAGTTCTGCTAATACTTGCGTGATGCGCGTATGGCGCTCATCTTTGGTTGTGTCAGCGGGCATACGCAAGCGCGCGGCATAATCCAGCGCTTGATATACCGTGAGCTCCATGTGAATAATGTCTCTTTGCGGGACATAACCAATATTGTTTCTGATTGCATCAAAATTCTTATAAATGTCAACATCGTTCACAAGCACTTGGCCATGTGTTGCCGGTCGATACCCGGCGATCGCGTCCAATAAAGTAGATTTCCCACCCCCGCTTTGACCGACAACCACGATAAATTCTCCCGGCTTGAACAAGACCGAAATATTTTGCAGAATATTCAAGTCTTTGTTGACCCACTTGTTGAGATTGATGGCATCCGCGCGTAGGCCTCCACTTTCGTCGAATTGCTGCAGTTCATCTTCGCCCATTACAAAGCGATAGGAACCAATTCGAATTGTGTCCGAAGGCGTCAGCCAATGATCTCCTTCGATCCTTACTTCGTTGACGAATGTCGCATTGGAGCTTCGTAGATCGTGGATGCGATAACGTTTACCGATGCGCTCGATTTGAGCGTGAAAACGAGATACCGTAGGTGCGTCGAGTACAACATCATTGCTAGGGTCGCGGCCGAATTGAAGCGTTTTATTTTCACCAAATTTAATGGTTACGGGCTGTTTAGCGATCGACGCATCCGCGGGGGATTCGTAGGTGATGGTCACCATAAGCCCAGGATCTTGGCCGCCTATTCGCAAGACGTCGCCGTGATAAAGAAATTGTGTGCCGCTAACCGGACGGCCTTTGTAGAGAACGGGGTTGCTTGCTTGAGGATCGACGATCAGTTGAAAACCACCAACAACCTGTTCCAGATGAGCGTGACGTCGGGATACAATTTTTGACCCAATGACTATATCATTGTCCGGCGATCGGCCCAGCGTAACTTTGCTTTTTGTGAGTACATGTGTTTCGGGTTCATTTCCGGCAATTGTGATAACTATCTGGGGAGGCGTCGTTAATGTGGGGAAATCAATATCTTCCCCTAGAACCGTTGCGGCAACGGGCATCTCGTCAACTGAAGTTTTCGGGATTGAAACGATCAGTTCAATTCTTCCACCTAACAAGATGTGGTCGCCGGAGTTCAGCGTTATTGTTTCGCCACGCAGTCGATGACCATTGATGAAGGTCCCGTTGCTGCTACCTAAATCCTCAATCGTCCACAACCCATCCTTCAAACGAATGCGGGCATGCAAACCCGAGACGGTTGGAGATGGAATTGGAAGATTGACGATTGAGCTGGCCACCCGGCCAATGGTGATAGTGGAGTTGGAGAACACAAATTCCTGGCCAAGGGTTGGACCTTTCTCCATGAGCAGTTTCAATTCTTGTGGTGCGCTCAAAAGTTCGTCCAATTCAATTTAATAAGATCGGATGAGACTTAATCAGGCTGACTACTCTCAATTTTACAAAAAAATGGAAAATAGGGGATCGAATTAGTATGCCATTATCCGAAGCAGATCTCTTTCGTTGCAACCAATTTGGAGGCGCGCGACCGTCACAGCTTCTTCGTTTTCCCCGATATTGCTCATCTTGCAGGTCATTTCAAGGATCCACGTGTCCGGCGATTTTCGTATCGTCTAGTAAAGAGCTCGATGTCTGATTGAGAAGATATCGTGCTAATGGGTCGGGCGGATATTAACAAAGAAGTGAATAATCCCGCAGCTTGCTGCGGGATTATTCATCGGATGGGTCCCATCCGCGGAAAAGCCGACATGGAAGCTGTCAATCCAAAACCCCCGCTTGCCATTCATTCACAGCAGCAAGCTGCCTTGTATCGTGCTATAGGGTACTCTGGCTTTTTCCCATTGATTATTTGTTCGGATTTCCGCCTGACTGATCCGGCGGGCCCGGGGTTTTATCCTTTGGCTTCGCCTTTGGGGTCTTATCATCAGGTCGGCCGCCGCCGCGCTCTTCTGGAGGGCCTGACTGATTTTCATCTTTCTTTTCTTGGCCGGGAGCTTGATCGCTTGGTTTTCCGCTTTCTTTTAGTTTTGCGATCACGGACTTCCCGCGGGTGGACTGCTCCATTGCGTTCTCCAGCCCTTTTCTCGCTTGTGGGGGGGCTTTTTCATAGACACGCTGCAGGATTTCTTGATGACGGTCAAGACCAGATTGAATTTTGTCTAGTATTTCTGTATCAGCGGCAATTTCATCCGTATCCGCCAAATCAATCAGTCTTTCCAGTAAATTTTCGTAACCCTCTAACGCAGCAGGAATATGTGCATCGCGATTGGCCTCGGCTAAAGACGCTGCTTCCTCCAAGCGTTCTTCTGTAAACTGCAGCAGTAGCTCGGCATCTCCTGGCGCACTGAATGTAAAGAAAAGTTGAGTTTCCTCGATGCCTCTCTTTAATCCATAAAGTGCATCGCCAGGAAGTGCGGAAGCTGAGGCGGTTGTGGCGCCAATGCCTGACAGGAGCAATCCCAAAACTAGAACCAGGCTCAAGAAGGCATACGCAGGTCGCAAACCTAAGAAAGCAAATTTCCTGTCTCTGCCTTGTCGATTACCCGATTTTATTTCCGGGATCTGAAGTTGGTTGAGAATTCTGATCTTCGCATTTTTTACAAAAGCATGCTTTGGAGGTGCTGGGGCCAATCTAGATCGCGCCTGGAGAGCCATGCGCAGCAATGGCTCGAGAGCTTCAGCATGCTCTGGGAATTGTGCCAGGCATGTCTCGACAGTAGCCTTTCCTGATTGGATCGAAGACAAACACTGATCAAGGATGTTAATTTCCGGTGTTTCTATTTCACTCATTATGTACCTTCGCATGTTCTCGAAGGGCATGCAATGCACGATGCAACAGAACGCGAGTGGCGCCTTCGCTTCTCCCAAGCCAACTCGCAACTTCGGCCGTAGGCATGTCCATGAGAATTCTGAATCGAATAACATCTTGATAATCTTCCGGCAATTTCTCAATTGCCGACCGGAGCTCATTTGCCTGATCTTGTTTAATTATGTGTTCATCCATCGAGCTTGCGGGATGTTCGACAAGCTGCGCAGCTTCCAAGGAAATCTCATCCTTCTTTATGCGGTAATGATCGACAAGCTGGTTCCGAGCGACTCTATAAAGGAATGACGAGAAGGGATGTCCTCGCTCCTGATATCGATCAAGTCGTTCAAATGTTCGCAAAAATACCATTTCTGTAAGGTCCTCGGCTGTTTGATCCTCGGCTACTCGGGTGCGTATATAGCGATAGATAGGATCCAAATAGCGCTCATATAGCTCACCAAATGCCTCGACGTCCCCTGCCTTGGCTTGGGCAACAAGTTCTGCGTCCTTTGTTTTAGATTGCGTAGCATCATGCATGACAACGATTATCCACCAAGATTGTTACACACCCCCCAGGGATCGCGCTAGTCGGATCCAACAGGAAATTTCGTTCAGATGAAACCATACACAATAATTCCTAATCATACAGAGGACGATCCTATGCGTTAGGAATGAATATAGGGCCCGATTCTGGGAGAAAGGAAAAATTATGCCGCATTGTGTAACAATCGTCAGGATTTTTCGTTCCCAATGCATAATGGCATTGATTGGGCATGCAAGTAGAGAATTCTACAGCATCGTTTATTCAGAAAAAATTTGTCTGATCAAGAGGGGCGAGGTGCCAGAAAATTGAGAAGAACTTGCAAGGAGTTCGCCTGCAATTCAAGCATAGACTTTGGGTGAGTAAGTTTTATGAGTGAGAACACACAAAAGGGGTTAAAGGATTACCGTTTATCAGAGCAAGTCGGCGGGTACGAGGGCTTGCAGATTTACCGCGCAATTGCGCCGGGAGGGCGTATTCTTGTCTCTGTGAGAGTATTTCCTGCGCTTATCAGCCGCTATCCCCTGCTCGTTGAGAAACTGCGCAAGAATATTAAAACTCTGGCAAGTATCAATCACCCAAGAATTTCTGGAATTATCGATTCCGGCACTGATTCAGGCAGGCCATTTATTGTGTTTGCCCATATTGATGCCGGCAGCCTTGAGGATCGCATCCAAAGCGGCACTCTCTCAGCCCTTAATGTGGAGCAAGTTGTTGACGAGGTCGCCGAGGGATTGAGCCAGGCACATAAGCGGAAAATAATCCATGGTAATTTAAAACCTGCAGACATCCTTTTCGATCAAGAGGGTCATGTACAACTCGTGGGTTTTGGAGAAGCGCTGCTCCTTCGATCGATCCCAAATGTCTCCAGCCTCGGATCAAACAGCTTTGTCAGTTTTAGAGCTCCTGAAGCAACCGATGTAAGCAAGATCGATGAACAATCCGATCAGTATTCTCTGGGTCTAATTGCCTTGCAAATGTTGACCGATCTTCCTGCCAGGGAGGCATTGGCATTTCTCAAAACGGAGAGGGAGAAATTGAAGATGGGCGGCAGGGAACGTTTTGAGAATGCTTCTGGTCTGCCCAAACAAGTATTGGATGTTTTAGCCCGCGCTCTTGAAGAGAAGCCGTCGAAGCGTTTTTCATCCGTCAACAAAATGAATATTGCTTTCCGGAAGGCCTTAAGCGTAGATTCCACACCGGATTCTCTTCTCGAAACGATCCCGGTTCCTAAAGCACCGCTACCTCAACACCGCCGAAAGAAAAAACGTGCCTTGGCACTCGCACCTTTGCTTGCGTTCTTTATGGTTCTCGCAGCAGCGGTCCCAGCTGGAATTGCCTATTGGCAAAAAAACATAGCTGGATCGAATTCGCCTTCACCAGCTGTTGGTGGCTCGGGCCAGGTAATCATGCTTCCACCCGAGCATGGCGATGCTACCCCCGTCGATGGTGAGGACTACACAGTCGATAGTCAATTGCCTACATCAACTCCGTCAAATTCAACGGCTGCAAAATCTCCAATCTCGACAAGCAACCCCAGCGCAACACCCATGGCTACGATTGCTGGAGCAACTTCAACCCCAGGTATGAACCCGACCTTCACACCCACCCCAACGGAAGTGATCGATGGCACGCTGGCACCGACAGAAACGCCCACAGCGGAAGCAGCGACCGCAACGCCGGATTGGTCTCAATTCACTGCCACGCCTACACTCACTGACACTGTGCCTCTTGAACCCACGATCGACCCTAACAAATGTCAAGAACGAAGAGAGAACCGAAAAAATTACTGTACGCCCGTACCCACGTCTTCACCCTGAACTAAGGTCGAAACCCACTGTTTTGAGGTCTATGACTAGTACCTAAGTCCCAGTCTCCCCCAGTAACAATTTTGCAGCTCCTGCGTTGCAACAGGTGAAACCAAGTCATCCTGCGGTTAAGTCACCGTCAAGAAGCTGTTTGCCGAGTCGTGTGAGTGACCAACCGAAATCCTACTGGAGGTTATCGCGATGCACCCTAAGAGAATTCTTATCCCTGTTGTACTTTTTCTCCTGCTTCTCCCGATCGGCGCCGTCTTGGCCAACGATGAACTCATCATAGAATTTGAGGCGGATTCAACCTGCTCCGAGGTCGCCTTTACGATCGATGTGCAAGATGGCCTGGGGCCGTATATGTTGGAGGTTCATTTTGGAGACGGGGACGATCCATTGGAAGCGGAAGTACCTGCGTTCCCATTCGATAGTTCCCATGTCTATCCAGCGCAGGGCGAATATGAATTCTCCATCAAAGTTACAGACTCGGGTGGCCTGGAAGGAGAGAGGCAAGAACTTATTCTGATTGAAGGCCCCCAGGTGACGCTTGAGAGCGAACCCTCTCCTCCACTGCTCACGCTTGACGCGGGCGAAGCCACTGCAATTTTTACGGCTGCAGTGAATGGGGAAGTAGCCGACTTCACATATACCTGGGATCTGGACGGTGATGGAAACGATGATGAAGTGGATCCCACCTCCAATACTTCAAGTTTTACATACACCAGCGCCGGAAATTTTGAGGCGCGGGTGACAGTAACCGACGGTTGTGGTTTTAGCGAAAGTGATACGCTCACCGTCGTGGTCCTCGATCTGGACGAGACAGATGAATCCGATCAAGCATGCCATCCTACTGCGCAGCGTATTGCGGATGCAGTGACTTCGCTGTTGCCCGATCAGCTGGCAGAAAAAATCTACTCCTGTGAAGAAATCTTCGCCTTTTTCCGCGGTGAGCTCACAGGATCGCAGCTCGGCTTTGGACGAATGTGGCGTGCCTATAAAATGGCATTGATGATCGACGAAATGACCTGGGAAGATATCCTGGATTGGCGTCTGCAAGGCACGGGCTGGGGCCTGCTTAACCAGTTGAATAAATTTGCCGATGCATTGGATGAGGTGAGCATCACCGATTTAATCGACCGGATTAAGGATGGTGAAAATACCGTTCAAGAAATACGAACAGCCATGCGCGCAGTGCTGCGTAACGAGGCAGATTTTGAAGACGCACTCGTGCGCATCGCATCGGGCATGTCCTCTGGCGAGCTCAATCAATTCTATAGATTGGCGCAGTATGCCGAACTTGATCCGGCAGAATTGGACAGTTACTTGGCAGATGGAACCAGTCTCTCTGAACTGCGCCATGCAATTAAGTTTTCAGAAAGCAGCGGCGAAAGTTGGGAAGAAATCATCGCTGCCCACAACGACGGCTATGGATGGGGCGCAATCAAACAGGCCTATCGGCTGGCAGACGAAACTGACGATGCTGGAACAATTCTTGAACTCGGTGTCCAGGAATATCGCCGCCAGCTTCGGGAGGAAGAATCGGCGACCAGGAGCGTGGAGCGGGATCAACAGATTGCCTCACGCATCGCAGAACAGTTTGGTGTCAACGAAGCAGATGTTTTGACAATCTACAGCATAGAATGTGATGAGAATTGGAGCTGCGTGAGAAAACAACTCCGTGAACAGGCGAGTGCTGAAAGCAGCAATGACCGGGAAGGGCGGACAGCCAGCCGTCTCGCAGCGCAATTCGGTGTTTCCGAAGAGCAAGTTTTGGAGCAATACGAGCTTTGCGGTGCTGATTGGGGCTGTGTTCGAGCTCATTTCCGGGATCAAGCGAAAAGCGAGCGCAGTAAAGGCAAGAAGAAGTAGTATCAGCGAAGACCCCCGCAGCATGCTGCGGGGGTCTATGGCTCTTACCCTCTAGAATCCGGTTTTGGGCAATGAAACCCTCTCGTAGCGCGAAGGCAATGTTATCTTCGCAGACCTACGGGAGGATTTCGTTTAATATGTGGAAACGCCACCGTTCCCTCACCCCTAAGGGGCTGTCCAGAAGGTCTATATAGATGTCTTTTGACATCACCGAAGCCACGCAACCCGTTGTAGGGGCGAGGTTTCCCGCCCACAGGCCCGGGGGCTGCGCCCTTACACCTGGGAAGATTAAATACAAGTTGCCGTTGAAAATTCCCACTCTGATAGCTCAATGGAATAAGTATGGCCTTTTGGGATAGCCCCAACAGCATCAGCTTTAACTTTGGAATTGTAGTCTGTGCTATTTTTCCCTTAGCGAGGTAGCAGGCAGGCGCCAGGATCTCCATTGGAAGAGCATTCGAGGGATTTCAGCGCCATTTTTTCGAATCGTCCCTTATGAAGAGCGAAAGCAGAAAGGAGACGATGGTGACAATGATCGACCCCAACAACGCTGATCCAAAGCCATCAACAACAAAACCAATATTGAATAGCTCAACAGCAATTTGAGATGCAAGCCACAACGTCACCGCATTAATGACAAGCATAAAAAGGCCCATTGTTAAGAGAATTACCCCGCAAGAAAGGAAGGTAAGCAGTGGGCGGATAAAGGCGTTTACCAGTCCAAGGATCATGGCCATGACACCAACCGCAACCCAGGCATTGGAATCTTGCACATGGATTCCAGGCAAAAGCCGAGTAGCGATGACCAGGGCGATGGAGGTAATAACCCACCGGCTAATTAGCTTTATGGCATGTCCTCCCGATGATGGGATGTTGACAGAATGCAAATACAATCATTCGAACCTCATACGATCCAGTGATCGGTTTATGGGAAAAATCAGCATACGCCGCGGCCCGAGATTGCTCGCGGCTCTTCACTGCAAACTTTGGATATTGTAGCCGAATAGCCCCATTAGTTGCAGCCGACTAGCAAATAAGCCTGCCAGGGATGGCAAGCTGGGATTAAGCTGAACAACCGAAAAGGTTTCCAGGCATCTTATTGGTGTTTCTAGGATACACGCCGAAGCAGTTCGACGAGTAGATTGACGCCGCACAATAATGGGCGCCCTAACTGCCTTAGGTTTATGGCAAGTGTTTATTCGCCAGGGTCTCAGGGGAATTAAATTGCAAGTTAGCAGGAGGGAGATGGATGATTATTTATCTTCAAAGAGCTTCTCGCCTGCTCTTACGGGGATCTTGATCCGATTTTCGGCAGGCGTAATCGGGCACGAATAGTTCTCGTTGTATACGCAGTAAGGATTATAGGCGATGTTAAAGTTAACAGTAAAGCGACCATCGGCGGCACGTTCTGGTTCAAGGTAGCGGCCCGCGCCATAAGTCTCTGTACCGGCCAATGAATCGGCAAAGGGCAGGAAATAACCATGTTCGTTGGTATAAATTGTAAGTTCTGCACTGCCACCGTCTACTTCGAAAGTGAATTTGCCGAAGCGCGTGTACGTTTGAATATCCCCGGTTGTGGTTTGGATTTGGACTTGCTCTTCTGTTGCAAAACGCTCTACCTCGACAAGCAGGTCAAGATCCTCGTTTTCAGGAAAATACTTCAGCCCAGTAAATGTGCGTTTTTGGTCGGCAGTAAGTGGACTATGATGATCGGTTTGGAAAAATTCATCTTTCATTTTCCGAAATTCTGTGAGTTCGCTCATAAATTTTCCTTGGCTTAGTTGGCGAGGATGTCCTCAACTATGGAAACAAGCTGCTCGTAGCCTGGCGGACCTGCTAAGACAGTTTCATTGATCATAAACGAGGGAGTACCTCGAAATCCAAAGCCATAGGCTTCCCTCAATTGCTCATTTACGAGGTCGGAATATTGACGACTATCGACACAAGTCTCGAATGTCGTTTGATCAAGCCCTAATTGGTCGGCGTAGTTCGCAACGTCGGACAGGCGACTCGGTCCGAGGGAGAAGAGGAGGTCACTCAATTCCCAAAAGGCTCCCTGATCAGATGCACATTCGGCAGCTTCGGCCAACTCGGGCGAGACAGGTGTAATAATCGGAAAGTGTCGGAAGACAAAACGCACATCATCAGGAAAATCATCCAGCACCTGCTGAATAATTCCTAACTCATGATAAATCTTGCATGAGGGGCAATTGTAGTCACCAAACTCAGTAATGGTCACTCGGGCATTCTCGGGACCGCGCGACTGAATGACTGCGAGGCGCTCCTCGGGCAGCGGAGGAACATCGGGAGGTCGAGATGAGATCCAGGCGGCACCGGCGATAAGGATGACGAACGCAATAACACTGATTTGGATTCCCTTCTTTCGCCTATCGGCGGATTTTCGTGCTTTGAGCCTGGAGGCTCGCTTCGATTTTCCCATTAAGTGCTCCTTGATAGATCATTCGCTTATAACATATTAAAGTATTGCAAGGCCGTAGGGAGAATCACAAAACAATCGCAATGCAAGTTCGTCCACGGATGAAATCCAGGTCCTCTTTGAAGCGTTGGCTGTTCTGATTCTTACTTTGTGGATTGGATTGGTTCTCCCGCTTGGGTTAGGATGATGCCCTGAATGAAAATCTCTCTCCAAAATATCGTCCCCCCTCGAACATTATCCAAACCATGGGAGAATCATCCAGGATTTCATCAAGAGTAATTCAGGGAGGAGAAGAGGGTCCAAGCCCGACATGGTAAAATCCGATACTCAATTTCAACAACGATTATTCGTATCATATACGGGATTGTTCCCCTGCGTGCGAGGGTTAACTTAATCAGCGCCGTAATATCCGATCAAGAAATGAGCTGCGAGCGAAAAGAATCGACCAGCCAAGTGTAAAAAAAGCTCGCACAATTTATTCGATTGTTTTCCTAGATGAGAACTCTCGGCCCTCGGGATTGTGAGGAAGGAACATTGAATCGAAACACGGCCATTTGTGTGTTTTGTGGCTCAAGTGATCGAGTCGGCGCGCGCTATTTGCAGGCCGCAACCCAACTGGGACAGGCGCTGGGTGATCGCGGTTATTCGCTTGTATACGGTGGTGGTGCAACGGGTCTCATGGGTAGGATCTCCGAGGCGGCTCTCCAATCCGGTGCGCAGGTAATTGGCGTAATTCCCGAGATTTTTAATACGGAAGGCCGGGCGCAGCGCGGATTGAGCGAGCTGCATGTTGTCAGGGATATGCACACTCGCAAAGCGATGATGGCCGAATTGTCGGACGCTTTTATCGCGTTGCCGGGCGGGTTTGGGACTTTTGAGGAGCTGTTTGAAATCCTGACCTGGGCACAAATCGGTTTGCATTCACGGCCCATCGGACTGCTGGATGTCGATGGCTATTTCGATCCTTGTATGGCGCTTATAAACCAGGCGCGCGACGAAGGGTTTATCTATGTTGAGCTTCGTGATTTATTCATGCGTCATTCCGATCCCAATGCTTTGCTCGATCGAATGCGAGAATTTCATCCTCCACCTCGATTGCAAGAATGGAAAAAGCGCGAGGAAGCCATAAAATGAATGCCGCTCAATATTTCGATCATTGGAATACGGTCCATCGCGACCTCTTAAATGCCGTGGCTGTGCTTGATGATGGTGATCTAACCTTTCAGCCCACACCAACCTATCCGCGCACGCTTGGCGATATATTGCGTCATATTATCAATCTCGAAAGAGGCTGGATTCATTATGTTATTCGTCGTTCGTTGACGGAATGGCCTGGAGATGACCGCGAAAGACTTACTACGGTAGATGCAATTCGAAGTGAACTCGAATTATCCTTTGCGGATACAATGCGCTACCTTGGAACCATCCCTGTTGAAGAGCTAAACCGAGTGGTACAAGTTCCCGGGGACGGGGTGCCTAAGATGAGCTGGATTCTTTGGCATGTCTTTGAACAGCAGATCCATCATCGCGGAGAACTTTTTCTTTGCATAAGCCTGCTTGGCAAAAGAAGACCGAAAATCGATCGCCCCGGATAAAAAACGAGCTTTTCCCATAATTTAATTGTCAACGTAGCAGGATTTGGAGACTCTGTATTCTGCATTTTGCGGATAGGCATAGCGTTATGGAAAATTACGGCCGCTGGCATCTTTTGATTGGCACTTCAACTGCGTGGGAGTGACTTTCGCGTCCGAACGGTGTGGAATACTCGGCCGGGACGGGGCCGTGGGTAACGTAACCTGGCAAAATCGTAGCCGAGATTCATAAGAGCTTATTCGGAAGGGCAAATTGCGGGGAGAAAGCTGTAGGTTGGTGAAGCGAACGCTGAGGAGACGGGGAAGGGGGAAATTGAACCAGCGAAAAAAATGGCGTGCGGGAAGGACGATCTCGAACAGGAACAAAAGAGGAGAGATGGGGAAGATGTGTTGGCTGGACGAAGAAAAGTTCAGCCTCGCGTGCACAAGGATTTCGGAGAACTCCTCAAGGTGGTGGGATCAGCAGCAGATTGCAGAATATCATGTCTCTCGAAATGACAAGTATGGACTGAGCGCCGTGAATAATGGGAAGCGATTATGTAGGGTCGGTCGGCAGCCAGACGGTAAACGTTGAGCCCTGGCCCGGGATTCCAGCACTTTCAACGGTGATTTTCCCTCCATGCAGTTCTGAGATTTCCTTGCAAATCGCCAATCCTAATCCTGTACCGGCTCCATTAGCAGGTTTGGCTGCTTGTCCTCGGAAAAAACGTTCGAAGATGAGCGGCTGCTCGGAGGGAGAAATGCCGTACCCCGAATCGATAAATTCGGTGATCGCCCATACCCCTTTTTCTGTTGTTTCCTTGCGCGTACGGATAATCACGCTGCCGCCTTTCGGAGTGTAGTTTAAGGCATTCGTGAGCAGGTTTGAAAAAACCTGCGATAGAAGTTTCCAGTCCCCTAGGGCAGGGGGCACATTGGCTTCGCATTCGATTCTCAGTTCCAATCCGTACTGGCTTGCCAGTTTGCTGCGATCTTCACCCAGCGCGCTAAGCAATTGATTGAGGTCTACTGGCTCCGAGTTGATCGGTATCGCATCGACCTCCAATCGCGAGAGACTCAACAGATCTTCAATCAAACTCGACAAACGTTCACTCTCCCTTGAAAGCGTTTCTATGTAACGGCCCGCACGTTGATCGTATTCCGTATGACGAAGAAGATCGAGATAAAGGCGAATATTTGTTAAAGGAGTACGTAGTTCATGGGAAACATCAGACACGAATTGTGACTTCAGACGATCGAGCTCTTTGAGAATGCTGATATCATGCTGCACGCCGACAAAATTGACGATATTCCCCTCCTCATCTTGAACCGGCGTAACCGTGAGAGCAGCTTCATAGGTTGAGCCATCTTTTCTCTTATTGACAACCTCGCCACTCCATTCTTGGTTGGAGAGAATCGTCGACCACATTTCCGTATAGAAATCCTGGTCCTGCATACCACTGTTAATCAGATTCGGAGTATTGCCAAGTGTCTCCTCTGACGAATAGCCATTCAGCTTCTCCCAGGCAGGGTTAACGTACTCGATCACACCTTTGGAGCTGGTAACCAGTACAGCATCGCCGACGTTGTTGAGTATGGCGCTCAGTCGATCACGCTCGGTGCGCAGTGCTGCTTCCAAAACTTTACGTCTGGAAATGTCCAGGACCAGGCCAGAAACACCTCCTGGTTTCCCATCTTTATCGGTAATCAGGCTGACTGCCAGGATCACGGGAATTCGGCGACCGGTCCAGGATAAAAGGTCAACTTCATGCAGTTCTGTGGGTGGCCCCTCACCGCGTATACGCGCCAATGCGCGTTCGATAACTTGAGATCGATCTTCGGGGGCGAGAAAATCGGCAACACTTCTGCCTTCTAACTTTTCCGGGGTGAGCTCTACCATTTCCGCTAGTTGCTGATTCACATAGACGATGTGTGCTTTTTCGTCGAGTTGATAAATGCCTGCTAATGACGTCTCAACCAGTGTTCGGTAACGTGCTTCGGAAAGAAATAACTCATGCGTACGCGCCGCTACAGTATCCTCGAGCTGCAGCACTTGCTCTTCAATTTGGCCATAAAGGTGTGCGTTTTCGATAACTACAGAAGCTTGGCTCGCAAAAGCGGTTAATAAATGGAGCTCCGATTCGTGAAATTTCCGTTCATATCCATCACGCCGCACGGTCATGACTCCCATTGTGCGCTGCCTTCGTATTAATGGTGCGAGGGCAAGCACTTCTTCTTCCTCCGCGGGGGTTCCGGGATTCTGGATGGATTGTGGATGATCCAGTGGATGATTGACGAGTAGCGGCTCGCCATTCTTGAGCACGTAACCAGTGAGACCTTCGCCAGGATGGATTTCGAGGTTGATAACATCTTCCGCATTTGGTTGCAGGGCAACTACACATTTCAGGACTTTTCCCTCAGGATCAAGGAGATGGATTCGGCTGCCATCAGCTTTGAGAAGTTCTTTTGCCTGTTGCGCTATTTCAAAAAGGACCGTCTCCGTATCTAACGAAGAAGAAATCGCGATGGCCCCCTTTCGTAGCGCATCAGCCTCCTCGGCCAGCCGTTTCGCTTGTTCATAGAGCTGAGCATTGTGGATAATTCCCGCGGCGACATGCGAAACGGCAACCGCCCTGCGCATGTGTTCCTCGGTGAATGCCCCATTTTCTTTGCGGATGAAGAGATCGATCACTCCGATTACTTTGTTGCTTCGAATTAAGGGAACCCCGAGTACAGCGCGTACACCTGCTTCGATCCATTGGCGAAGTGCATATGGTTCATTGGCGTAATCGGCGACCAGCATTGGCTTTCTGCTCTCGATTAACTGCCAGGTCAGCCCGGAATCGCGCTGGATCGGCTTTCGAGCTAATTCTTGTGGCAGACCAAAAAGATTGTGAAAGCGCAGCGATTCGCCACTCTCGCTAAGTAAGGCAATCGCACCCGCGTTCGCGCCGGTGGCTTCGGCCGTCAAGGCGAGAATGCGATCCAATATCTCGGGAAGATCTGTCAAGTTTGCAGCAGCTTCGGAGATTTGGATCCTTAATCTTTCTCTTTCCAAAGTCTGGCGCATTTCGGCTCGTGTTCGTATTTGGATGAGGCTAATTGCGATGTGATCCGCAAGTGATGCAACCATGGGAACGTCATCAGGAGTCAGCCATTCGGCCGAAACGGCCATTACGCCCAATGGCTGTCCTTCAATGAGCAAGGGGGCATAGATCATGGGATGGTCCCCCATGAGTGCAAAAATCTTCGAGGCAATCGGTCGAAAGTTTTCAGGGATTATTTGTTGCAGGATGGTTTCACGATTTCGATCATATGCGGATGCGGATGAAAGGAGGAGTTGTCGGTAAATGTCGACTTCTTCACGCTCGAATTTATAACCGCGCGTTTCATGGCCTGATAATTTTCTCAACGCGCTTTTTAATCCCGACGGGGTACCTTGAACTTCTAGAAAACCGTCATCGGTTAACAACATTATTGCGCCATGTAAATTTAAGCGGCGAAGCTCAATGCCAACGGATTCGAGCAAATCTTCTTCATCGAGTGTGGCTTGGCTAGCAACTGCAACGGCCGCGCGCATTATCTCCGCCCAAATCGGCTTGGCCTGTATTTCGATGGTGGAATCCTTCACCTGCGCCATGTGCACTATCCATACGAATATCGAGGCGGAAGTGTAGCATGGTTCGTTTTTTGGCACTTGAATAGTATTCGCTCTGGCGAGATAAAAAATTCGATCAAACGTAATCCTTGAAAAAATCTTTACATGAGTCTGCTAGTTGGATAGATTTGAAAAAAGAAACGATATTCAAAGGAAAATATAAATGTCAGTACTAGCAAATTGGCGAGAGGTAATCAATACGGCGAATCTCTCCCCAGACAAGGAAATGGATGTCGTCAGCAAATGGCTGATCATCACTCGTGCGGCCGTGTTTACCATGACAATCACCTCTGGGATGATTGGCGGGCTATTGGCCATTGCCAGTATTGATAATCCCCAATGGTTTTATTTGATCCTAGCCTTGCTGGGGCTGGCTATCGCGCATGCCTCAAATAATATGACCAACGACTTTTTTGACATGCAGGGCGGTGTGGACACGGAAGATTATACGCGGGCGCTGTATGCCCCCCATCCGGTGTTGAGCGGTCTGCTCTCCAAACGCCAGTTGGTGGTAGCTATCGCTATTGCAAACATCATCGATGCCGTAATTATGATCTACCTGGCACTAGTCGTTGGTTGGCCCGTGTTTGTTTTTGCTGGCTTGGGGCTTTTTATCAGTGTCTTTTATGTCGCCCCACCCCTGAAGCTCAAACATCGCGGGCTTGGTGAGCCCGGTGTATTTCTTGTTTGGGGGCCGCTAATGATTGGCGGAACCTACTATATTACGACGGGTCAAATGCCGGATGCAGGGATTTGGCTGGCTTCGCTTCCCTATGCATTGATTGTGATGACCGTGCTGATGGGAAAACACATTGATAAAGTGGGCGTCGATCAATCCAAAGGAATTCATACACTGCCAGTGATATTGGGTGAAGGACCATCACTTTGGCTCAATATGGCATTAATGATCAGCTACTATGCGGTCATCACGGCTTTAATTCTGACGGGCACTCTTGGGATTTGGGTGGCCCTGGTTTTTCTCGCGCTGCCAAGGCTGGTGCGCGTGCTTAAAATTTATCGCCAACCGAAACCTGAGGAACCACCAGAAGATTATCCTGTCTGGCCCTTGTGGTATGTATCCGCGTCCTTTTATCATAATAAGCTCGCGGGAGGTTTATTCTTGCTGGGCCTTTTGCTGAACATCGTGTTCCCTCTTTCTCTTTGATACCCTGCGTGAGCGGCTTGGAACCAACGGATTCTTAAGCATGCAGCACCTCCAGCTTCCTCAGGCATTTTCGGGAGCTATGGCGACTGTCTGCGCTCTGCACAGTTTGCAAAATGCAAAGCGTTGCACCGCAAACGATCAGCAAGCTGCCGATAGCCTATTGAGTACAGTTTATTTGAAATAATTTCCTTTAGCTGGGAGAGTAAGTTCTTTTCTCTCCGATGGATCCTGTTCTTCCCACTTTGATATCTCAGGTTTATTCCCGCCTCAACTCTGCAAGCTGATTGCGTATTCGTCATCTGGCATTTTCTTTCTATATTGAATAGAATGACCTATTGGGCAAACTCCGTTTGGGATGATCCAATCTCTCCTCTACTGCGCCCGTCTCATTTCAAACAGTTTGCAATCCGTGTTGGGTGCTCAGAAACGCGATGGAGGAGGGTGGCTGATGATCCAGATAAGAACCCTGTTGGAATCAAAAGGATTTGATATATGGTCCGTTCACCCTGAAAGTACTGTATACGATGCACTGAAAATGATGGCTGAAAAGGATATCGGAGCCCTGCTTGTAATAGAGCAAGGTGAGGTCAGGGGAATTTTTTCAGAACGTGATTATGCGCGCAAGGTAATTCTCAAGGGAAAAAATTCACAAGAAACTCCTGTAAATGACATCATGACACCCGCTGTGATTTACTTGAGAATCGATCAATCCGTGGAAGAATGTATGGAAGTCATGACGACACATCATATTGGCCATTTGCCCATTCTCGAAGAGAATAAGCTAATTGGCATCATATCGATTGGCGATGTTGTCAAGGCCGTAATTGCTGATCAGGAATTTATGATCGATCAATTAGAGAGTTACATCCGCCAGGAAAGATAAAGAAGCTACCCATTCCAAGGGCAATAACGCACTAAAATTCGGGAAATATTTGGGGAAGCGGCCTGGAATATTGGGGAGGGAATGCTACCAGCCTCCCTGATTAAAAACTGCTTAGCATATGCATGACTATTATTCGTGCAAGCAATTCGCCTGGGTAGGTCTGCGCACGCCTTGCGTGGAATAGGTTAAGCACATCGCAGCTCGCGATGGGGTAGATGGGTCCGGGAAAGGATGGCAAAGCGGTGAGCAAGGATGTTATGGGCTTTTTCAGCGCTCAAAGCCAGCCTTGTTCGAGATACCATCCCATCGTCTGATGAATTCGGTCTTCTAGTGAGAACTTCGGAATAAATCCAAGCTGCTCCTTAATTTTGGTGACGGAACAAACCATCGATCCCGCAGTTAGATCGCGAGCCTTATCAAGCGTGAGAATATTTGGCTTGCTAAGAACCCGACCGAAGAGCTCGCTCACCAGGGCCATGCCCCAGATCATGGCGTTCGGCACTCGCAAAATACGAATCCTTTTTCGCTGCAGACCATCGGCAAGTAATTGACCAAATTCCTCATAACCGGGGACATCCGCATAGGCCACGTTATATATTCCCTGACCCATTGAAGCATGCTTTTGAGGGAGCCTTTCACCCTTCTGAGCAGCAAGAGTGATCACCTTGGCCAAATCGGCGGCGTGGATAGCCGAGTGATACATTGTTTCTGATCCCCAGACGAGATGAAACCCTCGTGCCACAAATCCCACGATGATAAAAGTGTCACGATCAAGCTCGCCAAAAACAGCCGCCGGACGGAGGATTGTGATTGGAACCTTGCCTGCCCAGGATTGCGCCGCTTTTTCAGCTGCAAGCTTGCTGCGAGCATAAATTGAGCGGGGATCCGGGACATCTGCTTCCGAGTTCGGAGAATCGATGTGGGAAGGACCTGCGGCCGCCAGAGAGGAAATGTAGATAAAAATCGGTGGAGATTGTGATAAAGCACAAGCTTCCAACAGGTTGCTTGTGCCGCCTTCGTTGACTGCAAAGTAAACGCGGGAATTAAAACTTTCTGTTGCCCCAGCGAGATGGTAGACGACGTCAGCTTCTGCAACGGGATCGATCAAGGAGGCCTTGTCCAGGATATCGCCGCTTACATAGGAAACATCAAATTCCTTCAAGGATGAGATATCCGAGGTAGGGCGAATGAGACAGCTGATCTGCGCGCCTGCTAGGCTAAGCTCCTTTACGAGATGATATCCAATGAACCCCGTCGCGCCGGTAACAAATACGCGCTCAGCCAATCAGTCCTAACTCCAATCCAACTTTCTCGAAAATCTCCAGCCCGCGATCAATTTGATCATCTGTATGCGTTGCAATATAGCTCGTGCGTAGGAGGGAACTGCCTTCGGGAACTCCCGGCGGGATGAAACAGTTTGTATAGGCCCCTTCTTCGAAGGATCGCTTCCAGGCGAGGAGGGTTGTTTCGAGCTCTCCAATAATGATGGGGATAATCGGGGTAACACTTGTCCCCGTATTAAATCCCAGGTCATTTAATCCTGAACGCATGCGCTCAGCATTTTTCCAGAGGCGCTCGTTATGTTCAGGCTCGTTTTCAATTATGTCAAGAGCGGCCAATGCCACGGCAGCATTCGATGGCGGGATTGCGGCGCTAAAAACCATCGATCGCGCATAATGCTGAATATAATGGATGACGGTTTCATCCCCGGCGATGAAACCGCCCACGGAGGCAAACGATTTGCTAAAGGTACCCATGATTAGATCCACATCATCGGTTACGCCAAAATGCGCAGCAGTGCCGCGACCTTTCCCCATAACCCCGATGCTGTGGGCGTCGTCCACCATGAATCGAACCTTGTATTTCTTACAGAGCTCGATCAATTCCGGCAGAGGAGCAAGATCCCCGGAGACACTATAGACACCATCGACAACAAGCAATTTCCCTGCCTCTGGATCAAGGCCCTTGAGAACACGTTCCAAATGATCGACGTCATTATGGCCAAAGCGACGCAATTCAGCGATTGAAAACATGGAAGCATCCACGATGCTGGCGTGCGCCTCTTTATCTGTGATGATGAAATCGCCTTTTGACATTAGACATGAAATAGCGCCGAGGTTTACTTGATATCCTGTGCTGAAAACGAGCGCCGCTTCTTTTCCCACAAAATCGGCCAGCCTTCCCTCAAGTTCGAGGTGCAATTCCAGGGTACCATTCGCCAGGCGCGAGCCTGTACAACTCGGCCCAAACTCCTTAATGGCATCAATGCCTGCCTGGCGAACGCGTGGATCCATCGTTAAACCAAGATAGTTGTTCGATCCGAACATCAGAAGTCGACGACCGTCGATCAGGGCTTCCGTACCTTCGCTATTTTGGATGGGGATGAAAAAAGGATACAGTCCCGCCGCCTGGGCAATGCGCGCCTGCGTGAAATTGTAAGCCTTATCGAAAATATCCATTAATTTACCCTTTCAATTCAGCCATGATCATGTGTTGGTTGTGTTTATCTCTTGTTGCGGACTAAAAAGATGTCTCGCTTCGAGCGTAACGACCAGATCGAACATGCGCATAGAGAGTCTGCAAGATTCGAAGTAAGAGGATAAAACGTACCGCTCAGGATGTCAATTCCTGGCTGGATTGCTGGCAGTTTTTCTTTAAGCAGCGGAATCTTTGCGATGGAGCTTATTGCCCAGGCTGGGGATTTCGACGGCTGAGGGAGACCACATATCCCTGAGATGTAGAATCAATCAGAAGAGGAATGGCGCAGCATAAGTGCAGCGAACTATTTATCCTGCGATGATGTGCAGCTGCGCATGGTCCGTCCATCAGAGATGAATCGGGGTACTTGCGGAGATGCTAAGCCCAGGTTCAAGTGCTTAATCCCCCAATGTCCATTCTTCTTTGGGATCGGCGGTCATGGGTTCATCAGGCAATAGGCTGCCGAGTGGAGCACAGCGATAGTTTGACGCCCACTCCAAGGAGACCGATCGACCCCGATATCCCCACGGAAAGGTCTAATTTTGACTTACTCACGAATTCTCGCAATTTAATTGTTGATTGCCCGCTTAATCCGAAGGTTTACCCCATCATCTATCAGGGGCGATTCACGAATTCCCCTGTCGGGCTTGGGCCTCCTCCCAATCAGCCATGCAATTCTCAATCGCTGCGTCGGCGCACGAAGGATATGCGTGAGTTGGGTAGCGCACACAAAACCCCTCTCGCCGGATGCGCTGGCGCAAGCTAGTTTATGCGGAGTGGCGATTATGCGTGCCTTCAATTTGCAAACCGAGTCTGCTCGATGGTGGTAAATCACCATAATCTGTCAAATCGGTAAGTTCCAGGCGAATATGCAAGGCCGGCACTTCCGGATTTTCTGCCAGGTGCGAAACCACTGCTTCATCCGCTTTTATGCCGAATTCTTTGAGAAGACGGCGAATGTCATGCTGTGCCGATCCATCCATTATTCTCCCCTTCCATTTAACTTGACGATTGAATGAAGAAATCGAGGGATTTCTTTTATCCTGTGGTTAAAAATTGCAATAAGAATCCGTTGGGACAAGGCGCCCCTTATAAAACGCGCCATATAAGCATGCTCACCATAGCGCCAACAATGGAGGAGATAAAATTGACGAGATCATTGGACATCCAGTGACAACCCTTCGTGTGCGTCGTCGCATTCCCACAAGAGTGGTGAGGGTGATGCTCCGTTGCTTTTTCACAGTTGGTGCAATAATACATCGCCTGGACGCTGGCGCCTAAGAAACTATCAACTATTGCGCCACTTGTACCTGCAAGGGTTACCACAAGTGCAACATTCTGCTGTCCTAACAAAAGCGCACTGATCAGGCCAATTAGGTACGCACCCAAAATCGAAGCTATTGTACCCTCCAAAGTAATCCCACCCGAAGTGCCCGGCTCCACCTGAACACCAGAAGTGATCAATCTTGGCTTTCGCCTAGCCAGGACACCCAACTCCGTTGACCAAGTATCTGCGGTCACGGCAGCAAGTGCTCCAGCAATACCAAGCATCCAGATATCCATCTCTGTCAATGCCAGAAGGAGGGATAACCCGGCAGCCAGGCTTCCATTCGCCAGGACCTGGCCCATATCGCGCTGCGAACCTTTCTCAAAAGAAGTTGCTAAAGCCAGTTTTCTTGAATGGCCAACTTTTGACAGGGCACTTGAGCTGACGAAGAATGAGATCAGAAGAATCGCCGGGTTGAGGCCGCCCAGCGCGAAAATCATCCCTCCCACAAATCCAGCGGCAATGGCCCCCTTGAAAGTTAAGAGGCGAGCAAGATATCCCGCCAGAGAAACGATCAGCCCAAGACTAATACCGATAACCAGGTTCAAGCTAACCCCCAGGTTCTTGTGGATATCTCTGTGAAAACCTGTTGATAACTGCTTAAAAATTGGGGAAAGTGCATCATGCCGCTTGCATTAATTGAAGCACGGCTCCCCAGAGCAATCCGCCCACAACAATGCTTAATCCCCAAATGATGTAGGCAACAGGCCGATTGTTCTTGTTTCTGAACAGCCATGCGCCCATGATCAAATCAATCACCCAAAAAAAGCCGCCCACCAAAGGAAGGATGATTAACCGAGCCGCTGGAACAAGAGGATCCGGATTGCCGTCCGCATCAAATCCGAAGGGCACAACATCCGGTAAAGCACCCATTTGAATAGAGATGTAAGCCAGAAGTGAAAGAAAGGTGATCAATCCAAAAATGATCAACACGCGGGCAAGAATATCCGACCATAATTGTGCGGAGAAGAAATTGGGGCGCGCCGTTTTCTCAGGAATCTCTTCCAGAGATCCAAGGCGGACAACGTCATGGAAGGTTTGGATAAAATCATCCATATTGGGTGGTGAAATGACTAGATTACGGTTCTCAAGACTAATAACAACAGATCTTGAGGATGGTGCGCTTGAAAAAAACTCAAACAACCCCAGATTTTCAATAGCACGTGAACCTATCACGCAGCCTGGCCACCAAAAACCTGGCTTTGGGCGAAGACCGGCGCTTATCTTGTTCAAGGGCACAATATCTCGAATTTTTTCCAGGGGAATTTCATCACTGGCCAGTCCCCAGCGAAGGAAAAACCCATCGCGGTTAAGTACGTAGGTCGCGTTTATTAACCCATAGAGGCGGTAGATGACGATAAGGAGGAGGGGGATACAGATTATGACCAGCGCGGTCCACAGGCCGAGCAGAGGCGTAATAAGACCGGTTGCAAGCTGCCCAATCCCGGTGCTTAACCCGAGAATAAGGAAGCCGAGGAGTGCGAGACCAAATAAAATGCCCTGCCGTTTGGGCGGATAAAGAGACATGTGAAGGGAGGCAAACTAGCCGCGGCCTAAATATATTTGAGAGATCTTTTGCTAATTTGCAGGCAGCGACTCTTTGACGTAAACGGGTGCATTCCAGTGCATATATGAATCTTGTTTTCCTCTCACCACATCATCATACAGCTCTCGGAGCTCTCGTGTGATGGGGCCCATCGTTCCAGATCCAATGGCTTGATGATCGACGCGAGTGACGGCTGTTACCAGCGCGGCGGTTCCCGTCATAAAGAATTCATCGCAGATGGTAACTTCTGTGCGATCGATTTTCCTCTCAATGACCTCAATTCCCAACTCGTCTCTTGCCAAGGTCATGATCGTTCGTCGGGTAATTCCTTCCAAGATGTTATCGTAGACGGGAGGTGTGATCAGAATTCCATCGCGGACCATAAATACATTTTCAGCACTGCCTTCGACGATATGTCCCTCAGCAGTGAGGACGAGAGCTTCGTCAAAGCCTGAAAGCACTGCCGTCGTTTTGATATAGGCCGAGTTCAAGTAAGCTCCCGTGAGCTTTCCGCGAGCGGGAATGGCATTGTCGTCAATTCGACGCCACGACGAAATAGTGACATGTGCCGCGTCGTCACGCTCTACATAACGTGTGAATGGAATGCTGAACATCGTTATCCGGGGGTGGAGATCATGCAAGCGCACGCCGATGATCTCGTCGTCGTTATAGAGCAATGGCCGAATATAACTGTCTTCGCGATACCCTTCGCTGCGCAGAAGCTCGATGGCGATGTCCCTGAGCTTTTCGGGGTCGATTTCAAGCTCTGCTCGCAGAAGCCGCGCAGATTTTGCGAAGCGTTTAAAATGATCTATAGGCCGGAAGAGGTACAATTGTTCGCGCTCATTATTCCAATAGGCGCGCAGGCCGCCAAAAGCACCCGTCCCATAATTTAATGTGTGGTTCATCACGCCAACTTTGGCTTTGCTGTAGGGTACGATTTGGCCCTCGAAATATGCGAAATGGGGGAGCGTCACGTCGATTCACCTCCGAGTGGGAATTCTGGCGAAAACGGCCTGCATTGCGCAGGCCTGAGATCCGATACTTTCATTATAAAACCTCGATCACCTAAATGCCAAGGTGCGCATTGTGTCACAAATAATCTAACTTTGAGTAAAAGACGAAGGATTTATTATAGTTGCTGTAGCGATTGTGACGCTTCTTCTGGTAGCGCAGATGCTTGTGGAGATCACCCCCAGGCATTGGCAGGCCCAATATACAAGTAGATGCTCTCATGGCTGACCAGGATACTTTGATGCTTCTATCGACTCACGCGCAATCTATCTGGCTCCATTCCTGGCGCAGATTCTCTTCAACTAACTCCCAGGTCTCATGTGTAATGCGTTGTTTGGCCTTCTTCTATCTATGCAGGGCCATTTATATGTATTTTGCTTAGGACGGTAACCGCGCAGGCCGTGGTTACGGGACAGCTTTCATTATTATTGTCGATCTGTCCACGTCAATCACTTTGGCTAATTCTGTCTGGTTTTACCTCATTTTCGACAAAGCATAAGGCTGGCATTTTTATTTTGGGGCAAGCTGGGCAGCGCCACGCAGGATACTCCTCTCTTTTGCGCTTTAAGATGCATATTAGCCTATCAAGCTTGCCTCTTCTTCAACCTCCTTTGTTGCACTCATCAGTTAAAGCTACACTTTATCATTAGAGTTTCAAACTATTAAAATGTCGTTGTGGACATGTTTCGTGGGACACAAACTTGAAAAAATTTAAAGCAACTGAAACCCGAGATTGCTACGAGAACCAATAATTTTATGAACCGAATATAGGACAGCAAGTAAAATTGCAGAGCATAATAAGACTGACCAGTCGGTATTTTTTATCCGTCAAATGTACACATATTGAGAAAAATGAAAAAATCATCAAAATCAGAATTTTCCCAACAGCAGGTACTCGATACGGCTGTAGAGGTCTCTGCCCGAAAAGGGTATCATGATACTCGCGTGGATGATATTGTTGAAGCCTCCGGGACAGCAAAGGGGGCGGTGTACTTTCATTTTCCTCGCAATCAAGATGTTTTTCGTTAAGTCATTGTCCAATTTGCAAATCGATTGGCTGACGAGCTACAACAGGCAATTGAACGGGTGGAGCAGGGAGTGTGAAGGGTGCAGACTGCCCTGTATACATTTATGGATATTTTCGGGCAGTATCACCATTTGGCCAAAAATTTTTCTTGTGCAGGCTACTGGTTTAGGCAATGTGTTTGAAGAAAAATGTCTTGAGATTAATGGGCGGTCTGCTTATAAGCAAAGTGCATTTGGATCAGGTGGTTGAGGACGGCGACATTCCACCGCTTGACACTGAGGTGGCTATAATGGCCTGGAAGATGGCGATTTATGAGGTAGCGATTTCGCTGCGTACGTACACGTAAACCCGATTTAGTACGAGTATTACCAACCTTGCGCTCATTTCGTCTTCGGAGCATTGTTGTTTCTGAAGCAAAGATCCGAGGCCTGGAGGATAAATGATCAGAAAAAAACCTTCACTGAATGGTTTTTCGAATAGTTATTCTACTAGTGACATTCTTAGTGTGACTATCGCGTGGCATAAGGAACGCCTGACTGATTTCCTCAACCGTTTCGATAAATTACCGAAAATGTATTTGGGAAGTGAAGATGCTGCTGTATCTTTAGCTGGTGCAGGCATCGTGGCGCGTTTGGATGCAAATGGGGAGAGTCGTTTCGCTGAGATACGTAAAAAATCAGCGCTGCTATTCTCAAGAATCAAACCGGTTCCAAAAGGAGAGAATACTTTGATGCCGCGCTTGATTGGTGGATTTTCGTTTCGTCCAAACGGCATTCCCGATGAACCTTGGTTTGATTTTCCAGACGCAACATTTGTCCTGCCAGCGTATATGTTAATTATGGTTGATGGAAAACTGTGGTTGACGGTGAACCGAGCGGTAGCAGTTGACGGAGACCTAGATGATTGTATTACAAAGATTCATGAGGATATTGAGGATCTGCGGTTAAATACAGGATGGGAGAAAGGAAATCGCCCAGCTCCTCAACCGGATAATGAAATCAATAATGTGCTCTCGCAAGAAGTCTGGGAGGATATGATATCAAATGCGGTGGGACGAATCAGAAAAGGCGATTTAGAAAAAGTTGTTCTGGCACGAGTTTGCAGAGTGAAAAGCGTGCGACAGTTCGAATTATCCCGATCATTAGAAATGCTAGAAAACAATTATCCGGGCTGCTTTCGCTTCTGGTTAGAATTTATTCCTGGACATGCTTTCTTTGGCGCTCCGCCAGAAAGATTAATTAAGTTGCACGGTCTGGAGTTTGATACAGTCGCGTTGGCGGGTTCAATAGGTACGGGGGAAACTCCTAAAGAAGACCAACAACTTGCTACTACCTTGTTGAATAGCATAAAAGACCGACATGAACATCGTCTTGTCGTTGAGGATATCAAAACTCGGTTACACCAATTTGCGTCAGAAGTGGATATTCCCGACCGACCTAATGTTTTCCACCTGAGCAACATCCAGCACTTGAGGACGAATATCAGTGGGACGCTGAAGAACGGTTACAGTATCCTTGATGTGGTTGAGGGATTGCATCCAACCGCGGCATTAGGGGGATTTCCGCGAAAAAATGCCTTGCAACTAATAAAAGAATTAGAAAATCAAGACCGAGGATGGTATGGTGCTCCAATAGGTTGGTTTGATTCGAATGGCGATGGGGAGTTTGTTGTGGCGATCCGTTCCGGGATCGTGGCTGGAAACGAAGCCTGGCTGTATAGTGGGACAGGTATCGTGGCAGATTCCGATCCGGCCAGCGAGTGGGAAGAATCCCAGATTAAATTAAAACCGATGTTAACCGCGCTCGGAGTAGAATAGGCGTGCGTACGGCAAACAGGAATACCCTGTGGGCAGATATCTTTGTTAAAGAGCTTATAAATCAAGGGTTGCAGGCAGTTTGTGTGGCTGCCGGTTCTCGTTCTACACCATTAACCTTAGCGTTTGCTTCTTCAAAAGAAATTCAAATTTATTCTCACATTGATGAGCGCAGCGCCGCATATTTTGCGTTGGGTATGGCACGCGCGGGTGGAAAGCCGGTTGCGTTAGTGTGTACTTCCGGTACTGCAGCGGCCAATTTCTATCCGGCTGTGATAGAAGCAAATTATTCCGAAGTGCCTTTGATAGTGCTCAGCGCTGATCGCCCTCATGAACTTCGAGATAGTGGCTCGAACCAGAGCATTGACCAAGTCAAAATGTATGGGGGTCATGTGCGCTGGTTTGTGGATGTAATGCAGCCTGAAGCGCGCCCCAGCCAACACTTGTTAAGGGCATTAAAGGTCTTGGCTGCTCGAGCATGGATGACTGCACAAGCACCTTTACCTGGGCCAGTGCATCTCAATTTTCCGTTTCGTAAACCGCTTGAGCCAACACCTGTGCCAGAAGATTTGCCTGATTGGATGGCAGTCGATTCAATGGAGAGTCAGATAGTTGGCGTTCAACTATCCCGTGGTGAGTTAAAGCCTACTAAGGAACAAATTGAAAAGTTAAGAATAATGATATCTCAAACGGAGCATGGCTGGATCGTGTGTGGACCGCACGCTGTGAGAGCGGGTTTTGCAGAAGCGGTAACTGCCTTAGCAAAGGTAACCGGATACCCAATCATGGCTGATGCTCTATCCGGTGTTCGGTTTGGCGAACATATCAAAACAAAAGGGGTGACATTTTTAGCTGGTTATGAGAATTACTTAAGCTCTCCGTACTTATCACCAGATTCGTTGCCGCAATTAATTTTAAGATTTGGCGGTCTCCCGATCTCGAAAGCCCTATCCGATTTTATGGGTAACATAACAGATGCACTACAAATTCATGTCACAGAAAATGGGCGCTGGCGAGATGATCGCTATCGTACAAATCTAGTCATCTGGGCTGATCCTCTACGAGTTTGCCAGGAATTGGTTCCTGAACTTATTGATAAAAAGCATGTTCGAGCAGCTGATAATTGGGTTAAACTTTACAAAGAAATTGAAGCATTTGTGTGGGAAACGGCGCCAGAATGGGGAAGCCGAAATGATTTTGAAGGCGGCGTACTGGCCGATGTGGTGGAGTGGCTTCCCCCACAATCAGCGCTGTACATTGGCAATAGCCTGCCAGTGCGGCATTTGGATCAATTCGTACAGCCCACTTCTAAATCCATTGAAGTTTTTGCCAACCGTGGAGCAAGTGGTATTGACGGACTGGTATCCAGCGCATTGGGGGCTGCGGCTGTTTTGGACGTGCCAACTGTTCTGATAATAGGAGATTTATCTTTCTATCATGACTTAACTGGATTGATGGCGCTGCAACGTTATGGGATTAAAGCGACGATTGTTGTGATTAATAATAATGGCGGTGGTCTTTTTCACCGGTTGCCGGTGTCTAAATCTGATCCACTTTTTTCAAAGTTCTTTCTAACTCCACACGGGCTGGATTTTGAACCGATTGCACGCATGTTTGGTGCAGAGTATGCCGTGGTACGGGATCGCGAGAACTTTCGCAATGTATTTCTTGAGTCGATCAATTCCGATTCTGCTTACGTAATTGAGGTGCCAAGTGATTCGTCAGTCTTTGAAAAGAAACGATTGGAATTTATCGCGGCGATTAGCAATAAATTACAAGAAATGCAGAACTATAAAAATAATGAAGGAGATTTAATTCAATGACTGAGTGGGTGCAAGTCAAGGATTTTCAAGATATCACATATCATAAGGTAGATGGAATGGCGCGCATTGCCTTTAATCGTCCTGAGGTGCGCAATGCTTTCCGTCCCGAAACGATTATGGAAATGATTGAAGCATTTGAAAACGCGTGGGAAGATACCCGTATTGGCGTAGTATTGCTAACCGGAAATGGCCCCGCTGAAGATGGCAAATATGCTTTCTCTTCAGGCGGAGACCAAACGGTGCGCGGAAATGCTGGCTATGTGGGTAAGGATGGTATTCCTCGGCTGAACGTATTAAAGCTGCAGCGGATTATACGCTCAATCCCCAAACCGGTGATTGCTTTGGTGGCTGGTTATGCAATTGGTGGAGGGCATGTTCTTCACGTAATGTGTGATCTTACTTTAGCTGCTGACAATGCTATCTTCGGTCAAACAGGCCCTAAAGTCGGCAGTTTTGATGGCGGGTTTGGTTCGGCATTTCTGGCGCGTATGGTGGGACAGAAGAAAGCTCGCGAGATTTGGTATCTCTGCCGCCAATATTCAGCACAAGAAGCTCTAGAGATGGGCATGGTAAATACTGTGGTTCCGGTGGATGAGTTGGAATCTGTGGGTGTGACGTGGGCGCAGGAGATTTTGGAAAAAAGCCCCATCGCAATCCGATGTTTGAAATCGGCGTTCAATGCAGAATTAGACGGCCAAGCGGGAATACAAGAACTAGCTGGCAACACGACAATGCTTTATTACATGTCCGAAGAAGGTCAAGAAGGCCGCAATGCCTATGTCGAAAAGCGCACACCCGAATTCAACAAGTATCCATGGTTGGCCTAGAGTTTTGCGGTGAGAGATTGGCTATCACAGCGCGCGAAACTGTCACCCGAAGATGTTGCCTTGATCTTTAAGAATGAGCAATGGACATATGCCCAATTGAATGAATCGGTGCATGCCGTTGCGGGTATTTTGCATGAGAAAGGTATCAATGCGGGTGCGCATGTTGGCATTTTGCTACAGAATCGGCCGATTTATGTTGTCATAATTCACGCGCTGGCGCGTTTAAGGGCAGTGACGGTCCCGCTTAACCTGCGTTTGAAATCAAATGAGCTGAGCTGGCAAATCTCACAAGCGGAGTGTGTTTTTATTCTGTGTTCCAATGAAAGCAAAGATCGGCTTAGCGATTTAGAACTAAAAAACCTGGAAATGATTTTGGTTGACTCAATGGGTTGGCCTACGGTTATAAATCGCGCTTCTAATCTTGAGACCCAACCATTTCTTTTTGACCTTGAAGCAGTTCAAGGTATTTACTTCACATCTGGCACTACAGGGCGTCCAAAAGGGGCCATGCTTACTTTCAAAAATCATCTCTGGAGCGCAATGGGGTCTGCGTATCGATTGGGTCATCATAGTGATGACCGATGGCTGCTAGTTCTACCCTTGTATCACATAGGAGGCCAGGCGGTTGTATTCCGCGCTTGCCAATATGGAATTACCATTGTGCTTCAAGAAAGATTTGATGCTGAGGATTTGTATCAAGCATTGAAGATGCACCAGGTGAGCATCGTTTCTTTGGTGCCAACCATGCTTCAACGATTGATACTCAGTTTCGATGACGATGGAGTCCCCGAAAAACTTCGCTGCATTCTATTGGGTGGGGCAACCGCGCCCCAGTCTTTGGTTGATCACTGCTTGGCAAGAAACATCCCGATAGCGCTCACTTATGGACTAACCGAAGCGGCCTCTCAGGTTGCGACTGCATCGCCCGCGCAAGTTCGATTAAATCCCGGCACAGTCGGTAAGCCTTTATTTTCCTGTGAGTTACACATCGTCAGGCAGGGCAACACAGAATGTCAACCGTATGAAGTAGGGGAGATTGTCGTGACAGGGGAAACGATTATGCAGGGCTATTTTCACGCGCAGGAAGCCACTGAAACAGCGCTTTTCCAAGGGGGGTTGCATACCGGTGACCTGGGATACTTGGACGAGTCGGGTAATCTGTGGGTAGTCAGCCGGCGCACCGATTTGATAATATCTGGCGGCGAAAATGTGTATCCCATAGAAGTGGAAAATGTTCTTTTATCTCATCCCGCTGTTAGAGAAGCATGCGTGGTTGGCATTGATGACCCGGAATGGGGGCAACGCGTATATGCTCTCGTTGTTAAGGATGCATTAGAGGTATCTGAGCAGGAGTTGATTGCATATTGTCGGAAACATCTTGCTGCATATAAACGGCCGTACATGGTCCATTTTCTTGACCAGATTCCGAGGACGGCTTCTGGTAAAATCCTTCGCAATGCTGCGAAAGAGCAGCTTGAGTCAATAGTAGCTATATGAAATTACCCAGTGAGAAAGAAGAGATCGATTATCCCTAATCAATTATGAAATTGTCTACGAAACCATCCGAAATCACGGATCCTGTCTCGATTGCAACCAATTTAAAAGTAGGGTGTGAGCGAGTGGTCCCCGTATGGCGGGGCCTTGTTCAGTAGAATCCCGTTCTCAGACCCGCAGCATTGCTGAAAATCTGCATCAATTTGGCGTGCAAGCATTGCGCGGTGGAGCATTTAAACCACGCAAATCCCCACATACATTCAGCGGATTGGGCGAAGAAGGTCGTAAAATTCTAAGGTCTGTTGCAGATGAATTTAACCTATTGATCATCACGGAACCACGGAGCGTGGAAAATATCTCATTAGTGGCAGAAAAGAGCAACATCATTCAGATCGATAGCCGCAATCTGCATCATTACCCGCTATTGTGGGCGGCTGGAGAAACTCAGAGACCAATATTGCTTAAGCGTGGTTTTATGTCTACTGTTGAGAAATGGGTTCTTGCAGCAGAGCATTATTGAGCAGAGAGGCAACCCGAATATCATTTTGTCTGAACGAGGTATTCGTAGCTTCGATGCTTCAACTCGAAATGTATTGGACACTAGCGCAATTGCCTTTGTCAAGCACACTTCGCGTTACCCTGTCCTCGCCGATCCCAGCCATGCTACCGTAAGATCAGACTTGGTGTTACCTGCAGCCCGCGTTGCGATAGGCGCGGGCACTGATGGGCTTTTAGTGGAATTTCACGCGGATCCTGATAGCGCACTTTCAGATGGAGAACAATTATTGGCTTTAGATACTTTGCCTGAATTTTTCCAAGAAGTAAGTAGAGCTGCCGGAGCTATGGGTCGCAGCTTTGCATAAGATTCATTAGTGCGGCTGATTTTTCAGGGATGCGGATTCGCGCTATGGTGAGCTACACATCCCACATTTACAGGCTATACATATTCGAATTTGGAATGGATGAGAGGCATGCTGTGGGGGATATCAACATTGGTAATATCACCTTTGAGAGAGAAGATGGCATGAGCTTACCGCAAAAACATCAATGATTGCGCCAGCCAAATTGTGGACCTATGAGGCGGTAGGAATAAGTGGCACTTCTCCTATTATTTTTCTACACGGGTTTATGGGACGGGGACAAGATTGGATGCCAATTGCGCATCGTTTGGAACGCGACGCTTATTTAATACTTCCCGACCTGCCCGGGCATGGGCAAAATACACAACGAAATATTGTCCGGCCGTTATCATTTGATAAGCTTGGCAAAGAGTTGGCCTATCTCTTAGATCATCTCGGGTTAATGACCGTGGATTTGGTAGGGTATTCAATGGGCGGGCGGCTAGCGTTATATTTTGCCATCCATTACCCCAACCGAGTTCGCACATTGGTCCTGGAAAGCGCCAGTGCGGGGATCATTCTAGCAAAAGATCGCAAGGATCGGCAAATAGTTGATAGTGCCCACGCAGAACAAATTCTGGAGGAAGGGATGCAGCGGTTTGTTGATAGTTGGTATAAGATGCCGCTCTTCCATTCCCTCGCAATGCAGAAGGAGAGGTTTGAGAATATAAAGCAAGCCAGAATGAATAACGATCCTGGTTGGATGGTTAAGGTAGTTTGTGATCTAAGCCCGGGATATCAACCGCATGTGTGGGATCAATTGCGATTGTTAGAGATGCCTGTACTGTTGATTACAGGCGAAATGGATAATAAATACACCAGCATAATGCAGGAGATGGGAATGTCGATAAAAAAAAGCAAAGAGATTATCGTTTCCGGCAGTGGACATAATTGCCACGTTGAACAGCCCGAGAGATTTCTCCATTATTTGATGGAGTTTCTCGGTGTTGAAACTGATTAATGTGCAATTATCGTGAAGAAGGAGAATTTTAACTGAGCAATTTAATGACATTCAGGCAGCGTTGGATGCTGGCAATCCGCCCTAAAACACTTCCCGCGGCTGTTGGGCCTGTATTGATGGGATGTGGGCTGGCAGCCACACTTGAGAAATTCAATTGGGGGGCAGCATTGGCAGCCTTGTTTGGCGCAGTGATGATCCAGATCGGCACCAACCTGGTCAATGATGTGGTTGATTATTCGAAAGGGGCGGATACAGACGAGCGACTGGGCCCGGTCCGTGCGACCCAATCTGGATTGCTGAGCCCGCGCCAAGTGTGGACGGGCGCAGCGCTAAGCTTTGGATTGGCTGTATTAGCTGGGATTTTCCTGACATGGGTAGCTGGATGGCCGGTAGTGGCGATAGGTCTTGCTTCGATATTGGCTGGGGTAGCCTATTCCGCCGGTCCTTACCCACTGGCTTCCATCGGATTAGGCGACTTGTTCGTGATGGTCTTCTTCGGTTTTATGGCCGTATGTGGCACAGTGTTTGTGGTTTCTGGCGAAGTGCCAGAGGCGGCTTGGTGGGCAGGTGCGGCTGTGGGTGCCTTGGCCGTGAATATTTTAGGAGTCAATAATATTCGCGATATCAAGGCTGATCGCCAAGCCAACCGCCGGAATATCCCAGTGGTTTTTGGGCGCAAGGCCGCTGAAATAGAGTTTGGCTTGATGCTGGTATTGGCATTTATTGTGCCAGTGTTGTTGGTCGCGAGGCATTTGACATCCTGGACAGTGCTGTTTGTGTTCCTTTCATTCCCTCTAGGCGTCAAGTTGCTCAATAGGCTTCGATCCGGGCTGGAGGGTCTACCGTTAAATCCAATATTGGGGGAAACAGCCCAATTGGTTTTTTGGTACAGCGTCTTGTTTGCTTTCGGTATGTTATTGAGTTTATTGTTATACGGATCTAAACTTTCTCCCCCCAGTGAATCCCCACCGTACCAAACATCCGCCGCACATATTTTGTATGCATGAATCCAGCGTTATTAAAGTGTTCTGCTAAGGATTCAACGGTCAAGAATTTCTTGGTTGAGCTGGATAAATACGTATAGGCTTCAGCGTCTCCGGCGATTATCTTTCCCAGGATAGGGATGATGTGATTGAGATGGAAATTCAACAAAGGACGCAACAAGTTTTTTCTGGGCGGAGTGGTCTCTAGAGAAACGACTTTACCATCAGAAGCCAACAGGCGGTGCTGTTCGGCCAGGGCTTGGGTTATGTCTGAAACGTTGCGCAACAGGAAGCCGGAAATTACTCCCGCAAAGCTCTCATCAGCAAAGGGTAGCTGTTCAGTGTCTGCAATTACCCAGGCAACCATGTTCCCATCCGGCCTTTGTTTGCCTACGCGAATCATCTCTGAAGTGAAGTCGCTGGCAACCATGAATACCGTTGGGTGTTCATTGGCAACCGCCATAGCGATATCCCCCGTCCCACTTCCCAGATCGATAATAGCGGTGTTCGCTCTAATTTCTAGTCTCTGGATGGCTTCCTCACGCCAGTGGACATCCTGCCCAAAGCTCATGATCCGATTAAGCAGATCATAACGTTCAGCAATGCGGCCAAACATGGTCTGGACAAAGCGAGCGCGTTCAGTTCTGGTAAGATGATTCATTGTAAAACCCTATATTCTTGGTGGTCCGGATGGATATATGTCACGAGGATTTGAGGCTATTATACGTGGCTTATTAAGAAATTGACATCAAGAACTTCAATCCCCATATGGAACTTCGAGCCGTCCCGTTCAAAGATGGGAACATCCTTGGAATGCCACCTAGCGGGAGGCCCAGGGCGTATTCCACCAAGGGTATAATCGGAAACATCTTAGCCCGGAAGGATAGATGTATGAATTTCCCAAAAGATAAACAATTATGGCTTGATAATATCCAAGAAATTTCTAATCAAACAATCATACAAGTATTGGGAATTGAATTCATAGATATCGATAATGAACATATAGAATTACAGATGCCGATTACCGATGCCGTCCGGCAGCCTTATGGAATGCTGCACGGTGGCGCGAGCATGGTGCTGGCGGAAACGGCCGCCAGCGCTCACGCTTCTTGGGGGGTGGATCTGACGAAAAAGGTGCCTGTAGCGATCGAGATCAATGGCTCTCACTTGCGATCAGCTGCAGATGGGCATGTACGCGCAGTGGGAAAAATAATGCGGTGGTCATCTTCATTGGTGGTTCATACTGTAGAAATCATCCACCTGGAATCTGGAAATCTGCTATCAATCGCAAGGATAACAAATTACTACAAAAAACTTCAATCCGCTGCCAACGATTGATTCGTCCAGCAATCCCTTTTCTATCATCATCAAGGACCCACCTTAATTATTGCGGCCCCACTTTGATTTGTCTTAGATTCAATTCCTAATTGTGATGCTTTAAAAGTCAAAAGAGGTAAGTTAGTGTAGCATACCCTCCAAGACCTTGACAATTAACAAATTGAGTCATCAAAATTCTAACTATGAGTGTTTACGTTTCCTCATTGAGAATCTAACCCAACACATCAGAATCAGCTTAGGAAGGTCTCCAGGATGAAACATGGCAAACAAGAGCTGCTCACTGCATTCCGACCAATATATCGGAACGCGTGCAAAATAGGGAAAAGCTGGATAGTGGATGAATCTGTGGCTGCGACAGGATACAGCCGAAAATATGCTATCCATTTGATTCGAAACGCACCACCTCGGCCTTCGTAGAAGAAGGAGTGGTCGCCATCTTATCTATGGGCCAGATGTTGCATCACTACTCCGTTTCTGAAGTCCGAAAGCCCTGATTTCGAGTGCAGGCGAAGCCTGCAAGCTAGGTTTTGGAGGGCTGCAAGCATGTTAGGGAGCCACGGCTCGTGCCAGTTCTCCGCACAGATTGTAAAGTGCAAATGTTTCAGCAGAATGAAGGACAATGGATCGGTTTCGGTGTTGGCACTTACATCGCGTCAGCGGAAACTGGCTCAAAGGGCCTCTCCTAACCGTTTAGCATACTCCAACACGATGAACCTTTAAAAAAACGACGCACTATACAAGTGCGTCGCTATCTTCTGACAAAGTCTAAATTCAAGCCTAAAATGTTGTAGGTTGGTTCAAAGCTTAGTAACAATGAACTTGTCGGCTACTGAAGGGCTCAGGCTTAGGGCTAACGCTTAGGGCTAACGCTTAGGCTTCCCTGAACTCACCTTCGACGACATCGTCTTCTTCCTCGCCCGAAGTTTCCGATCCTTGCGTTCCACCTGCGGTATCCGAAGGAGTCTCCTGGGCGTACATCTGCTGGCTAAGGGCATAACTTGCCTGCTGAACTTCCTCCGTCAGACTTTTTATTTTCGCAAGTTCATCACCCTGGATCGCTCCGCGTAGATCGCCGATTTTGGTTTCGATCGATGTGCGGTCGCCCTCAGGTACTTTATCACCAAGCTCATTCAGCGCTTTTTCTGCCTGATAAGCGAGGGTATCGCCTTCATTGCGGGCATCAACGAGTTCGCGCCTTTTGCGATCTTCGGCTTTATGCACTTTTGCTTCTTGCACCATACCCTCGACATCGTCCGCGTTTAGATTTGTCGCTGCCGTGATCGTTACTTCATGTTTCTTGC
>JADFRQ010000122.1 GCA_022561215.1 Chloroflexota bacterium | reverse complement strand
CAGGCTTCTCCATGCGTTTCTGTTCGCTGAGAAGGCGTCCGCTGGCGCGGGTAGTTAGCTGGCATTTCTCTCGAGATCCTTCAGGATTTTGAGGGTTTTTCCATCTTGAACACCATCGAAATATTTCTCCAGAACACTTGCGAACATGGAATTGTCGCCAGCGACGCGCAGAAACAAAGTCATGCAGGAGTGTAGCTTATGATTGTCTGGGAAATAGAAAATATCTAAGACTGTGCGCCCCTCGATATCCAGAACCATTTCACTGCATTCTATTAGCCGCTGTCCCAAGACTGGATGTGAAAGGTATAGACTGGTCTCCTCCAGGTTCTTGATAGAATAACGTTTCGATATTTCACTGCGCCCCAATCCCTCAATCTGCGGAAAAATGAACCACATCCAATGTGTGCGTTTTTCGCCTGCCTTCAATTCTGAGAGCGCAGTAAAATAGACATCCTCTTGTGCGGATAAAAAGCGGCCAAGATCATACGGATCACTTTCGTTATTGGCATTGCTCATGGTTAGAACCCTATTCCCCTAAATCAACTTATAAATAGTGTTTCTTTTGCAAATCTGTTCAAGTATCCCAATATTGGATTAATCCTGGCATTTTTGCAATCTATCCGTTGATGGAAGGAGGGTTTCGGGATTAAGCGGAACATCAATCGGTTCCCGAGTTAGAGAGCAGCGAAATGCACGATTTTGACTTTGATGGCGACGACGATTTCAATGATGAGGATGATTTTGATTTCGGGGGAGTAAGAGAAGATGATCAACTGCTCGAGGAATTCCTCTACCTAGATTATCTTACTCATCCACGGGAATGTGAGGAATCTCCAAAACCCCCTTGCTGCTCCGTGCGTTTCTGTTCGCTGAGGAGGCGTCCACTTACGCGGGTGGTTACCTGGCGCTTGAATTATGTTTGCTCAACAAGGCAACGATTCTTGAATGCCCCCGTCCTTCGGCTAATGATCGCGGCGTGTGTCCTTCCGCTTCAGGATTCGGCGATGCCCCCCGTTCAAGTAACAATCGAGTCAAGTCGAGGTGCCCCTTTCCCGCTGCCTTATGTAGCGCGGTGAAGCCACGTCGATCGCGTGCGTCTACGTCGGCTCCATGATCGAGCAAGAAGATTGCCTTCTCAAGTTTCCCTAACTCGACGGCGTCCATTAAGGGCGTGGTACCCTTGGCGGATCGAACATCAACCGGCGAGCCCCGGTCGAGAAGGAGGGTCATTATCGAAAGGTCGTCACACATCAAAGACCAATGAAAGGGCGTGAGGCCGTCGCTAGCAAGCAGATCGATCGGCACTCCTGCATCGAGCCTCGCTTCGATCATAGGTGCGTCTCCGCGTGCCGCCGCAATGTGTAACAAAGAGGATGTTCGCAGAGGCCTGTCGGGATAGCGGTCAATAATTGGATGTGGCGTGGCGAAAAATGCTCGATTCCCAAACATCCCCAGGCACCAATTGGCAGCCTCGATCGGATCCTCCTCGATGCCCACAGGCAGGGGTGCGGGGTAAACCGTATTGAGGGCATGGCTCCTCAATAAGTAGTCGAGCACTCGCACCGTGAATTCCGGATCTTCACCCTCGTCAGTAAACGTTCCGCGTACAGCCTTCACTTCGATATAGTGTTGCTGCTCTTCGACTTGCGCGATTGCCTGAACCTGGCGAAACCAGCTGCTAATACAGATGATCTCTCCACAATAGTAAAAGAGGGCCCACTTATGCTCCATTTCGCGGGGAATAAAGAGCACGCCCTCCGCGAGAAGACGGTCGATGGGAAAACGCAGATTCGCCTCAGTGACTCGCGTTACGGGTGGCTCTTCTCCAATGAAACCCATTCCATCGTCCCGCAGGAATGAAACCGCATTTTTCGCGTGTTGATATTCTGTGGACCCCAAAAGCTGAGTCAGCGTAACTGGGCGAACATCGAGCACTCGGACTCCCCATCGATTTTTATCCGCCTCGATCCATTTGATGTCCTGAAGTTGCTCTGCATCATCGCCCTTGCCCTGAAAGTTAGAATTGAGTTTTTCCAATGCCATGTTGGTTCCTAATTCCTCTTGCAGCTTCTAGCTGAGGTGCCGAAGGTCGGACCCACATTGGTAATCACCATCTCGAGATCATACAACGACATGTGCAAATCACACCGCATCTCCGGTTGCCTCCAGCGAGTCGTTATCGGTCCAAATGCCAAAGATAGCTATCGGATACCCTACAACGAAACCCCAATGTCTTGCTATGTTTTTGGTCTACGATCATTTTCCCCAAGGATGCTGTCATATCCATTGATCCAGAAATCCTGAACTCCATCGCATATTTTCCTCAATAATTTGAGCCTGACTTGATCAGCGACTTTCCACGGTTCTAAGGGGTCGATGGAATAGTTCGCTGATTGACAACCATCCGGTACTCTGCTTGCCAGGCAACAATCGTTGGTAATGTGTTCATCATCTAGGACATCCCCTGGGAAAAATGCACCGTAATCATATTGAGATAGATAACCATTACATTCAATAAGAATGGGCTTACAAGAAACTTACAAGCTTCCATTCATCAAGTTGAAATCATTCATTGAGTTTAACTTTCTGCTAGGATCGTTATGTAAGCAGGATAATTCTGAATACTCGAGGTGATCAATGGACGATTTTGACTTTGATGAGGGTGATGATAACGACGAGGACGATGACGATGACGAGGACGATGAGTCTTTTGGAAGACTACAACAAATGGAACGAGAGGAAATAGTCTCCCACCTGACAGCGGCAGGAATTCAATGTTGGGGAGCGGAATCCATAGAAGTATTGCGAGAGGCATTGAGAGTCAATATTCATGATGGAACTATTGTGCTTCCGCCTCAAGATGATTAATCGCGGGTGGGCAAGACCTTAATTAGTTATCCGCCAATCCATTCCAAAGCGTTGCAATTTCTACATAGGAAATAAGGATGATCCCCGCCGCCGGTCGTGGCTTGGTTGTCATAGTAAGGGACTCCGCAAGCTAGGTCTGATACCCAGGGGGTGCAAACGGGTTCCTCACAGATACGGCACCAACTAATTAATAGATCTGGATCTCGGCTATACTGACACTCCTCGCATACTTTAGTGGGGCAGTGACAATTGTAGCGCGGATGGGCTAGATCTACAAAACCTTCATTGCAATTAGCACAACGATATTTCTCAGCTTCAGGATCTTTAGCTCTATCTAACGCAGTAAACCATCTTTGAAAATCATCTGGATCTCTTGATTGACGCCACCTTCTTTCTAGCTCTCGGATTTCTCTGTCGGGATTTCTTCGTTTGTGGTTGGGCCAGTTGATAGGATTCCGCTCTTTTTCGTCATCCTCATCATCTTCAGAGTCCCCTCCGGCCGCACGGATGAGCTTCGTGTACGCTCTGGGCAGGGCGAGGGCGGTCGCCCGTAGATTGATGACGATCACGACCAAAGCCAGGCCGATGGCCATGAACAGCGATGCGATGCCG
>JADFRQ010000121.1 GCA_022561215.1 Chloroflexota bacterium | reverse complement strand
ACCATAATGCCGCATGTCAATGAAGTGCGCGCTCCGAAAAGGATTCGCGCAAATACGTCCCTCCCCAGGCTATCGGTGCCAAAGGGATGTCCCAAGCTTGGTGCAAGAAACTTATTTTCAAGGTTGGGATCACCCAGCCCTTCAGCGGCATAAGGAGTCAGATAAGGGGCCAGAACAGCAGCCAGAGTCAGCACAACGATGAAAGCGAGACTGATCAAGGCGATACGGTCGCGCCTGAAAAACCACAGGGTTGATCCGACCTCCACCTGGGGAAGAAATCTATTTCCGATCCAGCGTTCGACGATTGTCGCGGGTCTCATGACAACTGAAGGTGCTCATAGCCCACAACTTGCTTAGCGGCTGGTTGGGGAAAGGTCTGCTTGCTATGACTAAGGTGCAGATCAACAAGGCTTTCCGCAACCTTGAGAGCAACGCCGGTTGGATCGATGACTGGAATTCCAGCAAACCCACTCTCTTCGAGACCCTGCCGGATTGGGTCGGCCAATCCGCCCATGCCTGTGCAGCCAAATACGATAGCGTGGGCGTGATCCTCCGCTATTGCCAGTGCAGCCTGAGCAATCATGGCTTGGATCAGCTCTTCCTCATCCTCGTGAAGGGATAAGACCGGGATGTCTACCACGCGCACCGATGCCCCTCTCCCTTCCAAATCATACAAACGCCACAGGTTATGAAAAATAGGCCGATCGCGCTCGAGGACGCCGATGATAGTGAAACGATCCGCCAGGGTCGCCGCGAGCGACATGGACGTCTGTGCCGGACCGATCACGGGAATTTCAACCAGTTCACGCGCCGCAAAGAGCCCTGGGTCGGACATACAGTCAATCACGACCGCGTCCATTCCCTCTTGCTCTGCGCGGAGAACGTGGCCTAGAATGTCGGGCACAGCAAGTGCGATGTCGAAGTCACTTTCAATTGATTCTGGACCATGACGGAGGAAGACCTGGCTTATTTCTGTGCTGGGAGATGCATAGCCCCGGTATGTGGCTAACGTACTCTCTGCTAAGCCTTCAGAAATTGTTGGATTGATGACCATAATTTTCATCGAAAATCTCCTCTCGCTGATCGCGATCAGCCCAGTTTTACACGCGGATCCAGCACCGATTGGATCATATCAACAATCAAATTTATGATGATATAGAATACGGTAACGACCAGTGTGACAGCCATCACGACCGGAAAGTCCACGTTGAGCACGGCATCCGTGACGTATTTCCCCACCCCAGGCCATGAAAAGACCACCTCGATTAGGAAAGCCCCTGTGATGGAGTAGGCTACCGAGAGCCCTAGCACGGTCAGGGTGGGGATGATTGCATTCTTAAGCGCCAGGCGGAACAATATGGTCCTTGTTGGTAGCCCCGACGAACGGGCGGTGACAATGAATGGCTCAGACAGCACCTCAATCATGGCCGCCCGGGTCATGCGGATCGTGAGACCGACGGGATATGTAGCCAGTACAACCGTCGGTAAAATGAGATGGTGAGCAGCATCCTTCCAAGCAATCCAATTGCCCGAGATGGCAGCATCGATTAAGTAGAAGCCGGTGAATGCCTCAATGGGATGAGTCAGGATGAGCAAGCTGCTTACGCGTCCCCCTAGCGGCATCAAGCCCAACCAGCCAAAGAACATCAGTTGCAACAAGAGCGCCAGCCAGAACGTAGGAATGGATACCCCAGCGATCGATAGTAAGCGGCTGATCTGATCCAACCAACCACCTTTGTTTGCACCCGAAAGCACACCCATAGGGATGCCAACGACGAGGGCCAGTAATGTGGCTCCGGCTACTAATTCCAGTGTGGCGGGCAAAAACAGCTTGAGGTCTTCCAGAATCAATCGATGCGATCTGAATGACTCACCAAAATCGCCACGAAGAACGTCGCCAATATAGATCGCGAACTGTACCGGCAATGGCTTATCCAGGCCCAATTTGATCTCCAGCGCCGCCACCTGCTCAGGGCGCGGGCGCGGCCCTGCGTAAAGAGCGGCGGGATTCGAGGGCACAACTCGGGACACCACGAATGTCACAATCATCACGCCGACCAAGACTAATACTGCCAGCCCCAGACGGCGCACTAAGTAGGCCCCTCTACTCATAACCAATCCTTGGATGAATCATTGCACAAACCACTCAAACCGCCATATGCCACAACGGTTGAGGTACCAGATTAAAATCCGAAACTCTTAAATTTATAAGAATTGTGGTGCCCTGGTGCAGGCAGACGTCTGCCTGCACCAGAAGTCGCGCTAGATTATCAGCGCCGCAGATCGTACCAGAAGGCAACGTGCGGATAGGCCGGGTTGTTTACGTAGCCTGTGATGTCATCTCGTATCACATGAATATCTGGCAAATCCACGATGAAGATTGCCGCTCCATCTTCCACCAGCATCGTTTGGGCTTCAATGAAAATGTCCGCTGCAGCGTCTATGTCGACGCCGCTCACCTCATTGCCCTCGTCGATCAACGCGTCAAAGTCAGGGTTGTTGTAATAGCCCAGGTTGAAGAATGGCTCGTCCTCACTGTGGAACATGCTGAAAAGGAAACCATAGGGCGTTACGTAGTCCGGCCACCAATAGAAGCTAAAAGCATCCTGGGCCGACTCCGGATCGCTGATGGCCAGATCCCACTGAGCTTCCCACTGTAGGCCTTCCACTTTCAGATCGATGCCCAGCTTGGCCAACTCGGCTCGCCACAGTTCGCCGACTTGCTGCTCATCCAGGTCTCCGGCGACAAAAGTGTAACTAAGTTCAAATCCGCCATCCGGGTAGCCTGCCTGGTCCAGCAGTTCTCTGGCTTTATCCAGATCGAGCGTATATTGCATGAGGCCAGGGTCGTGACCCCACATACCTGCTGGGATCGAGCCGCGGGCCTGGGTGCCCAGCCCGGCATAGAGGTTTTCCACAACCGCCTTATACGGGAAGCTGTAAGATAGGGCTTGACGTACCAAGGGGTCGCTGGTTGGCCCTTTGCGGTGATTCAGAAGAGCTAAGAGATTCTGGAATGAGGGTGTAATGTTCACCGTGACACCCGGTGCATCCGCCAGAGCAGCATAGTTCTCAAAAGGCAGGTTATAGGTAAAGTCCGCCTCACCAGCGCGGATCATCTGCTCCGCCACGGTGCGATCCTCGACGGTTTCGATAATCACCTGGTCGAATTGGCCAGCCTCCCAGCCGCCCCAATAATCATCGAAGCGAGTGAGTACGAGGCGCTGCCCGGGTTGGTAAGTTTCGATCGTGTACGGTCCGCTCCCGGCTTCATTGCCCTCGTTGAACCAGGCGCTGTCCTTGCCCTCCACGGCCGTGGGGCTGAAGATCCAGGCTCCATAGCCGCTCGCAAAAATGAGATCCATCGGCGCAGCGAAGCTAAGATTAAACTGGACCGTGAGGTCGTCCACTACCTCAATCGATTCAATTGGCGCGTAGATATAGGCGGCGCCAAGATCGATGCCCATTGTGCGTTCGATTGAGAATTTCACCGCTTCTGCGTTGAAGTCGGTTCCATCATGGA
>JADFRQ010000120.1 GCA_022561215.1 Chloroflexota bacterium | reverse complement strand
TGATCCCGCCCTATGGCGGAAAATTGGTGAACCTCCTGGTCCAAGGCGATGAGATCGAGGACCTCAAGGCATACGCCAACGCACTTCCTTCCCTGGTTCTGTCGGACCGATCGGTCTGTGACTTGGAGCTTCTTGCGACCGGCGCGTTTTCGCCACTTGATCAATTTATGGGCAAGCCAGACTATCAAAGCGTCCTCGGTGAGATGCGGTTGGCGGATGGTCATGTATTTCCTATCCCAGTGACCCTGCCGATGGACCCAGATCCTGAGATTGGCTTGGACGAAGACGTGGCCTTGCGGGATTCAAGGAACGAGCTGCTGGCGGTGATGACTATCGAGCAGGTATTTGATTGGAACGTGGCTGAGGAAGCCTACAAAATATTCGGCACACAGGATCTTCGCCATCCGCTGGTGGCTGAGATGCACGGCTGGGGGAAACTCAACATCTCGGGCCGCCTGCAGGTCCTGCAGCTTCCTCGCCGCTACGACTTTCGTGAGCATCGGCTGACACCCGCGCAGACCCGGTCGCAGCTGGAGAGACTCGGTCGCCCCGATGTTGTGGCGTTTCAGACTCGTAACCCCTTGCACCGAGTCCATGAGGAGCTGACGAAGCGGGCCATAAAAGAGCTAGACGCTACTTTGCTATTGCACCCGGCGGTAGGGATGACAAAGCCGGGCGATGTCGATCACTACACGCGTGTGCGGACCTACAAAGCTTTGGCTTCAAAGTATTACCGCCAAGACCGCATCCTGCTGGCGCTCTTGCCGCTTGCGATGAGGCTGGCCGGTCCACGGGAAGCGCTCTGGCACGCCGTGATTCGCCGTAACTATGGCGCCAATCATCTGATCGTGGGCCGGGATCATGCCAGTCCAGGACTGGATTCCAGTGGCCAACCCTTTTACGGGAACTACGACGGCCGGGAACTGGTTGACCGGTTTAGTGCAGAGGTGGGGGTAAGCACAGTTCCCTTCCGGGAATTGGTGTTCATCCCTGAGCGGGATGAATTTGAAGAGATTTCCCAGGTGTCTTCAGATAGTCGTGCTGCCAGGATGTCGGGTACGCAGGTGCGCGAGGAGTACTTGAACAACGGCAAAGAGTTGCCTGCATGGTTCACGCGCCCCGAGGTGGCCGAGATCCTGGCCGAGACATACCCACCTCGCCATCGGCAGGGTGTCTGTATATGGTTTACTGGCCTGAGTGGTTCTGGCAAGTCGACGACGGCTGAGGTGCTTACAGTTCTCCTGCTGGAGAATGGCCGCCAGGTGACTCTCCTGGATGGTGACGTGGTGCGGACGCATCTTTCCAAAGGCCTGGGTTTCAGCAAGGAAGACCGGGACACTAACGTTCGTCGCATCGGATTCGTAGCCTCGCAGATCGTTCGCCACGGCGGCATAGTGATCTGCGCTGCGGTGAGCCCATATCGGGCAACTCGCAATGAGGTGCGCGGCATGGTAGGGCATGAACATTTCGCTGAAATCTTTGTAAACACCCCGCTGGAAATCTGTGAAGCTCGAGACACCAAAGGGCTTTACGCGGAGGCGAGGCGAGGGAACATTACTGGCTTCACAGGGATCGATGATCCCTACGAGCCCCCTGAGCAGGCTGAGATTGTGCTGGAGACTGTTAAGCACACCGCTGAAGAAAACGCCCGACTGATTCAAGACTATCTCATGCGGCAAGGATTCGTCAGGGGTGATGATTGGGAGCTGGCGAAGAGCGAGGATGGTCGTGGGGACGACGGTCGTGGCGGCTAGCGGGACGGCGCTGAAGAAAAGTGGATCCATGGAGATAACAGGGAGTAATGACGCGATCAAGCAAAAATCCCCGCCCATAGTGGAGATAGTAGGACCGGCAGGGGCAGGAAAGACGACGCTTTCACAAGTTCTGAGTCGACGCGATGAAAATACCCTGATAGGTGCCAACCTCGAGCTTCGGAAGATAGGGCACATTCCCATCTTCGTCTGCAATGCTCCTTTCTTGTTGCCTAACTTTCTCCGTCGATGTCCAACGAGCAGATGGTTTACATGGGACGAGATCAAGGCCATGGTTTATCTAAGGGGGTGGCCTCGCGTTTTAAGACAGCAAGCATCCAGTAATGGCACAGTTATTCTTTTGGATCACGGGCCGGTTTTTAAGTTAGCCACGCTACTTGCATTTGGCCCAGAAAGGCTCAGCTGCGAAGGATTTGAGAAGTGGTGGAACGACATGTTTAAGCAGTGGGCTTTTACATTGGACATGGTTATATGGCTTGACGCATCGGATGAAAATCTGGTTGAACGTATTAATACACGCAGCCAACACCACGCGATCAAAGGGAAATCTGAACGAGAAGCATCCGAATTCTTAACGCGCTATCGAACCTCTTATGAGCAGATTCTGGAGAAATTGACTGCCTATGGGCGGCCAACGGTGCTTCAATTCGATACCGGCCGGGCATCTATCGAGCAAATTGCAGATGAACTTTCAATTTACCTGTAACTTAATTCCGTGTTCTTACCCACACTTAATAAGGGGGCGGGTATCCCCCCTAAGAGTGTTTCTGAGCTTCAGCCAGCGATGAGCACTTATTTTGGTACTGCAACGCGCCCTAGATCGGATGATTTCAACCTCTTGTGGATGGATGTTCGGCATGATGGGAGCCTTCGGGCGTATCAGATGGGTGTCATCAGGCAGTGGGGAAACTTCCAAAGGGAGACTGCCCAATAATGATCATAGCGGCTTTTGAACCTCGAACGCGCTCACTAAAACGTCGCCTCAAAAAGGCATATAGGTGGTCTCGTAAGGCCCCTGTCAAGACACTCCTTCGACTTCAAGGTTATGACAATTCACAACCGATCATTTTAGAACCTTTCAACGCCATTTACTTTCAGGTACCAAAGGTCGCATCCTCCTCGCTAAAGACGCTGTTCAAGAAAGAACTTGGACTTCCAGGGCTCGCGCCCCACGCCACTCGTTTTTCCGTTCCCAATTCTGACAAATTGGAGGCGGGGTCCTACTCGGACTATTTCAAATTCTGTTTTGTCCGCAATCCATGGGCTCGAATCGTTTCTTGCTACCATTCAAAGATCATTCAAAACAGAAACATGAATCAGACATTTTGGACCCAGTGCCTATTTTATGTCATTCCGAAATCCGCCAGTTCAGGCCGCCATCGACTATCAGAGCTTCCGATTCTCAACGCACACATGTCGTTTGAGGAATTTGTCAATGCAGTGGCAAACATCCCAGATGAGTACGCCAATAAACACTTCCGCTCGCAACACACCTTCCTTTGTAACCCTCAGGGCGAGTTGCTAGTTGATTATGTTGGCCATCTGGAAACCTTCAAAGAGGACTTTCAATACGTGGCGCGGCGGATCGGCCTTCGTGTCGTGGGCCTACAGCATAGGCCCAAGACGAAGCGGCGTCATTACAAGGACTACTACAGCAAAGACGCATGGAAAAATGTCGCAATACGATATCGGAAAGACATCGAGCTTTTGGGATATGAAGAATGCAGCCTTTAGCGTCGAAGACGAGAATTCACAGG
>JADFRQ010000018.1:4418-52655 GCA_022561215.1 Chloroflexota bacterium | reverse complement strand
CAGGGGCGGTTAGTGGAGCGCCTGTCGCGCGCACGTGCGTCCCCCGCATCAGGCCATACGTTGAATCCATGGCGACCGTTCGCACGACACCATCCCCAAGGTGGCGCTGCACTTCAAGTATTAATGATCGATCGCCATTTTTTGAGATTTCCAGAGCATCATAGATTTCTGGTAATTCGCCGGGAGGGAATTCACAATCAACTACCCCACCTTGGACCTGTACTACTTCGCCCTTTGTTTGCACGCTATTCGCCTCCGCATAAGAAAGCTTATGTCTCAGTCAGCGCTTCCGCACCACCGACTATATCAAGAATTTCAAGTGTAATCGCTTTTTGTCTTGCTTTGTTATAGGCCAACTTCAGCGCAGTCACCAGTTCATTCGCGTTATCCGTCGCATTGCGCATCGCCACCATCCGGGCGGCATGTTCGCTGGCAAGCGATTCTTGTATCGCCTGGTAAATTTGCAGTCCGGTAAGTCTGGGGACAATCTGTTCCAAGAGATAATCGCTGCTCGGTTCATAAATGTAGGCTGGCTCGGGTCCCTTTCTCACCTTCTGCCAGGGCTCTGCATCATCTTCACTTACCTCAAGCTCAAGCGGCAGCAGCGTTTTCATCCTTGGAATTTGTTTCAGCAAATTGATGTAGTCTGTATAAATAAGGAATACCTGGTCAGATTTACCTTCAAGATATTCCTCAATCACCAGGTGTCCAATCGCGGATACATCAGCGAATGTCGGGGCTGCGGGCAAGTTGCTGAACTCGGCTTTAATATCGCGACCCCGCCGGGCCAGCATATCGCGCCCCTTGCGTCCGATGATGACATAACTAACAGGGATCTCGGAATCTCGAAAATGCTCCAGTGTGAAGCGTACTACGTTGGTGTTGTAAGCACCTGCTAATCCTCGATCGCCCGTAAGCAGGACAACAAGAATATTTTTCACCTCAGCGCGCTGGGTGAGCAATGGATGGATGGAATTTCTCGCCGGTTGCCTTGATAAATGCTGTAGCACCTCCCAGGCTTTTGTCGCATAGGGTCGTGTGGCATAAAGCGCCTCTTGGGCCTGCCGTACTTTGCTTGCACTTACGGCTTCCAATGCGCGCGTCACCTGGGCGATGTTGCTGACGCCCTGGATGCGCAGGCGCATTTCCCTGGCTGTTGCCATGCCTTAATCTCTCCTACTGCATTGCTCGAGACGATTGGAAATGATAATTATGCCTGCCATGTGTTGCTAAATGAGGCAATCGCCTCATGCAGTTTGGCTTCAAGATCCGAATCAATACTCTTCTTTTCGGCAATCTCCTTGAGCAGATCAGGATATGAAGTTTCCATCATTCGCAAAAGGTCGGCTTCCCATTCGCTTACTTTATCTACGGGAATGTTATCCGCGTAGCCCTTGGTGCTGGCAAAGATGGATACAACTTGCTGGTTTAGATCCATGGGCTGATATTGCGGTTGTTTCAGAATTTCCTGCAGCCTCTGCCCACGCAGGAGTTGCGTTTGGGTTACTTCATCAAGATCAGAGGAAAACAGAGCAAACGCAGCCACCTCACGGTAGCTTGCCATATCCAATCGTAGTTGGCCTGCGACCTGGTTCATGGCTTTGGTTCTTGCATCGCCACCCACACGCGAAACACTTAATCCCACGTTTATTGCCGGGCGAACTCCCGCATTAAAAAGATCGGTTTCCAGATAGATTTGGCCATCGGTGATCGAGATTACATTCGTGGGAATGTAGGCGGAAACATCTCCTAATTGAGTTTCGATTATCGGCAGGGCGGTCAAGGAGCCCCCGCTGCCCTTAGTCTTGCGCACCTGGTACTGGTCTGCATTATCCAGGCTCTTCAGCGCCTCCAGAGCATCAGTCTCAGCCAGAGGCCCCCGATACGTTGTGCCATCAATGGCATTATCTTCCGTGCTCTCCCCCTCGAAATCCTTGGGCACGATTATGTAGTTATCGGACATCCGAACCGCGCGTTCGAGCAACCGGCTATGAAGATAAAAAACATCCCCAGGATAGGCTTCCCGCCCGGGAGGCCTGCGAAGCAGCAGGGAAACCTGTCGGTAGGCCCATGCGTGTTTCGAAAGATCATCGTAAACAACCAGCGCATCCAACCCTTGTTCTGCGAAGTATTCGCCCATCGCGCAGCCAGAATAGGGAGCAATGTATTGCAGCGCTGCTGGCTCATCTGCTGCGGCAATGATCACAATGGTGTGCTCCATTGCGCCGAAACGCTCAAAAACCGCCACGGTGCGCGCAATTGCTGCGCGCTTCTGGCCGATGGCTACATAAATACAAATGAGGCCTTTTCCCACTTGATTGATTATCGTGTCAATGGCGATAGCCGATTTTCCCGTCTGGCGATCACCAATTATTAACTCACGTTGACCACGTCCAATGGGGATCATCGAATCGATGGCTTTTAATCCGGTTTGCATTGGTGTATCGACATCTTTTCGCTCGATGACGCCCGGGGCAATACGCTCAATCGGAAAATATGTTTCCGCGGCAATGGGACCTTTGCCGTCGATAGGCTGACCAAGGGTATCAATCACTCGACCAATCGATGCAGATCCAACGGGGACAGAAGCAATTCTTCCCGTGGTTGAGACCAGCATTCCTTCATCAATGTCGCTGTATTCACCCATGATGATCACACCAACATTATCGCGTTCGAGGCTGAAGGCAATTCCCATAGTGCCATTCTCAAATTGCACCAGCTCTTGGGAGCGAACATTGGTCAGTCCAGAAATACGCGCGATCCCGTCACCGGTTTCCAAAACGGTGCCTACATCCTTGAGCTCAATTTCGGGAGTAAAGGCTTCAATCTGTTTGATTAGTTCCGATGACAATCTTTCCATCATTTCTGACATAGTTCCTCCATACCAGGGAGAGTTCGAATATCATAATCCGTCAAGAGAAAAACCCTTCCGTCCATGATGAGCAAGGGATCTTGAGTGGCTTGAATTCACCTTCAAAAATGTTCGACGTTCTGGTGAAAAAGGTAAAAATTCGTGAACAATTTAATGATAACTGAACCGCTTTGTTTTGTCTATTCTTTCACAAACGAACATATTTCATGCACACGAACCCGTAATTGAGATTCGGCTCACGTCACTCCCACACCTGATTATTGACAAGGGATCCTTTTAAATAGTCCGTTTTTGTACACTCGCTAAGCGACTCTCTTTCATGCTGAGCTTGCTTCAGGATTGGGAGAAGTACTGCAGGGCAAGGCGGATGCGTACCTGAATTTCATCCGCCGCGTCTTTAGGAAGCGAACGCATAGCAGCCTGTGCCTCGGAGATCGTATAGCCTAACCCTGTGAGTGCCGCAATCACTTCACCATCGGCTTCATTCACTATCTTTAGGGCTGCTATAGGTTCAGTCATTCGGTCTTTCAGATGAAAAATAATGCGCTCGGCAGTTTTTTTACCAATTCCTGGAACCTGGACCAATATTTCAGGCTGGTTGTTTACCACCGCACTTTGCAAATCGCCGGCCGATAACGTCGATAAAATTGCCAATCCTATGCGTGGCCCAATTCCAGAAACCTTGAGCAATGTATTAAACAAGGTACGCTGATCGCGACTTTCGAATCCATAAAGGGCGAGGGAATCCTCACGCACTATCAATTTCGAATACAAATAGTAGGCTTTGCCGATGCCGGGAGCCGCTTCAAGTATCGACGTGGGAACTTCAAGGCGTAGCCCGATCCCCCCCACCTCTAATGTGATGCTATCGGATCCCATATCCTGAATAATGCCACGCACCGAGTCAATCATTTATGCTCGCCAAGGCTGCGGATTTTGCGCGAATGGCAATGACATATGGCAACAGCCAGCGCATCGGCGGCATCGTCTGGTTTTGGAAGCGATTTCATCTTCAAAATTACTTTCACCATCTCCTGCATCTGACGTTTATCCGCCCCACCATATCCCGATACGGCCAGTTTTATTTCGCTGGGCGAATATTCTTCAACGCTGATTTCGGCCTGAGCGAGCGCCAAAATTGCCACTCCTTTTGCCTGTCCGACGCTCATTGCAGTAGATACATTTCGCTGGAAAAACAGCTTTTCAACCGCACTTGATTCGGGGTGATACTTTTCGATTATTTGGACAAGGGAGGCGTACAAATCTTTCAGGCGGGCAGCCATAGCTTGCCCGACCGGAGTCGTTATTATTCCATAATCAATAACATCAAGTTTTCCACTTGGCTTTTGGCGAATAATCCCAAATCCCGTGCGCGCCGTTCCGGGATCAATGCCAATTATCAGGCTGCCTTGGTTATCCGGGGGATGGGGATTCAAGCTGTTTCTAATAATGCAACTGCTTCGTCGGTAACTTCGAGATTTGAATAGACATTTTGAACATCATCAAGCTCTTCAAGTTCTTCCATCACACGCATTACCTGCAGGGTCTTGTTGGCCGGCACACTAATTATGGATTTCGGCACCATTCGGATTTCTGACACGCTGGGTCTTATTCCGGCCTTGGCAAGTTTATCGCTTATTTGTTTAAATGCTTCTACAGGAGCTTTTATTTCGATGTCATCATCGCTCAAAACAACATCCTCTGCACCGGCCTCAACCGCAAGATCAAAAATCATTTCTGCGTTAGTACTTTCCGAAGGGATGGCGAAGTAAGCTGCGCGTTCAAATTGCCAGGAAACTGATCCTGCATCCGCCATGCTGCCCCCTAATCTCGAGAGTGTGTGGCGGACTTCGGCAACGGCGCGATTTCGATTGTCGGTAATGACATCGATCATCAAGGCGACACCGCTTGCAGCGTAGCCTTCGTACATGATTTGTTCGAGCGTAGCCGCGTCCTTATCCTCCCCTGTTCCACGTCTAATGGCGCGCTCGATGTTGTCTTTGGGCATGTTGCTCGATTTCGCACGCTCAATTGCCAAGCGCAGCGAAAAATTCGAGTCGAGATCTCCGCCACCCTCTCTCGCCGCAAGCACGATTTCGCGTGCCAAACGTGTGAAAATATTGCCGCGTTTGGCGTCATTTGCTGCTTTCTTCCGTTTGATGGTCGACCATTTTGAATGTCCGGACATCGTGAGCCTCATTCCTTCAATCTGGTTCGCAAGGATTGACGTCGGATCAATTTCCGTGGGTTAGCGAGGCGATTATACCATTCTGCCACTTGCTCACAAATCCCTAACAAGGAACCTTGATCTCCCCGTTTAAGATAGCATACGTTGGAGCTTTTTTAGCGTATCCACACTTTGCCCGCGATAATGATTGTTCGCATAGACCAGCGTCAAGTTTGCCTTACTATCGAGATCAAGAATTTTAGGGACCCAATCGCGCAGCTCCTCCTCCGAATAAGTATAGTCGTACCTCTGCCATGCTTTTTCGTGCTTCCACCATTTCTCGGAATTCCTTCCGTGAAAACGCACGTACGCAATGGGGCCTGTGACTTTCGTTATCCTCGGCATCAATCCCGGCAGATCGGGTTCGTCGACGCAACAAAAGCCCAGATCAAGGTCTTCCAGAAGATCAAACGTAGCTTCAACTACCCAATCTATTCCCCGGAATTCAACAACGACCGGCAAATCCCTCAATCCTTCACGCAGAACGCCCAAATATTCCCGGTTGCGTTCGTTCAAGTGAAAGGAGTGCGGAAATTGCGCCAACACACAAGCCAAACGACCGCTATCACTTAATCCTTCGATGGAACGATAAAATCCTTCAAAATCCGCTGCCTGGCGGGTATGGGTCAGAGATTTATGCGCTTTAATTGTGAACAAGAAATGTTCCGGAGTGCGCTCGATCCAACCTTTTATCAACTTCGGCGTCGGCAACCGATAGTAGGTCACATTAAGTTCAACGGTGTCAAATGAGCGTGCATAATAGGATAACCACTCCCATTTAGGAAGCGAGCGTGGGTAAACCGCACCACGCCAGTCATCATAGGAAAATCCAGATGTTCCCATCCTTATCATACTTGCAGTACTCCGCTGCCATCAATCGTGCTCTGTTTTAAATCTTGAAGAGCCTGGTTAGCCGATGCCAAAGGATAGGATTTTGTAGTCACCCGAATGGGAATTTCAGCAGCAATTTTTAGGAAATCAATCCCATCCTGGTAGGTGGCATTGGCGACACTTCGCAGAGTTCGCTCACCATAAATCAATCGGTAGGGGAATTCCGGAATTGGTGACAAGTGGATGGCATTTATCGCCAGGGTGCCACCGGGACGGATCTTTTCAAGGATTATGGGAACAAGTTTGCCGGATGGCGCGAATAGGATTGCTCGATCCAAGAGGGCCGGCGAATCATCCTCCACACCGCCTGCCCATGTTGCGCCCAATTCGAGCGCCAACGACCGATGGCCTGCGCTGCGCGTAAAAACATACACCTCACAACCCCAGTGCAAGGCAACTTGAATTGTTAAATGGGCACTCGATCCAAAACCAACGAGACCTAATCGCTCTCCAGGCCGGAGATCGGCTTTGTGGAGAGAGCGAAAACCTATGATGCCACCACAAAGAAGAGGCGCAGCCTGCTCATCGCGGAGGAAATCCGGAATTGGCAGTGCATAGTCTGCCTCGGCAACCATAGTTTCCGCGTAACCGCCAGGCCTGTGAAATCCTGTAAATTCTGCGTCCGGGCAAAGATTTTCTTCGCCCCGCAGACAATACGCACACGTTCTGCAAGCGCGGTACAGCCAGGGAATGCCGACTCGATCCCCGATAGCCCAGGAGCTGACTTCTGGGCCAATGGAAATCACTCTACCTATAACTTGGTGTCCGGGAATTACTGGCAGCTTGGGAGGAACAATATCACCCTCCACGATATGCAAATCAGTATGGCAAATGGCGCTCGCCGATATTTTTACCAGCAGCTGGCCTGGGCCGGCAACGGGAACTTTAACCTCGACATTTTCCAGCGGCTTATGTTCAATAGGTGATGGTTTCGAAAGTCGAACAGCCCGCAATGCATCTCCCTGTGTTATGTCGAAATTTTCTTACTATCGCCTCTACTATCCGCCACACTTTTCACCGAGATAATTTCTTCGATCATCTCGCCTGCGCTCTGACCATCGTAAGCTTGTACAGGAGAGCGCCTATGCTACAATCGAAACGCTTTACAAGGATCGTTGTTTATGACAAATCCCTCCAAGATTCGACAGCTGGAACGTATTGTCGAAATTAGCCGCCACCTATCCTCAACGCATGATCTTGCTCGCTTGTTACAGGCGATTGTAGACGTTGCCTGTGAGCTGACGAAGAGCGAAGGTGCGTCAATTCTACTCTATGATCATGCCTCGGGAGAATTGCGCTTCGAAGCTGTCCCCGGCTTTCAGGAGCAAAATATTAAAGGGGTCAGCGTGCCGCTTGAGTCGAGCGTGGCTGGGTGGATTTTCACCCATGCCAGGCCAATGGTTCTCCAAGATGCAAAGGCGGATCCCCGAATTTATCGCGAAGTCGACCGCTCGATTGAATTCCAGACCAATTCGCTCCTTGGCGTGCCTTTAATGATAGGTCAAAGACCTATTGGTGTGATCGAAGCGGTAAACAAACAGAACAAAAGCCAATACACCGATGACGATTTGGCCGTGCTGGAAACCTTGGCGGGGCAAGCGGCTATTGCGATTGAGAACGTTCGTCTGTTAAAAAAACTTCAGGATGCAAATTCGGAATTGCTGCGATTGGATCGCATGAAGTCTGATTTCATCGCCATTGCTTCTCACGAGCTGAGAACGCCGCTCGGTTTAATCCTCGGACACGCCACCTTTCTCCAGGAATTGATCGGAGAGGAACATAACGAGCAATTGGAGGTTATCATTCGCAGCGCGATGCGGTTAAAGGAAATTATTGAAGATATGGCCGTTATTTCGCATGATGCAGAAGGTAAATCGCGCGTTCGGCGTGAAGAATTTTCGATCAGCGAAATGGTGAGGGGACTCTCCGAAAAATATGAGAAAGCAGCTATCAAGAAAGGCGTAGAGCTGCAGCTCGATGTTCCTGAAAACGATGGATTATCCATTTTTGGTGACAAAGAGAAGATCGACCTCGCCTTGACAAATTTAGTCGAAAATGCGCTGACATTCACGGATGAAGGCGGCCAGGTTGGTGTGAAAGCTGAAAAGGATGATGGTTACATCAAGGTTTCCGTGGTCGATACCGGGATCGGCATTCCTGCCGAAGAACATGAACGCATTTTCGATCGTTTCTATCAAGTTGAATCGCATCTCACCCGCAAACATGGGGGAATGGGATTGGGATTGTCCATCGCCAAGGCCATGGTGGAATTGCATAATGGCCAGATTTGGTGCGAAAGCAAGGAAGATATGGGCAGTTTATTTTGTTTTATGCTGCCCGTCGATGAAGAAAAAGCATCCGCGGCGGCGCGAATATTCAAGACCGCAGAACAATAAAATTGGGGCTAACCCCCAAAGTACGATATTCATCTGACCAGATGCCAACAAGCTAACATCCCTGTCACCAGCTCCGAGGGTACAGCCTGCGGCGAGCTTAGGCTCGTTCGCTGGAGCTCGTTGCCCGTTGCTGTGCGCATGGTTCATGAGTAGACGACATTTATTCAATTACTCTTAGGCTACTCATTCTTCCAAGGGTAAAGTTTTTGTGGGGGAGCCTTTCCAAACACTCGTTCGCCATATGGGCATGCAGCAACTTACTCCGTTCCGTGCAACGGAGCATTCAAGATTATTTCATAGACTTGATCTCGCGCTGCTCATGTTAATCAGAGTGATGCAGTATAATCGCTGCACGACTGTGCGGGGCGTGGCTCAGCCCGGATAGAGCGCTCGGTTCGGGTCCGAGAGGTCGGCGGTTCAAATCCGCCCGCCCCGACTACAAATCTCACAGCCTGTTGCTGTGAGATTTTTCTGATTTTGGATTGGGCTACGCACGGCTCAAGAAAAAAATCATGATTCTTCTCAATGGCAAGGACCATCTAAAGATGGTACGTATCGAATCCTTTCAAATGGAAAAATAATTGACCAATAATTGTATCGAAGGGTATCTATTCCCCAATCCCACGTAGACTGAATTCTGGTGGTGTGAGGTGCGCGCTGGGGAATGACCGATTTCTGGAGGACAGCAGGATGAGCATCACAAACGAAGAGGCACTCGAATATCACCGACGTGGGAGACCAGGAAAAATCGAGGTTAAGGCAACCAAGCCACTCGTTACTCAGAGAGATTTATCCCTTGCCTACACGCCTGGAGTTGCACAGCCGGTGTTAGAAATTGAAAAAGATCCCTCTCAGGCTTACATTTACACCGCCAAGAGTAACCTCGTGGCCGTAATTACTAACGGCACTGCCATATTAGGACTCGGTGATCGCGGGCCGCTTGCCTCAAAACCCGTCATGGAGGGAAAAGGCGTCCTTTTCAAGAATTTCGCCGATATCGATGTTTTTGACATCGAGGTGAATGCACCGGACGCCGAAGAATTTGTGCGCGTTGTTGCCGCAATCGCGCCAACCTTTGGCGGGATCAATCTTGAGGATATTAAAGCTCCAGAATGTTTCTTTATTGAGAAAGAGTTAAAGGCGATGCTCGACATCCCTGTATTTCACGATGATCAGCATGGCACTGCAATCATCACCGGTGCTGCATTGTTGAACGGGCTAGAGATCACGGAGAAAGACATCAAGGAAGTTCGGCTGGTCGTGTCTGGGGCTGGTGCGGCCGCCATCGCCTGTAGTGAGTTGGCCATTCAGCTCGGTATGCTGCGTGAGAACATCATCCTGGTTGATAGCAAAGGGGTCATCTATGAAGGTCGCGCGCAGGGAATGAACCCATACAAGGAGCGCTTCGCCACCCAATCTCCCGCACGTGACTTACAAGAGGCTTTGCGTGGCGCAGATGTATTCTTCGGGCTTTCGATTGCCGGAATTGTCACCGGCGCCATGGTGAAAGCGATGGCGGAGAGGCCGCTAATTTTTGCGATGGCCAACCCCGATCCAGAAATAAGTTATGAAGAAGCCAAGCAGGCAAGGCCGGATGCCATCATCGCAACTGGACGAAGCGATTACCCCAATCAGATCAACAACGTGCTCGGATTTCCATCCATTTTCCGCGGGGCGCTCGATGTACGTGCAAGCGCGATTAATGAACACATGAAAGTCGCCGCGGCACATGCGATCGCCGACCTGGCGAAAGAAGATGTTCCCGATAGCGTTCTCAACGCCTACAATCTGGAGCGCTTGAAATTCGGACCTGAGTACATCGTACCCAAGCCATTCGATCCCCGTATCCTGATCAGGGAGGCGCCTGCTGTGGCCAAAGCGGCCATCGAGAGCGGCGTAGCGCGCATCGAGCTCGATCTAAAATCCTACACCTCCGAGCTCACCTTGAGACAGGGAAAGGGTGAGCATGTTCGTCAATTTATCATTAACCAGGCACGGCAGGATCCGAAACGCATCGTTTTTGGTGAGGGCGAAGAGCCGAAAATTATCCGTGCTGCTGCTCAGATTTTTGAAGAAGGTATCGGCATACCCATACTGCTAGGACGAGCGAAAGTCATTAAAGAACGATCGGAAGAATTGGGTATTGAGAATCGATTTCAGATCATCGACCCTGCCGATTCGGAATTGCGCACAAGTTTTGCGGAGGCATACTTCGAATTGAGAAAACGAAAGGGCATGACACCGATTCAGGCTTCGTACATGGTGCGCCGACGCACCATTTTTGGTCCGATGATGGTCTATACGGGCGAAGCGGATGCTTACCTATCCGGCCTTACCTACGATTATCCGGAAGTGATTCGTCCCGCGCTGCAGATCTTCCATACAAGCCCAGGATCGCGACTTGCCGCGGGTCTTTACCTGATGATTTTGGAGGAACGCGTCTACATCTTCACCGATACCACGGTTAACATCGAGCCCGACGCGGAAGATTTAGCCGAGATCGCGAGTCTGGCTTACGACTTCGCCAGGTCATTGGAGATTGAACCGCGCGTGGCGATGCTCTCATTTTCGAACTTCGGCAGTACCGCGCATGGTCTTACGGAGAAGGTTCGTAAAGCCGTGGAACTGGTGCGCGCTAAACGCCCCGAGATCGTGATTGATGGAGAAATGCAGGCCGATACGGCGGTCGTTGCTGAAATCGTTGAAAAACGCTACCCATTTAGCAACGTTAAGGACGCCAACGTGCTCGTTTTTCCTTCGCTCGAATCGGCCAACATCGCATACAAATTACTTGCCAGATTAGGCAACGCGCGTGCCATTGGCCCGATACTGCTCGGCATTGGCGCACCGGTTCACGTGATTCAGACAGGAGATAGCGTAACCGATATTGTACACATGGCTGCGGTTGCCGTGATGGATGCCCAAAATCGAGAAAACGCATGAGGGTATGGTTTGGATTGGAAATCTTGTTGAGCTTGAGATAGAATGCACATAGTCACGCCCCTGTAGCTCAGTGGATAGAGCGCTGCCCTCCGGAGGCAGAAGCCGGCGTTCGAGTCGCCGCAGGGGTACCAAATGAGATACATCCCGAACGACACCAGATTGGTGTTGAGCGATTCCTCGAAATGCTGCGGTTTGACCAGCGAAGCAAACTTGAAGAATTCCCCGGCATTAAAAAGTGAGGTCGGAATGGTTTCTAATAACCAAACACCTATTTTAATTTTTAATAATTATGTATCCATTAAAACTGCAGTTGTATTCAGCAGTTACAGCTCGCAATACCTGCGCCGTTTATTGAGAAATGGCAAGCTGGATGGTGTGAAGATTGGTCAACTATGGTTGATTAATAAACTCACTCTGGACACTTATTTGGAAAATTCAATAAATGTCGGGGATAGGAGATATGGACCAAAATAAAACTAATGAGCAACTGGCTCTTAATCATTCCCCTTTTTGTCCGCCCCGTATATCTGCGTCCATTATGTCCATGGCGTCCACAGTTTGGGCTAAAACGTGTCCATAAATTCCATAGTGTCCATACGTACTACCCCAGAACTACCCCGGGAAAGATCGAAAATATAATCGCCGATTTGCTTGAGTACTGCAAGCTCGACACATTGGCGATGGTTAAAAATTGGGAAGCTGTTAATAAAATTGTTACAAGAGTGGATTGAATATATGAAAACACAACAGACCCCTACCCCAATTAAGGAGGTTATTCATCTTTTTGGACTTGCATTGCTTCTTTTTAATTGGAGGAGTCAGTTGGTCGGTGTTGTTAGTGTGGTGTGGTGGGTACCCTCCTGGGCTAGAGCGCGTAGAGCATGTAGGAAGCATAAATGACTACTGAGTCTTATCTAACCTCGAGAGAGAATGCTGTATAAACAAAAAATGAATTCCCAAGTCTCTGGACACAAATCACACCATAAGTGGCGGGTACGAGAGTGATTTTCGTCGCCGCATAATTTAAGATGCCTATTCTAAGTGCCCAAGTTGGTGGTCCTGCTTGTGCCTTTGAACCCGGTTCGCCTAAATAGTCAAGCATATCTTGCCAGGTCTTGCCCTCATCAAGTTTCTGAACTTCAAAGAATACGGAGTCCTCGGTAAGGTTATTCAGAACTATAACTATTTCACCCTCAAGAATAACCTCAGGGCCGTCATACTGGCAACTCTCGCCATCAAAGGTTATCACAAGGTCTTCAGTTACCAGAACAGGTTGAACGTCACTTTCCGAGGAACAGCCAACCAACAATAAGAGCAAGATGCCGAAAAAACTGAATATATCAATTCTCAACTGTGACTTCATTATAAACCTCCGTGCTCTAGTTCAATTGCCACTATAACATGCTGACCTGCCCCCAACCGGAGGATATTGCGATGTTGCCGTTTGAAGCTAAGGCGAAACGATTATTCTTGTGCGATATTTTCAGCCTGACGCATGATAAGGATATGCCTAATCTGGAAGTCTCAAATCCCTATCCAATTCCAGAAAATTAAATTGATAAAGAGTTGGGCCAGAAATTCAATTGGGTCCCGGTTGCTTATGATGAGAGCTCAACGAAAGAGTAATATCAAAGTCTGGCAGAAGAGTTGGGAATGCCACAAGTGGCAATTCCACCTGAATTAGTCGCGGCTACAGTACTTCGACTTACCCGAAATTTGGCGGATTGACAGAGGGAAACTCAAGGCTAACTTAGCCAGTTACACAAATTAATCCATCTTCTAATATATAGGGAATAGTAACAACCCTGTTGCCTATTTGTTTTCTTGGAAGAACATATGGATACCACGGCAAAAGAAGAATACCAAAGGGAAATACAAGTCTCGCTTGAAGAAGTCAACCGATTACTTGAGGTTGGTCAGTTGCTATTTTCTGTTCTCACTTCAGAAGAGATTGAAGAACTTCAAAAGCTGCTCTCATCGAATAATAAAATAGGTAACACTGGCGATTCTTGACAAACAGGCAAAAGCAAATTAAGATTTTTCGTCACTATTCCCTTGGAGAGTATTCTTGGCTAGCAATCTAATCACCCCCGGATGGGCAACTTATTTGAGAGTGAGCGACGAGGATAAACAATCCCCGGAACGTTCTTTTGCTATGCAAAGGCAGCGCATCCAAGACCAGCTTCTAACGCCTTCCAGTGTGCCAATTTCGAGAGAATACACCGATCGGCTATCAGGCAAAAACCCCAATCGTAAAGACTACCAGGAAATGCTCTCAGATGCTGAAAGAGGAAAGTTCTCCCACCTTGGTCTTTACCGGGCAGACCGCTTTGGCCGAAATACGGTAGAAGGGTTGCAAGCAGCTACAAAACTAATCAGTCTCGGCATCAAGATCAGGATTGCCAATATGCCTGGTTTACAACCAGAGAATCCTGATGGTTTCTTCTTATTCTTGCTCCAAATGGGATTAGCGCAAAGAGAAGTCGATGTGTTAGCCCAACGTACTGCTGGTGGTATGGAAGCCAAGATGCGTGCTGGTGGTTGGCCGCATAAAGCCCCAGAGGGGTACATCAACAAGGAACGCCAAATAAGTAGCAATAAATATGATCGGTGGGTAGAAATTGATCCCAATCAAATAATCGCTCTAAAAGATGCCTGGGAATTGCTTCTCACTGGTCGATATACAATTCAAGAAATTTGCGAAGAGTTATCCAGGCGAGGCCATGTTCGAACCAGTGGACGTCCTTGGGCTTGGTCAACTCCGAAATCCAGAAAACGAAAAACTGCCGGCAGTACCTTACACAAGCTATTTCACAACCCCTTCTATGCAGGATGGGTTGTGTCAAAACGATTTGGTATAAACACGGGAGAAATACAGGGACAGTGGGAGGCCATAATCACCACTGAGCAATTCGAACGTGGCAAAGCGATCCTCCAAAGACACGGCATGAACAAAAGCTATTATAAGAAACGATTATATTTATTACGAAATTTGCTATGGGTAAAAGATGGCGGGCGGACACTTAAGATGTTTGGCTCAACCCCTTCCAGCAGCCATAAAAGTTATGCTTACTATATAACTCATGCAAATCTAGCTGGTAACAAATTACGGCTTCAGACTTCAATTGTAGATGGTCAAATCGATGATTGGTTAGGTGGGATAACGATAAATCCCGATCTTATTCCCACAATTCGTGAAGTTTACCAAAAGGAAATTCGGCAAGTCACGACGGATAACAAAGAAGATAGTCTAGATCAATTAAAAAGAAAATTACTTCATGTAAAAGAAGAAGAAGCTAATCTCGGAAGATTACTCATCACAAACAAAATGAGTGAAGAAACTTACGACAAGTTGCGTTTTGAATGGCAAGATAAAATTCTAAATCTCCGCTTGCAAATTGAGAATATGGAATTCGATGCTAGTAAATATTTGGACGATTTAGAAATCGCACTGGCACTGCTATCCAATATCTCTAGTCTTTATGAGCGTTTGGAGGAAAAACAAAAGAATGAATTACTCCAGATCATAGCAAAACGAATTATAATCAATCCCGAAGGTGAGATTATTTCGCATGAATTACATTCACCTTTTTCATACCTTGTTACCCTCATTGAAGCGTTATCGACGTCTAATGAGGAAGGGTATCGTTCGGAATACATCCACGATGGGGTACAAAACGCCCTCATTTTTTAACGAGGGCGTTTCGCATTTGTAAAGGGGATCCTGTGGATCTTCGGTCGCTCGTTCCCACGCAGGAACGTGGGAACAAGGGGACGCGGGAGCGGGAGAACGATTCTCTCTTGCCCATGCTCCCAAAAGGGCACGCCAAAGGCATCACCAATTTCGCTCCACTTCCAACAACCCAGGCAATCCCTCATAATTTGATGCACTCGAATATGCCTATTGAACCGGCTCATCCACCAAACCAAGCTTAACTGGATTATCTGTTCGTTCCCACGCTCCCGCGTGGAAACAAGAACAGAAATTAAATTACGTCATTATTCCGTTTCACACTACGCTGTCTTATCGAGGATCGGGTGGCTGGATATCCTCGGCGGATTAGATAGGTGGCTTATCTGCGCTTGATCAAAGCCGCGTGTAGTTTGCGTATGGGATTGACCGGTGACTTTATCCCACTCCTCCAAGACGTGGAGAGGGAATGGTCAATGCGAGCGCACCTCTGCCCGCGATATTTCATACAGCTTGTAGTACTCCAGCGCGGATGTTTCCCAAGAAAAATCCCGCGCCATTCCACGCAGTTGTATGCCGCGCCAGCGGCGCGGATCACGATAAACGCTAATCGCGCGCAAGAGGGCAGTTTTCAATGGTCCTACTTCCGCAGGCTCGAAGGTGAATCCTGTGCCTGATTTATGCTGATCGATATCCATCACGGTATCACGCAGGCCTCCGGTCGCCGCAGCAATAGGAACACATCCATAACGCATCGCAATCATTTGAGTCAAACCGCAAGGTTCGTAACGCGAAGGCATCATGATCATATCCGCACCGGCAAAGATCAACCGCGCAAGCCGAGTATCAAATCGTAGGGTAATACTGCTTCGATTTTTAAATCGTTGGCTAAATTGATGCGCGGCTGCCTCAAGCTCATTATTCCCAGCCCCTAAGAGAACAAACTGCCAGGGTCCTTCAAGCTTTTCCATAGCCGCGAGTCCGATATCTATGCCTTTTTGATGATCCAAACGCGTCACCATACTGATCAGCGGTATGTGCGCATCGAGCGGGAGTTTCAGTTTCTTTTGCACATGTTCCTTCAACGCCTTGCGGAATGACAACGATTTTCTGCCGAAAGTGTGGGGCAATGTCGAATCTGTTTCCGGATTCCATCGTTCGACGTCGATGCCATTCAGAATCCCGTGCAGTCGCTGCCATCGACTGCGCATCAGATTTTCGAGACCACTGCCAAATTCAGGCGTTTGGATTTCCCGAGTGTAGCTTGGGCTAACGGCGCTAATCCTATCGGCGCATGACAATCCCATTGGAAAGGGCAAATCCCGCGCCCATTCGGGGATCAAGGGATCGTTGATCATGCGCAATCCATATTCGTCAAATACGTTTCTCGCACTGGCACCCATGTAGGGAAGATTGTGTACGGTAAGCAGGCTCGATACGCGTCCCCAAAATTCGTCGCGTTTTCGTTGGTATTTCAACCAAACCACAGCTGCGGAGGCATGCCAATCGTGAGCGTGTAAGATATCAGGGCGCCAATCCAGCGCCTGCATACATTGCATTGCAGCAACAGCGGCAAAGGTAAATTTTTCCGTATCACGCTCGGGATCATCATAAACCGCGGTCGCCTTTTGGATTGCAGGGCCATCAATTAGGTAGATTTTATGATTATCGAGTCTCGCCTCATAAAGCTCAGCCAGCTGGGTCCCTGAGCTGGTTGGTATTTTGAGCCGAACCACGCGCTCCAATCTTGGTTGCAAATCGCGGATTTCCCGGTGAAATGGGATAACAGTTCGCACCTCAACCCCGAGCGATGAAAGAGCGGCGGGAAGTTCGCCGGCGACATCTGCCAGGCCACCAACCTTCGCGAAGGGAACAGCTTCCGCCGCCAGGAAGAGAACTCTCATTCCTTGTACCAGCGAAAATCAATCTCGGGGAAAATTTTATCCATTTCCCATAGTTTCCCGGCAAGTTCTGTATTTGGAGATCTATTTGCAACGGAGTCGAGCATTTGGTAGAAGCGGTCGAGATGCTGCCGGAAACGCTGGGTGGCATAATCCTTGGCCTGTCCCGTTGTAATCAGAAATGGCCAATCCGATGATTGCAGAAGCAACAATTCACGACCGGCCTGGTTGAGAACAAGCCTGACATCTGATGGTGCATTCAAATTTTCAGTGACTATTTGCCCCATCCTCGACTCAGCTTCGTGAATTATCGGCCAGAGCCAATGTGTATCTGCGTTATCCCAAACGAAATGGTTTCCGCCCGCCCCCCAGGAACCTTCGCGGAGATTTATTCTTGCTTTGGGGGGGTTATCTTCTATGTACGTTGAAGCAGTGGTCAGTTCAATGGAAGATGAAACCGCCAGTTTTCGCATGACGCCTGCAATCCAATCCACACCTTCAAACCACCAATGGCCGAAGAGCTCGGTATCATAATTTGCCGAAATAATCCCGCGCCGACCTGTTTCTTCGTAGTAGGTTTGCAGCAAATTTTCAACGAGCTGGCTGAAGTGATCGATATGTTGACCGACTTTAATTGCTGCCGATTCTGGTCGATAAATATCCTTTTCGTCCAAACCCACCCGTGCACCTGTAATACGCCAGTACTGCATTCCTGAACTGCCATCTTTCTTATGAAAATCGCGATAATCGAATTCTCCAGGATAACCCATCTGGGCGCTCCAGACCTGCAGTCCGGTTTGATTATTCCGACCTAGTACAGCAACTTGTGGCTTGGTAACGTAGTAAGCCTCGTAGGTCGAGGCGGGCCGATCAGAAAATCCTTCGGAAAAAGGAACGATGTAGCGTCGTGTGACCTCAGCATAGGGCCCTATGGCGTCCCCGGCGGCAATCCCCACAGGTCGACCACCTTCGATCATGTGAGTCTCCGCAAAAAACAACCCGAGCCCGAAACGCTCAAGGAACGATTCGATCCCTTTGCGCGTTCGGCCACGAGTGTCTATGTACGCCGGTCGATAGGCACACTCCGGGAGCCAAATGGCCCTTGGTTTCCGCCCAAAGTGTCGCTCGTAGCTTTGCACCGCCGTCTGAAGCTGAAAATTGATTGTTTCATCCCGATCAAAAAGTGGAAGATAGCCGTGGGTCGCCGCACAAGTCACAATTTCAATCAGGCCTTCATCTTGCAGTTTTCGGAATGCGGGTACCAGGTTGCTGTTGAAACGCTCTACAAAACTTCGCTGAATGTTTTCATACCAATGTTGATAATACCTGGCCAAATACAAATAGTGAGTTTTGTTGTCCGCTTCGAAGCGAGAGATGTCCTTTTTGATGGCTGCAATTCGATCCTGCAGATACTGCAGAAAATTTTTTTGAATATGCTCATCGGCTAGCTGCTCAACAAGAATCGGAGTGAGCCCGATAGTAAGCCTCACCGGAACACCTTCTCGCAGCATATCATACAGGTGATGCAGTAATGGAATATAGGTCTCCGCCGAGGCCTCATGAATCCACTCCTCACCATAGGGCCAGCTTCCAGCCTGCCTGGTGTAAGGGATATGCGAATGAAGGACAAATGTAAAGGAGCCTATTTTTGCCATGATGCGCTTTGCTTGGATTATGTGCAATTTTAGCAGAGACCAAATAAAGGTTGACAGCAAGAGCCTGAAGTGCCGGCCGAGTTTTGAATTAAAATAAATACCTGGTGACGAACGATTGGCGACGGTTTTGTACATTCCGTATCGGAATACCATGACCTCGGCCGAATGGACCTTCGGCACATGCTTCGCCAACATCCCTAACCCTCATTCGGCTTGGGCCTTTGCAAGGGCAATGGCCTACAATGTTTAGGACGCCATTGATTTGAGACCTCCAGTGATGGCATTCAGAATGTAACGAGGAAAAACAATCGATGTAGCCAAGATGTTGCATGGGAGTCAATATCTTTTGATCAACCTCTAGGGCAAAGCGTTGGACGACGATTCATTTATGCGAAGGACGAATTCGTGCAACGCTTCGCCCGTAGAATGAACTGTAGGTACGATTGTTGCACAATGCTGGGTGGTTTGCGAACCGCCCCTACGAATTCAACGCTCCCGGAGGTATGAGACCTCCGGGAGGCTAATTGATGCGATCTTCTTCAGGCAAAAGTCGCGTTTCCAATGTGCATTGCTTTTCTCGTGTGCACTTCACTATCGCAGAACGTTGGGAAAAGACGAAATCACAGCGATGCGTTTTCCCAAATCCGAGCGGATCAGCTTAAAAAATCGTTAGATGGATTCCTTCGTCAGCGAGAACGGCCTCTTATGAAATGAAAATGCTTGTCAATTTAAATGTTGGAAACACACTTATTTTCATTTCCGCGCAGCCCTTTTCGAAGCAGAAAACAGTGTCCTCGCTTCTCACAATCAACACACGTCGCATGCGCAAAACCAGAACCCACGCCATGCCGCAAAACATCGAGCCCCCGCTTACACGGGGGCTCGTTTATCGGAATGCAAACCACCTTACTTGGCGTCCGGAGGACATAGATAAACATTTGGAGCGCAGGTCGAACCACTTTTTGGGGTAGACTCTAGCTACTCTTCACTATTCTTCGACTGTTGTCTCCCAACAGCTGCACATCCGGTGGCTTGCGATTTCATCTTAGCACGCACCCCCAGGGGAAATGCTTACAGAGAAGTTACAGACGAGGCCAAAGTCTGTCAATCCATCCAATACGGTGATGGTTTTCAATACGGAAATTCAAATGCTTTCCGGCACTATTATTTTCCCAATTTGGATCGCAATACTTCTGTGAGCTCCGGCAGGATTTCAAAAAGATCGCCGACCACTCCGAATCGGGCAAGCTTAAAAATGGGCGCATTAACGTCTTTATTGATTGCCACTATTGTTTTTGCCGTCCGCATGCCGGCCAGGTGCTGGATGGCACCGGAGATTCCACAGGCAATATACAGATCAGGAGATACAACCTTTCCCGTTTGTCCAACTTGATGGGCATATGGGACATAGCCAGCATCGACGGCCGCACGGCTGGCGCCAACTGCAGCATCCAAGACGCGGGCCAGATCTTGAATAAGCTTAAATCCTTGCTGGGCACGCCAAATTTCTTTTTCCTTTTCGTCCGTGATATCCTGGGGCGCAATCAGTTTTGGATTGTTCGAGACTCCTCGTCCCCCTGAAACAACAACCGCTGCATCGGAAAGACTTACTCCGCTTTCTGATTCTTTGTAACCAATAACATGCGTGACCGGCTCAGGGAAGGCAACTTCAACTAGTTCGATTTTTCCCTCTGCATCTGGAGCTGGTTCTTGTTTTGGAAATGCTCTGCCCCGTAAGGTAAACATCTGCGGGGTGCAGTCTGCGCATCTTACTTTCACAAACAATTTTCCAGCATAGATCGGACGCGTTGCCGAAACGACGCCATCTTCCAACACAAGTTGTATTACATCGGGCGAAAGACCGGTTTCAAGATCAACGGCCACCATCGCTGCTAATTCCCGGGCGCGGCCCGTATTAGGTGATAGGAAAATATCCGCTTCTGAATCCCGCAAAATTTGGGACAGGACAGAGGCATAGGGTTCCGGCCGAAAATGATTCAAGCCTTCCTTATCAACGAGAAACACTCGCTGTGCGCCATGGGCAATTGCTTGCTCGGCTATTTCCCTTTTTTGGTGGCCTACAACAACCGCGGTTATTTCTCCTGCGAACTTCTGATTTAGCTGCTGCGCTGCTCCTAATGCCTCCCAAGATGCAGGCAGGGCTTTCCCGTCGAAATGATCGACGTAAACAAGGATGCTCTTTGCCATCAAATCACCTTCTCGGCTATTAATCGATCAGCAAGCCCTTCTGCAATTTCCTGAGCGGACTGGCCTGCAATAAATTCACATTCCGCGCTTTTCACCTGCGGGGCAAACATTTCAGGCCACGTAACGGCTGGAGATAGTGATCCATCGATTCCTATACTTTCAGCCGACCATGTTGGTATCTCGGCCTTTGAAGCCTTCCTAATACCCATAAAGGAAGGGTAGCGCGGTTCGTTAATCTCTTTCACTACACTAATTACAGCAGGCAATGAACTGCGAACAACTTGGCGACCCTCATCAATCATACGCTCCACTTCGATTGCACCTTCGTGGTGGCTAATTGCGGCAGCCCAACTGATCGACGGCCAACCCAGGCGCCTTGCAGTCTGTGATCCTAGAACACCACTATCGCTGTCGACCGAGGCGCGACCGAAGAAGACAAGTTCAACTTCGCCGAGCTTCATGATCCCCGCAGCGAGTGCCCTGGAAACGATGAGCGTATCGGCGCTTTCAAAAAGAGGATCGTTGATTAGAATTGCTTCATCACAACCCATCGCCAAGGCAAGTTTTAGTGCCTCCCTTGCCTCTTCGGGCCCCAAGCTAAGAGCGGTTACTTTTCCGCCAAGCTCTTCTCTTGTTAATATTGCTTGTTCAACTGCATATTCATCCCAGGGGTTAAGCACCAGAGGAGCATCGCCCCATGTAGCTTTTCCCTCTTCGATTGAAATTGTCGCTGCGGTGTCGGGTGTCTGCTTTACGCAAACCACGATGTTCAATTTATCCTCCTTCTTAATGATTCGATGGTTCCGAATTAATCCATTCCGTGGCCCAATAAAATATGCCAAGACAATTAGCCAACATATCCTCCCTATTCATTAAATTTCGTTAAGTACGCGTTGGCTACTTTTCTGCCAGCCAATATTCGGCATCATAAGCTGGAAGTTCCCGCCGTAGTGAAGCGTCCTCCCGCAACCCCAGCGCATATCCGGCTTGAATCAATGTTTGGATTTCACTCGATCCTTCGTAAATCATTGCTCCACGGGCGTTGCGCATATAACGTTCGACATCATACTCGTCACTAAATCCGTATGCACCATGAACCTGGATCGCTTCGGAGGCATGTTCGAAAGATGCATCCGTAGCGAACCACTTGGCAATCGAGGTCTCGCGCGTGTTGCGTATTCCCTGATTTTTCAACCAACCTGATTGCATATACAAAAGGCGCGAAGCTTCGTAGTCTTTTGCCATGCGCGCAATTTTTTGCTGGACAAGTTGAAAACTAGCGATCGCTTTGCCAAATGCCTGGCGCTCCTTGGCATATGCCACGCTGGCATCCAGGCAGGCGCGTATCAAACCTGTGGCCCCTGAAGCCACGGTATACCTGCCATTGTCTAAACACGACATGGCAATCTTAAATCCCTCGCCTTCTTCACCAAGGCGATTTCCAACGGGTATACGCACATCTTGACAATTAATCCATCCTGTCGATCCTGCTCGCACGCCCAATTTTCCATGCAAGTCACCCGTAGTTACTCCATCTCGATCGATATCAAGGATAAATGCGCATATGCCCGCGTGGGGGTGTTTCGCGCTTTCGGAGGTGCGCGCAAACCACAAAACAGTATGTGCTTTTGTCGCCAGGGAAATCCATGTTTTTTCCCCATTGAGAATATATTCATCACCATCAAGTTTCGCGGATGCTGTCAGGTTGGCAACATCCGAGCCAACCCCAGGTTCGGTCAACCCAAATGCGCCATATTTAGCTCCGCTGGCTAAAGGAGTAAGAAAGTTTTGTTTTTGATCTTCCGACCCCCATTGGAAAATTCCAAGGCTGCATAGACCGGTGTGCACGGACATGATGACGCGCAGCGTAGTATCGACGGCCTCCAATTCTTCACACACGAGGCCAAGGGTAAGGTAATCCATCCCTTGGCCGCCATATCGTACAGGAATACAAACGCCTAGAATGCCGAGCTCCGCCATCCTGGGCAATATTTCAGGTTTCATTTCCTGTTTGCGATCCCATTCCTTTATCGTTGGAGCAACCTCTCTCTGGGCAAAATCCTTCACCATTTTTTGCACCAATTCTTGCTCTGCGCTTATTCGAAAATCCATAAAATTCGCTCCTCTGAAAGATTATACGATAATAGCCTGCCGCCAATGCACGTACAAAACAAAGCCAACTTCATCGGCAACTATTTTTCTTGAATCTGCTGCGCTGCTGCTAGGAACGTGTTCTCGGCAAGATAAAATCGGCGGGCTATAATGCACTTAATCGCTGAGAGAATTGTCCGCAATGGTATATTTGCGAGCTCGAATCCCACATATATTAATTGGCTTACTTGTCCTTCTTGTTCTGAGCCCATCCCCTGTTCGACGGAATCTGGTCACTTACATCGAAAAGGCAAGAACGGCAGCTGCCTCCGGGGATCCTGAAGCTGCACTGGACTATATTGATCGTGCACTGTTAATTGACCCCGGCCTCAAGAGCCTCGAGTTAATCGCCGCCGAAGCGGCGCTAGCAACGGATCATCCTGAAAGAGCCATTCCCTACCTTAATTCACTTTCTGAACGGGATCAAGACCAGGAGATAATTCTTTGTTTAACCGCTGAAATGCGCGCCGCCATGGGCCAATATCTCGAAGCATTCATGCTCTGGGAGCAGGCTGAGAACCTCTGTTCAGAAAGGCGGGATTTTTTATACAATTTAGCTGATCACTTGGTCGATAATGAAAAATTCAGTATGGCGGAAAGGGTTGTAGAGCACTTAAGTTCACTGGCACATTCCGATCCTGAACTTCATTTCCAACTTGCGGCGTTAACTGCGCTACGCGATCCCGAACAAGCCTTGATCCAATTACGCCTTCTAGACGAACTTTCCGCAGATAATCAGGCATTGACAGCCGAGCTCATCAAGGCCATTGAGGATTCCAGACACCTTAACCTGATGCAGTTTACACTTTCCAAGGTCGGCCAAGTTTTTGCGAAAAATTTCGAGTGGTCATTCGCCGCACAAGCATTTCGAAATGCCCTGGATATTCAGCCCGACTACAGCGATGCGCTCTCTTTTCTTGGTTTGGCAATCGATGAACTTGGCCAAGATGGCCTGAGTTGGCTGAAACAAGCCGAACGCGCTGATCCGATACAAGCATTGCCCCACATCAACTTGGCGGTGCATTGGCTCAGAAATAATGCCCCACAGCTTGCATTATTCGAGCTCGAGCAAGCCGCAGTCTTGGATCCTAGCAACCCTATCATCCCGGCCCAGATCGCACAAACCTATGAATACCTCGGCGATATCAATATTGCCATCGAGCTCTATCGCGCGGCCACGGAGTTGGCTCCAAAAGATCCTAATTTATGGCTGCTTCTAGCGCAATCAAGCTCACAAAATAATTTTGATGTCTTGAATATCGGACTTCCGGCAGCGAGAAATGCAGCGGCACTGGCCCCCGATAGTGCCGCTGCTCTTGACACTTTAGGCTACTCCTATTATCTGTTGGGCGATCTTGAATTTGCCGGGCGATTTTTATTTCGAGCACTGGCGATTGACTCTGGTTTCGCTTCAACACATTATCATCTTGGTCTGTACTATGCAGCGCAGCTTGATATGCAATCCTCGATCGTTTCATTTGAGATGGCGGTGATTCTCGATCCTGAAAGTGTCGTTGGGCAATTGGCGCGTCGCACGCTGGAAACATTGCAATAGTGGATGGCCTGCTTCAAGACCATCGCTGCAGGCCAAAGTTAAGGCCTTTAATACTTGGAGTTAACCTTGAGAAATAGGTGGGATACAATATCCGCAAAATCGACTCGGGGAAAGCGCAATTTGCTCGGGCTGCCTCTGCTTCTTATTGTTCTTGGAACGGGCTGCAATTTGGGGCAACTTCCTGACGAATCAGGTTCTATCCTTTTTCAAGACACCTTCTCTTCTGCCCAAAGCGGTTGGGATCAATATTCTGACGCGACATACACTGCCGATTACGTCGCTAATGCTTATCGCATCAGTGTTTTTGATGCCGACACAGAGGCATGGTCTATCCCCCGACTGGCCTTTTCCGATGTCATCATTAGTGTCAATGCCAGAAAACTGGACGGTTCTGACGATAACGTATACGGGGTTATTTGTCGCTATGTAGACCCAGATAACTTTTACTTCTTTTTAATATCAAGTGATGGATATGCCGGAATTGGAGTCTATGCCGCGGGTGAGCGATCACTGCTAACTGGCGAAAGCATGCTGCCCAGCGATTTTATTAATCTTGGTGATGGTTTAAACGCGCTGCGTATCGAATGTGTTGGCGATAAATTGAGCCTGAGTGTGAATGGACACATAATCGAAGAAGTTAATGGCGCATTAAGTACGACAGGCGATGTTGGTCTGATTGCAGGTACCTATGATTTACCCGGCGTCGAAATTGAATTTGACGATTTTGTCGTCGCTAATCCATAATTCCGAGAGTTGCTACTAACAGGGAAGGATTGACATTGCTCATGAATATCCATCTGGATAGTGTCGGTTGCAAATTAAATCAAAGCGAAATTGAACGCTTTGGCAATAGGTTTCGTTTGGCCGGGCACCGCCTGGTCGCCGCGGCCGAAGACAGTGACATGGTAGTGATCAATACCTGTACCGTGACAACGTCTGCGGCTGCCGATTCGCGCAGCAAAACCCGCCGGGCTCATCGCGATAATCCGAAGGCGCAGATTGTTCTTACCGGATGCTGGAGCACTTTAGCGCCTTCCCATGCCTCGGTGATGCCCGGGGTGAAAATGGTAATTGACAATCAACACAAAGACCGGCTCGTGGAAATGGTGCTCGGCCTCGACGAAGAGTATTTTGATCGGGAGCCGCTCGAACGGGAGCCCATTCCTGGGATTAGGATGCGTACACGGGCATTTATCAAAGCCCAAGATGGATGCGATAACCACTGTACATTTTGTTTAATAAAAGTTGCACGGGGTGCCTCGAGAAGCATCCCGATTATGCGTATTATCTCGGAAATAGAATCCGCCGTTCAGGGAGGCGCGCAGGAAGCTGTGCTTACCGGAGTACAGTTGACCGGGTATGGCAGAGACTTACAGCCTACGATCGATCTTCGTCATCTGGTGATACAAATACTTTCACTGTCCTCCATCTCTCGGTTGCGACTTTCCTCGTTGGAACCCTGGCTACTTCCGCCCAATTTTTTTGATCTTTGGGATGATCGGCGGATGTGCCGCCACCTGCATTTGCCACTGCAATCTGGATCGGCTGCTACGCTCAGACGTATGGCAAGACCGATCACTCCGGAGCGTTATGCAGCCTTGCTCGATGAAGCTCGAAAACGAATTCCTGGCTTAGCCGTAACTACGGATATCATTGTTGGTTTTCCGGGTGAAACGGAGGCCGAATTCGATGAAAGCCTGACTTATATTCAAAAAATGAATTTCGCGGGAGCCCATGTATTTCCATACTCGGCACGCAAAGGCACAGCCGCGGCCCTATTAACAAACAAAGTACCACAACAAGTAGCGCGAGAGCGCAGCCGCAAGGTTCGCGAGGCAATCGAGAAATCTTCGGAAGTTTACTTAAATCAATTCCTGGGGAAAACTCTCAATGCCCTCTGGGAAAGCGCTACCGCACTCGGGATAAACGGCTGGGAAGTAAAAGGTCTCACCGATAATTATTTGCGTGTTCAAGCGACCGTTCCTCAGAATATATGGAATCGCATTACGCCAATCCGAGTGCTTGCGGCTGATAAAGGCGTATTGCATGGGCAACTTGTCTAGTTCCATTGCAGGCATCACCCTCGCCAGAAACCTTAAAAAATTCCGTTAGAAAAACCTCAAAGGGCCACCCCTCCCTGGAAATAGTCGTTGATGAACCCCCTCCGGACCATCCCTGCAAGACAAAATTGATAGGACAAGCTTAATTCAGTGATGATATTGGCGCATTATCTCCAGCGATCTCGAGTAGAATATGTGCTCGCAGCTCCCGGGGTTTCAGTTTGCATTGTTCTTCACAACTCTGGTATAAAAGGATTGCGCAAAGTCGCTGAAGTAGAAAAATATGAAAAATATCAACAAATCCGAGCTTGAAGAGTCTTTGCATGATGCGATTCGGTCAGGCAACGTAATCGATCGAAATACACTGCGAATCATACTTACCGAAATTAAGCTCGCCGAAATTGATAAAAAAGGTGAATTAAATGAGCAGGAGATGCTCGCACTTTTCGAAAAACAGGCGAAGATGCGGCGTGAATCGATCGCGGAGGCCGAAAAGGCGAGCCGCTCAGATTTGATTCCCGTACTCCAGAAGGAACTATCATTTCTTAAAACCTATCTGCCCCAACCAATCTCAGAAAAAGATCTTGAGTCTATGGTCAGAGTCGCGATCGACGAAACCTCCGCACTGGGAATTGAAGAGATGGGTAAGGTAATGAAAGTCATCATGCCTCGCGTTCAAGGCCGTGCTGAGGGCAAGACGGTCAGTGGCATGGTTAGAAATTTGCTCTCGGAAGTGTAAGGTTTCGAATGGAAGAAGATTCCTCTCCAGGATTATCACTGCAAAAAAAGTTTAGCGATTATTTGATTTCCGCCAGATTATGGATACTTTTACTCCTGCCACTCGTAGGAGTAGTGCTGGCGCTTTCTCTCCCTGATTTTTCAGCTCAGGCGGGTGTTGTTTTGGAGGTAAATGACGTTGGAACCCAAGACATTCTCGCTCCGCTTGATCATTTTTACACGAGTGCTGTATTAACCAAAATTGCGCGTGACGAAGCCGCAAGTGCTGTTGAAGACGAATACGATCCACCCGACGGAAGCATTGCACGACAGCAAGTTGAGCAATTGCGCGGTGTTCTCGTGTATATCGAAACTCTCCGCGAAGATGAATACGCCACGAATGAGCAACGCTTATCGGATATGGCAGCCATTGTCGATGTGCGTATTGATTCGATTACTGCTCAAAAATTGCTCGATCTTCAGGAAGTAAGATGGCAGGTTGTCCGGTTGGAAACCATTAATGTACTGGGACAAGTGCTGCGAAGTGAAATCCGGGAAGACGAAAGTGAAGAAGCGCGTCGAGCCATTCCTGCTTTGGTGGGAATATCACTTACGGAAGAACAAGCTAGCCTGGTGGTCACGCTTGCAACTCCTTTCGTTGCTCCTAATTCGAAATTCAACCTCGAAGCAACTCAAACCGCGCGCGAGGCGGCGCGACGTAATATCGCCAGCGTAGTCAACACTTATTTTGCCGGTGAAACCATCGTCAGCAGAGGTGAGGTTGTTTCGGCCCTGCACATCGAAGCGCTGCAAGAATTCGGGTTATTAAAGACTCCCGAGCCCTGGAGTGAGGTTGCTATCCGCACGATTTTCGTAGGCCTTCTGGGAAGTTTATTCGTGCTCTACATGGTTAAAATCCATCCCGATCGTCTTCAGGATATTCGTTTGCTGGCCACCTTTGGAATATTGATTGTGGTGGCCGCATTCGGATTGCAGCTCATGATCCCGGGCAGGACAATCTTGCCCTATATCTTTCCAGCTGCACTGCTGCCTTTGATCCTTGCTACCCTCATCGGCCCTGGAGCCGGGATTCTTATTGCCGTAATCACCGGTGCGTTGGCCGGATTCCTGGCCTCGCGCGGTCTCGAGCTTGCCTTGTACTTCATGCTCAGCGGTTCGCTGGCGGCGTTGGTCATCGGTCGCGCCGAGCGACTGGGCACATTTTTCTGGGCAGGATTCTCGGCGGCGATGGGTGCGATTGCAATCGTTATCGTTTTCCGTATTCCAGACCCCGCAACCGATTTAATCGGTAAAATCTCGCTGCTCGCGGCAGCAGGAGTGAGCGGCCTGTTATCAGCAAGCCTTGGTTTTGGACTTCTGCTTCTCATCGGCAACCTTCTGGGGATCACGACCAGTCTGCAATTAATCGAACTGGGTCGACCAGATCATCCGTTGCAGCAAATGATTTTGAGAAATTCTCCTGGCACCTATCAACACAGTCTGCAAGTAGCTAATCTCGCTGAACAAGCGGCGCGAGCGGTGAAAGCCAATGCATTATTAACTCGTGTGGGCGCTTTGTATCACGACGCAGGCAAATCATTAAGGCCAGAGTACTACATTGAGAATCAAGTGCCCGGACATAATGTCCATGAGCAGCTCGATCCCACCACAAGCGCCGGCGTAATCATTGAACATGTTCGCGCGGGATTAGAGCTTGCCCAAAAATACAGGCTTCCTAAAAATATCCAGGCCTTTATCGCCGAACATCATGGGACCCTGCAAACTTCTTACCAGTATCAAATGGCTCTTGATACGGCGAATGGTGATGAATCAAAGGTTGATCGCTCTGATTTTCAATATCCAGGTCCGAAACCCCAATCGAAAGAAACCGCCTTGCTCATGCTCGCCGACGGAACCGAAGCCAAAGCACGCGCAGAAGCACCAAAAAATAAGAAGGAAATTGACAAGATCGTCCGTTGGGTAATTGAGAATCGATTGGAACAAAATCAGCTTGATCATGTTGATTTAACGTTAAGAGATTTAGACACGATACGTCGATCCTTCGTATCCACTCTCAAAGGAATATATCATTCCAGGATTCCCTATCCCTTGAAAGAGAGTGCGCAAGTCCTTCTTCAGGAAGACGGCCTCCCATCCACAAGCACTCCTCAAGTGGAGGAAACATGAGCTATGCGGTTAACATTCATAATGAGCTTGGGGATAATAAAATCGGCCAGAGGTTGTCCGCAATCGGCGAAAAAACGCTTTCTACAATCAAAGCACAACCAGGAAGCCTGTCTATCGCCTTGGTTGATGATTCTGTAATTCAAGATTTAAACTTGCGCTATCGGGGATTTGATTGGCCCACGGATGTGCTCGCCTTTCACGATGGTGAGACTGATCTCGAAAGTGGCGTAATGTATTTCGGTGATGTGATTATCAGTATTCCAACTGCGCGAATGCAAGCAGATTCTGGCGGACATTCCCTGGAATCTGAACTCGCATTATTAACAATTCACGGGGTTTTGCATTTGATGGGATATGATCATCAGCAGGAGGAAGAGGCTGCCCTGATGGGAGACATGCAAGCGGATATTTTGCATCAACTGGGCCTCGAAATTGCGGTTCCGGATCTCACGCTGTGAAATCGCCGCAACGTTCGCGTACACGTTTTGAGTCGATCGGCTACGGGTTGGCGGGCATTTGGTATGTCCTGCGTACACAACGTAATGCATGGATCCACAGCCTGGCGACCCTGGCTGCAATTTCGCTGGGTATTTGGTTGAGATTGAGCAGGGCAGATTGGGCGCTTTTGGTAATTGCGATCGGCATCGTCTGGCTTGCTGAATTAATGAATACAGCCTTGGAAGCGCTCATAGACCTCGTGAGCCCAGAGATCCATCCTCTGGCAAAAGTTGCCAAGGATGTATCCGCTGGAGCCGTGTTGCTAACCAGTGTCAGCGCATTCGTACTCGGGCTATTGATCTTTCTTCAACCCTTGCGTGAAAGAATGAGTTGGGGAAAGTGAATGGCTCCGCAACTAGCTGCCCCTAACGTGCTGCGCACTCTACGGGCTTTTTCCCATAACTGAGCAATCCACGCACGATTAACCTCCCCTCAGGGCTTGAATTGAGAGCGTCTTCCATTGCCCCTTATTATTATCTATGACATAATGCGGAAAACAGTTCCAGAATTAATTCAAAGGGTATTGAGGACCAAATGGCGGTTGAGTATCAAGCATTAGAAAGTAATGTATATAAAGCAGCCACGGCTGATTTTGACATTCATAATCCTGCTGAAGCACTTAGTAGTTTGCTGCAGCTGGCTGTCGAATTGCTCCCTTCCAAACGAGCAGCCTTGTATGAATATGACGATCAGTTGGCGGAATTTACCCCGCGCTTTTCCAATGGGATTTCGCTTAAGGATCTTGGTCATATAAGTTCTGCCAGTGAACATCCGGTCATACAAACTGCACTTTCCCAACAACGCGCGATATCATCGGGACATACACAGGGTTCCCTCGGACTACCTCTCGCGCCGGGCACAGTGGCCTGCGCGCCGTGCATTTCGTCGGGGAAAACATTGGGATTAATTTTCATCGCTAATGATCAAAAAGAACCCTATGAACATGATTTACTTAAAACCCTGGAGGTATTAGCAAGTAGGGCAGCAGAAATTCTCGCCTTCGCCCAGCAATCCGCAAGCCAGAACTATCTCTTTCGCCGACTGTCGTTGCTATATCAAGCCAGCCATGCGATCACGGGAACCAGGGATATGCTTGAGGCGATTAAGCAGACCGCAATCCACCTGCTTAAAGTTTCCTCCGCTGCGCGTTGCGAGGTAGTCGTCCTAGATGGCGCTGAAAATGTTGCGTTAAGATTTTACAACAAGGTTGAGAAATCCGGCTCGCAAACCATCATTTCTAGCCCCATCAGTGGGCTACCTGATTACCCTGTCCATCATCAGGTTTTGAAAGATCTCGTACCAGCCACGCTTAGTCTTCACCCTCCCTCAGGGTCACTCGAGGACCAAAATCTTCTTCAAGAAGAAGGTCTCAGCGCTGCGGTAATATTCCCTATCGTTTCCGGGGATCAGGCATTGGGATTGATGCGCCTAACCTATACCGAAGCGGATCGCAGGATACTGGATCAGGAGATGGAGCTTGCGCAGGCAATTATTAACATTGGTGCGGTTGGCATCCAGGATGCAATGCACTATGAAACTGCGGAAAATCGAGCCAATCAGCTGCAAACACTTGCGGATATTGGTCGAGAAATGACTTCGACACTTGATTTGGAGACCGCGCTCGAGAATACGATGAAACATACACAGGAAATTCTGCAGTGTGAGGCCTGCGTGCTTTTCCTGCTTGATGAGAGCGGTGAAAAATTAGTGCTCAAGGCAAGTGGCGGACGTGATATGCGTATACGGGATGTGCAAATCCGACTTGAGGAAGGAATTGCCGGATGGGTAACACGCAATAAGAAATCTCTCATCGTTAACGATGTGAGAACCAACCCGCTCTTCCATAGTGCAATTGATAGCCAAACAGGTCTGTTAACCTCCTCCATCCTCTGTGTTCCCCTTAATTCGCGCGGAGATACACTCGGCGTGATCGAGGCCATTAACCATCCGCGGGGTGTTTTCACCGAATCCGATCAGCACATGTTGCACGCCGCAGCGTCGTGGGCAGCCATCGCGCTCGACAACTCCAACCTTTTCAAACGAGTCGCCGAAGAACGCACCCGATTGGAAACAACTTTGGTCGAGACCGCCGATTCTGTTATTCTTACGGACCGCGAGGGTACGATTATTATGGTCAACAAGGCCGCGGGACAAGCCTTTCGCATCAACACGGAATTAGCAGCAGGCCGGCCAGCATCCGATATTTTTGTGGACCATCCCCTTGGCGAAATCCTCATGCAAAAGGAAATTAATTCTCCGACCAGGATGGAAATTACCACACCCACTGATCGCGTCCTGCATACGACGATCACCGATGTGACAGATGTTGGCCGTGTTGCCGTGATGCAGGACATCACCGCTTTAAAACAAATTGATCGAATGCGTTCGCAACTTCTGGGCACCGCGGCACATGATCTGAAAAATCCACTTAATGCAATCCGTCTGGGCGCCGATCTCTTGGCCGATGCGCCGTTAAGCGAACAACAACGCAAGGCGCTGCATATGATGCAGCGCGCCACCGATAGCATGACCAATCTAATTACCGGACTGCTGGAAACCATCCGTATTGAAACTACATCAACGATGCTCAATGAAGACTGCAATATTCGTGAGCTTATTTTATTGGCGATCGAGGATCTGCAACCCTTAATTGACGACCGAGGGCACGACATCCAGTTCAAATACCCAGAGGAAGAAATGATTCTCCAGGGTGACCCCAACAGACTTGGCTCAGTTATCAGTAACCTTCTGAGCAATGCGATTAAGTTTACCAAGGACGGTGGACGAATTCAAATTCTTGTTGAGTCGGATGACGAATCGGTCATCGTGAAGGTGATCGATAATGGACCTGGCATCCCTGAAGATGAGATGTCACGCGTATTTGAGCATTTGTTCCGTGGCCGCGTAACTGTTAGTGACCCCAATAACCCCATCGAAGGAACTGGACTTGGGCTGGCGCTCTCGAAAACTGTCGTAGAACAACATGGCGGCAGGATTTGGGTGACAAGTGAGGAAGGCAAAGGAAGCACATTTGCATTCTCGCTGCCCTGGGAACCGACTCCCAAGACTGGCTCTCTCCGCAAAGAAGAATAAGGCCGCCGCGGAAATTCATTCCCTTCACAGCGAAAAAATTGAGAACTCCTCACCGCGCAGCACTCTCCTATGCGAGGGCGGCGCTTTTCGGTGCGTGTCAAGCCTGTCCTCCTGAAGAGCCCTAATCATGTTCTGCAAACGCTTGCGGTAAAATTCGATTGGTTGATTACGTTCTTCGTATCTTAAGGAGGAGTTGCGTTGCAAAATTCTTCGTTCATATTCGGTACAGTAGGATCACCTCAATCCACACCCAAAAAGCCGGGCGGTTCTGTGGGCACCGTCCTTCATCTGGCCAGCCAAGGTCTTCTGGCATTCGAGCTCGGATGGGTACGCTCCGTTCGAGTGTCGGAAAAGACTTGTGCACTAATTAAGGCAGCAGCTGCAGAGCATCATGTCGCCCTCAGCATCCATGCACCCTATTATATGAATCTTAACGCTACCGATGAGGAATGGCCCAAGAGTCGCAAGCGATTGATGGATGCTGCGCATTATGGCAATCTTGCAGGGGCGACCGACATAATTTTTCATCCCGGATCCTATTTCGAACGACCGGCGGCTGAGGTGCTCGAAGTGGCCATCCCCCGTCTGCAAAATTGTGTCACCGAACTCCGCGATGAAGGAAACAACGTTACCTTAAGACCGGAGACGATGGGAAAAGGCGCATTGCTTGGATCCCTCGAAGATACTCTGGCGATGTCCCGGGGGATTAAGGGCGTAGAACCCTGCGTCGATTTTGCGCATTTGCACGCGCGCGGCGGGGATGGATCGGTAAACAGCTATGAGGAGTGGAACGAGGTGCTAAATAAATATCAAAAAGCCCTCGGCAAAAGAGCGCTGAAACACATGCACGGTCATCTCTCAGGAATTGAATATGGGCCAAAAGGAGAGCGCAATCACCTTTTTATTAAAGATTCGGATTTTGATCTTTCGGCGCTCCTACGCGCCCTTGCAGACTCAAATTGTGGCGGCCGAATCTTATGTGAGAGTCCTGCGGAGATGGATCGGGATGCGCTGCTAATTAAGCGCACGTGGGAAGAACTTGGCCAATCCCCTGTATGACATTTAAGGTGCGCTCATCCAGACTTTCCGATCTCCATCATCAAATGAGATCTTGTCGCAAGTGCCTCGAAGCAGGCCACGAAATAACCCCCAAGGCGATATTTTCGGGTCAGACTACTGGCAGTGTTATGATCATCGGCCAAGCTCCTGGCACGACTGAAGTAGAAGCTGGACGACCATTCAACGCCGGCAGTGGGACGCGCTTATTCGAATGGTTAGGAAGAGCTGGATTTGATGAAACTCTCTTCCGCTCCAATCAATATATGACCTCCATAACGAAGTGCTTTCCAGGAAAAGCGAAAAATGGAAGTGGCGATCGCGTTCCTACACTCGAAGAAAGGGAGCTTTGCAGCCCGTATTTAGACGATGAGCTGCAGCTTGTAGAGCCAAAGCTCGTCATCCCTGTTGGTCGCTTGGCGATAAATAAATTCTATCCTGCCAAAGATCCACTCTCCAAAATCATTGGGACAATCAGGGAAGTTGACGGATTCGCCGTTGTCCCTCTTCCCCATCCATCAGGCGCCAGCCGCTGGCATCAATCACAGACCAATCGAGACTTGATTGACAAGGCAATCAAATTAATTTCCCAATATCGAAAACAAATGGTTCGAGATCCGATTGGCCTCGAAGCAGAAGACACAGCTGGGGCTTAAGTTGCATATACCGACGGAAGCTGTCAGCGCGCTTAGGGTGGTTTGTGAACCTCCTCGACTTTATCTCGTTAGGTCTCACAGCTAATTTTCGGTAAATCCTGTGATCCTATTGATTCGTCTAATCCTTACGTTAATCAACCGTTGCCGAATTCTTCTGCTCTGCATTGTCCTCTTGCAGCGCGTTAGATAGCTTGCAATGGATATTCTTCTGGAGGGGGAGGAACTCGGCTAACGCGGGAATCATGTTAATGGCTTTAACGATATTCCCGGAGGCGAAAGGCCTCCGGGAATGTTTGAAACGTGTTAGGAACGATTAGAGTGATGTTGTCGGAATGTCAGAGGACCTTCCTTCAAATCGTCCTTCGGGTGCGGATCGCGGACGTCCATCAGCGTCACTATCTGACCTTTGATGCGACCGCGCCACGCCGACAAAAATGGCCTTTAGCTGTCCGGAGCCAAGCTCTTTTGCGCCAACGCCCACATACATCCCAATCTGAAGGTCGTCGAAGCCAGTTACTTCCCCATTGCGTGATTTGAAAATCGTTGAACCATCAACGGAAAAAGTCAAGCTGCCTTGATTCCTCGTCTGGATCGTAAAGGATCGATCCCCAAGAACAGTAATTTCGCCCGCCGCTTTAATGTCCACCTGCGGGACATCCTCGGGATTCCCGGCGGCGACAAGCATGGCATTTAGATTTCCATCCTCACCCTTGATAGCGACGACGATGGCTTTCATTCCCGCCTTAAGGTCGTAAATATCCTCGATCGATCCATCGCGACTACGGAATACGGTCTTGTCTACTACATGGAACGTGAGATCGTTTCCGTCATGTGTAGTCAGATCGAATGTTCCCTGTCCAGGAACTACATTTGTGATTTCCCCGACGACCTTGATGCGCTCTCTATCATCCTGGAGTTTCCCGGCGCCGACGATCAAGGCGAGGGGCGGTCCTTCTGTTTGCTCCACGGCGCCAACAATCGCCGCCATCCCCGGTTCAAGATCTTCTAAACCATTTATCGACTGGTCGCGACTCCGAAAGCGAGTACGATCATTGACGACGAATTGAAGTTGCTCGCCATCTTTCGTTTCGAGCGTGAACATGCCTTCGCCAACATTGACGCTTTCGATCACGCCGGAAACACGCCTGGCATCAGGGACATCTTCCGGAAGCCCAGCGGCAACCATGAGCGCGAGGAGCTGATTGCCCTCACTGTCGATGGCTACAACCAACGCTTTCATACCAGCTTGCAGATCTTCAATTCCGTGAATGGAGCCATCCGGGCTGCGGAACTTTGTCTGTTCGTTTACCTTGAACTGCAGATCCTCTCCGCTGCGTGCGTGGAGCGTGAAGCTATTTGTGATAGCGTTCACTGTGGTAATTTCCCCCATGGCTCGCTTTGTGGGTGGACGAATTTCATCCTGTGCAAAAACCGCTCCCACCATTACTAGCGATAAAACGAGAACACCTATGCTTATTCTAACAACTTTGCTAATCATTTTCTTCCTCCTGTTATTTGAATTCAGGAGAATAATGCTATAGCCGTGCAAAAGTGTTGTATGCGAGGTGTAAAATGCTCGTAAACTAAATCAAATTTAATTGTCAGAAAACTCTATCTCCTCCTTTCCGGCTAACTTATCGTTAATTCGCGAAATGATAGTCTGCATATGTTGCGATTGATGAACGAAATCAAGATCATCTGTTCGAATCTTGAGCACTGGGCAAAGATCAAAATTTTCCATCCAAGTTTCATAAAATTCGTCGAGAAGAATTAGGTAATCGCCCGTAATTCCCATCTCCATTTTCCTACCACGCTTCTTTATCCTCTCGAGAAGCACGTCGGCAGGCGCGCGCAGATAAATCAGCAAATCAGGAACGGGGAGCCGACCGACCACAATGTGAAATAACTTACGGTAGGTTTGGTAATCACGTTCCGTCATATTCCCAAGTCTCACCAGGACGCGCGCAAAAATTTCCGCGTCCTCATATATAGATCGGTCAATAATTGCGGGTTCGTCCAAACCCGCCAGGGCGAGATGTTGTTCGGCACGATGCCCCAAAAAATATATTTGCAAGAAAAAGGACCAGTCTTTCATGTTGCCATAAAAATCTGAGAGATAGGGATTTTCAGCAACCGATTCGTAGGCTGTTGCCCATCCCAGCCGTTGCCCCAGTCGTTCGGTGAGTGAGGTTTTGCCAGAGCTGATATTTCCTGCAACAAGAACGAATCTTTTGGTCATGATTCTCTCCCTGCAAATGGTGGAGCGGGAATTGACTGGCGCTTATGAAAAATGATTCCGACCGCGCCAGCTTGAAAAGAAAACGGGCACACGCAATGTGCCCATTTTCTTATATGGAATTACCGGCCAACAAACGATCAACATTCACTATACCCGCACGAATAGCACTTGCGGCAACCTTCCTCATTGACCAATGCAGGAGCACCGCATTCAGGACACAAATCACCCACTCTTTCCAACAATGAATCCGATGCTCGCTCTTCCTCATAAACCTGCGATCGTTCGGATACTTCGCCCAGGTAGGCCGCCAGGGCTCGTGCCAGGCCATCCGGAAGCGATAATACTCGATTAGGACCAAATCCTGTTGGATGCCCGCCGCCAATCCCTGCGAGTTGTCGCACAACTTCCGAAAGTCGATCGCGGGGAGTTAAAGGGGAAGCAAGCCTTAATATGTAGGAGGTCAGCCGCCCCATCGCCTCCGAAACTGCGGCAGTCTCCGAGCCCGCTTTCGCCGTCGTGATAAATACTTCAAATGGCTGTTTGTTGCCATTATGGTTGATCGTCACGAATGCCTTACCCAACGGTGTTGGCATTTGGTAGGTCACACCGTTCAGTTTTTGGGGTCTCGGTTTCTTGCCTTCTTGCCATACCTGATGCTGAGTCGGATATAGCTCCACTGCATTCTGTTGATCGGAGGTCGACAGAGTCTCTAGGACAACTCGGCTTCGACTTCCCGTGACGTAGACAGTTAATCCTTTGCAACCCGTTTTCCAGGCGAGCTTAAAAACATTGGCAACATCTGCCTCGCTTGCCCCGCTGGGAAAATTACACGTCTTACTCAAGCTGTTGTCAACAAATGCTTGCAGCGCTGCTTGCATTAACACATGCCCTTCGACAGAAATATCTTGTGAAACCATAAATACACGCCGAAATGATTCGGGGAGGGCCTCTTCATTTTGTATGGTGCCAGATTCCATTACCCGCTCGATAATGCCTTCTCGCTCTTCATCACCAATCCCTTCTTCTATTAACGCCTGGGCAAACAAAGGACTTGTATAACGCAATTTCAGATCTTCTCCATGATCATCTACATGGCGGTCATACGCTAAAGCAAATACGGGTTCACATCCGTAGCCTTCGCATCCGGCCACCGTTGCGATCGTGCCTGTTGGAGCGATTGTCGTTAATGTTGCATTCCTGATGCCATGGGACTTGATCCCCTCTATTACGTCTTTCCAAAGAATAGGGGGGCGATTGAAATCGCGCACAAATTCTTCGATCGGTTGTGGCGAATCCCAAGTAATATTCTGAGGATCATAAATACTTCCTGTAATTGCAGGGAATGCACCGCGCTCACCTGCAAGTTTGATACTTGTCCGATAGGCATGGTAGCTTATGAATTCCATCACTTGAGCTGCGAACTCTCTGCCCGCGTGGGAGTCATAACCGATGCCAACGTGATACATCAGATCCGCCAATCCCATGATGCCCAATCCGATGCGCCTTGCTTGAAATGCAGCTTCTTTGAGCTGAGGAACTGCAGGCACATAGGCATTTACGGAGACAACGTCGTCCAAGAAACGCGTACTTTGCATCACGGTCTCGCGCAGTTTCTCCCAATCAACCTCACCAGGTTTTCCGATATGTTGGGCCAAATTAATCGAGCCGAGACAACAGTTTTCGTAGGGTCCGAGCCATTGTTCGCCGCAGGGATTTGTGGCTTCAAGTTCATAAAGATGGGGAACCGGATTGTGGCGGTTGGCTTGGTCGAGAAATAACACTCCAGGCTCGCCATTGTTCGTTGCGTAGCGAACGATGAGGTCGAATATCTCTCGCGCAGGCACACTTTCGACGACCTCTCCGTCATGCGGCGCAATCAAATCATAAGAAGTATCATTCTCGACTGCTTCCATAAAAGCATCACTTAGTCCAACTGAAATATTAAAATTCGTGATTTGATTTTCATTTTCTTTGCAGGTAATAAATTCCCGAATATCCGGGTGATCCACTCGCAGTACCGCCATATTTGCCCCGCGACGCGTTCCGCCCTGTGCAATTTCGCTAAAGGCTTTATCGTATACACCCAGAAATCCTACCGGGCCTGTAGCGTGGCCGGCAGATGAGTTAACAAATGAGCCTTTGTGTCTTAATCGACTGAAAGAAAAACCATTGCCGCCGCCTGTTTGCTGGATCAATGCGGCATTACGCAGCGTCTGGAAAATACCCGATGATTCACGTCCCATATCATCGCTAATCGGTAAAACAAAACATGCTGCCAGCTGGCCCAAAGGTGTTCCCGATCCGGTAAAAGTTGGCGAATTGGGGAAAAATCGCTTCGATGAGAGCAGCTCATGAAATCCTCGGGCGGTTTGCAGGACATCGGCTCCCCATTGCTCCTCGGCTCTGGCAACATGATAGGCCACCCTCCAAAACATTTCCTCTATAGTCTCGATCGGTTTGCCATCATCGCCCCTTCGAAGGTAACGTTTACCAAGCACGGTTTGTGAGTTTTCGCTTAGCTTAGCTTTTTGCAGTCCCTCGGGGACTGGAGGACGAACTGCGGATTGCAATTCGCGATTGGCCATATCAACGTTTCCTTCAGAAGTATCTAACATAACACGCGTCTCCCTTCCGGTTGAGCAATGAATTTAGCGGATCATCACACAAAAACAATACTATCTGAGGCGTAAGAAATTATTCCAAAAGTTGATCAATCTCTTCGCGTATGGAATTCAAATCATCGAGGCCAAGGTAAACGATTGCATAACGAATGTAGGCGATATGATCCAATTCTTTTAAGCCTGCAATCGCCATATCGCCGACCACTCGCGAGCTTATTTCGGCCTTTCCCATTCCCCGAAGCGTGGACTCAATTTTGCCTACTAGACGATCTATGTCCGCCACCGAAACAGGCCGTTTGGCACATGCGATGCGCAGCCCGCTGCCTAACTTTTCACGATCAAATTCTTCTCGGATGCCGTCCCTTTTCACCAGCAAGGGAGCTGCTAGAATAGCGCGCTCGTATGTGCTAAAGCGTTGTTCGCAGTGCATGCAGATACGCCTGCGTCGAATGCCCCCACGTGCATCGCGTGACGTATCAATGACCCTGGTTTTCTTCCTGCTGCAATATGGGCAATGCATATGTGTGCCTTAAAGAGGGAACAAACGTTCGACGCTATATGTTGGTACTATTCGCTTCATACCCCAACAGGTTGGGGAATGGGGATGAAATTCTAACATGTATCCATAAAATCGCGCAAGTACAACAGCCAAATCTTCATCCGTTTTGTATAGTACTGTGGTCCTAGTTAGCTTGAGAATCGAAGACCGGCGCAAGGGAGGAGGAATACCCGGCGCCGGTCTGAGGAGAGCGACACGAAAACTTGCTTCAACGGACCACTTTGTAAAGAACCTACCATGGATCAATAGTTGTGTGTACAACCCTACTCCGTTGGGGTTGCAGCAGAGAAAGGTTGGTCGCCCTCCTCCTTATGTACGGCTGTTGCACGCTACGATCCTCTCTTCTTCTGAGGCCAACCGGGCGCCGTAGCCAGAGAGGAAAAATGGTAGCCTCATGGAATCAATCACTGCTGCAATCCGTGACCTTCTTACTCCAGATTTCAGCGCCGACGAAGAAATGCTGGAATATCAAGATCGTTGTAATCAAACGCCTGGCTGATCGCTTCTGCTTTATTGAACTCCTGTGATGCCGATTGCCGCTCGTCATTTACCTTGGTGCGGGAACGATGGAGCGATCGTCGCAACCCGCTCGATCGCTCGAAGCCAGTGGCAATCACCGTAACTCGTATTTCATCCCCAAGATTAGGATCGATAACGGCACCGAATATCAAATTGACATCCGGATGGGCAGTCTCTTTGATTATTCCCGCTGCCTGATTGACGTCGTACAGAGTTAATTCAGGGCCGCCCGTCACATTGAACAATATCCCGCGTGCGCCATCGATAGTGATGTCAAGCAGATTGCTTGAAATCGATTGTTCGGCGGCAACACGTGCCTTGTCTTCTCCGGTTCCCACACCAACAGCCATTAGCGCCGCACCGCCTTCAGCCATGATGCTACGCACATCTGCAAAATCCAAGTTGATTAATCCGGGCACGGTGATTAATTCACTTATCCCTTGAATTCCCTGGCGCAGGACGTCATCCGCAATTTTGAAAGCATCTTGTAGGCTGGCGCGTTTGTCCGCGAGTTCTAATAAACGATCATTGGGAATAACGATTAAGGTATCAACTTGCTCTTTTAACTTGGCGATTCCTTCCTCCGCGGCTTGTGCGCGTTTTGCGCCTTCGAAGGAAAATGGGCGGGTTACGACGCCAATCGTCAGTGCACCAATCTCTCGAGCAATTTGCGAAATGATTGGCGCCGCGCCAGTTCCGGTACCGCCCCCGATGCCCGCGGCAAGAAAGACCATGTCGCTGCCTTTTAGCACCTCATACAGATCTTCGGCGGATTCCTCGGCAGCTTTTTTACCTATCTCCGGATCGCCGCCAGCGCCCAAGCCACGCGTTAATTTATCTCCCACCCGGACGCGCACTGGAGCATTGGAGAGCAACAGTGCTTGTGCATCCGTATTCACCGCGATAAATTCAACTCCGGAAAGGCCTTCTTCAATCATTCGATTGACAGCATTGCTGCCACCTCCTCCTACGCCCACTACTTTTATCCTTGCGAATGACTCCGTCTGGGGTATGGGTTGCATCTTCTCCTCCTCGTCCTTTCAAAATTAGGTGATATTTTTTTTGCATTAGCTGCTTTTTAGCTAACCTGGCAATAGCCGTTTCAGGAAACTGGTTGCCTTTCGAATGTCGAAAATCGGCCAACCCGCGGCATAACTTTCCATTGTGTCCAGCTCCTGGCGTCGCGCCCATAACAGGATGCCAAGGCTGGTCGAGAAATTTGGTTCTTTGAGCTTATCAACAAGGCCAATCAAGGAATCGGGCTGGGCGATCCGTATTGGCAGTTGCAGCACCCGGCCCGCTAATTCACGAATTCCAGGTAATTTGCTACTTCCTCCTGTGAGCACGACTCCGGCAGGGAGTAATCCGTCATAACCCGAACGTTTTATTTCCTGTCTTACAAGACTGAACAGTTCATCAATGCGCGCTTCAATAATGGAGGCGAGTTCCGTCCTGTGGATTTGCACCGCTCGATCCGATCCAAATGGACGCACGGTCAGAGCTTGATCGGGATCTACTGCGGCCTTTGTGGCATAACCGTGACTTAACTTTATTTTCTCTGCTGTCTCTAATGGCAGATGTAGTCCTTGAGCAATATCGCTCGTAAGATGATCACCTCCAACCGGAATTGACGCGCTTTGCCAAACTGCCCCCTCAATATAAATTGCCAGATCCGTTGTCCCGGCACCTATATCGCAGATAACTACTCCCATCTCGCGCTCGGTTTCCGTGAGCACTAGTTCACCCGCTGCGAGTGAACTCAGGACCCAGCCATCCACAATAACGCCAGCTGCTTCCACACACTTCTCTACATTCCTGCGTGCGGTCGATCCCGCAGTTACAATGTGCGCTTCAACTTCCAATCTGTATCCGTGCATTCCGATGGCATCCTTAATTCCATCCTGTCCGTCGATAACGAACCCGCGCGGAATCACGTGCAACACCTCTCGATCGTAAGGAATTGCGATGGAGCGTGCAGCATCAAGCGCTCGGCCAACATCATCCGGCCCAATCGCCCTTCCTGATACACCGGTCATGCCCGTGCTGTTGAGGGAGGCAACATGCCCCCCCGAGAGATTTACGATAGCTGATTCAATTTCGAACCCCGAGGTCCGTTCCGCCTTCTCTTTGGCATCCGCTATGGAATGGGCGACGCTATCGAGATCGACGACTCCCCCTTTGCGCATCCCCTTGGCGGGCACGATCCCCACTCCCAATATCCGCATGTTTTGGGTTTCATTCAGTTGCCCAACCAACGCACAAACTTTCTTGGTCCCTATATCCAGGGCAACGAAGATTGATTCCTCGGGTCCGAAGTTATTCTTCACGGCGTATCCCCATTTAACGGTAGAAAGCGGCCTTAAGGTTTTCCACGCTCACCATTCGAGCTGGATATCCACTTTTTTCCAGATAATCCACAATTTCAAAATATACTTTTACTTTTAATTCGATATTGCCATCTGTCCCAAAATATGCCATCCACCCACGTGAATCTCGAATTCCAAATCCGCGATCTTTGTCATAAAAGAGCAGGGATTGATCTTCTAGATTCTCTTGCAGTGCCAGCGCAGTGGCGATCATTGCAGGTGACAAAACGGGGTCTAGTCCGCGTGGGTAGTCCAGCGTTCTTTCCAAGGATTGAACTTGGACCAGAGCATGCACAACACTCCTGCGCAGAAAGGCAATCCCGTCCGCACTGATCCACCAAGTTGTGCCCGCGTCATTCCACTCCAAAATTGGCTGGCGTTCTTCGATTTCAATTACTACTTTATTGGGCCATGAAATAGTGACCCTTGCCGAGGCGATTTCCGGAAGCGCCTGCAATTGTTGGACGATCGCACGCGGGTCCACCTCAAATGCATACGTGCCATTAATCCCTGCAATGGAGCGAATTCGGGAAGGACTGATAATCGAAGTCCCGATAATATCCGGCTTCTGGACCCATAGGCGCGGTCCATTCAATGTCTGCATCAACATCCAGCTCATAATGGCAAGCATCGGAATCGTGATCCATCGTGCGCTTAATTTAAGCCCCAGGTTGGGAAAGGCGCGATGACGCGAAGCGGGTCTATTGCGCCTGGTTGCATTTTTTCGAAGCCGCCGCGGCCGCGGGAAGCTCTGATTTGCCTCTGCCCTTCGACGCCTGCGCAAACGTTCGGAACGTGGGCGCGCGCGGCCAAATACGCGTTCACCAATCATAAGGGGGGCACCTCGTAAAATCGTTGCAAACCTTGCTTTTGGTTGTGGCGCTCCAGCGCCAGCTCAATTAATTGATCCAAGAGGTCGGCGAAGGGCAGCCCCGTGGATTCCCAGAGTTTGGAATACATGCTGATGCTCGTAAAACCTGGGATTGTATTGATTTCATTTAGATAAACATTGTTGCTTTCACGCTCCAGAAGGAAATCAATGCGCGCCATCCCGGCGCCATCAATAGCTTTGAAAGCTTCGATTGCCAAAGTGCGGATGTTTTCGGCGGTTGCCTCGTCGATTGGAGCAGGAATGAGGTATTCCGATTTGTCATCAATGTATTTCGCACGATAGCTGTAGAATTCATCGCTGGGAATGATTTCGCCTACTAAAGAAGCCTGAGGATGATCATTCCCGAGCACACTCACTTCGATATCGCGCGCATCAATACCGAGTTCAACCAGAACGCGTCGGTCGTACGTTGCCGCCTCCAGGAGGCCTTCTTTTAAATCGGATCGATTGTTGCATTTCGTAATGCCAACGGAGGATCCCAAATTCGCTGGTTTTGCGAACATTGGATAGGGACCAAACTTCTCAATGCTGCGCATCACAACCTCAATATCATCTTCAATTTCCATTCCGCTTATCAGAACAGAATCGACGACGGGAATCTTTCTGGCGCGCATCACATCCTTAAAAAGACCCTTATCCATCGCCACCGCCGAAGCGAGCACACCCGCGCCCACATAGGGAATCTCCGCTAACTCGAGCAAACCCTGCAATGTGCCATCCTCTCCAAAAGTGCCATGCAGCACCGGAAACACGAGATCGATCTTTGATACTATTTCGAGTAGCTTGCCTTCCTCCGCCCGAAATACATTGCGGTTGTCGGGTTCAGCAAAAATGGCAATGGGATCTAATTCACCCGTATTGCCTGAGGTCAAGCGCTGAAGGGCATTTTCCCCAGTTCTCCATCGCCCAGATTGTGTAATCGCAATGGGCAAGATTTCGTATTTGGATTTATCCAACTCCTCGATCACCGATTTCGCCGAGCGAAGTGAAACTTCATGTTCGCCCGATCTCCCTCCAAATATCACCCCGACGAGCAACTTGGTCATGCGTTTCCGTCTATCTGCCTGGCAACGCCCTCGATTTCGTCGGGGTCCCAATCTCCAAAGAGCTCAATCTCAAGTTCGAGTTCGACATTAAATTGTTTATCGACGCGATCACGAACCGTCTTGAGCAGCCGCAATACATCTGCTGCAGATGCATCACCCAAGTTAAGGAAAAAATTTGCGTGTTTTGTGCTAACACGCGCTCCGCCAATCTGCAAACCTTTCAGACCGGCAGTATCGATAAGTCTCCCAGCGTATTTTTCCGCTGGGTTTTTAAACATGGATCCCCAACTTGCCCCGCCGGGCTGTGTCCGCTGCCGATAGGCAGCAAATTCAGCCAGTTTCGCCTTGGCGAGAGACTCCTGCGCTGTTTTCAAGCGAAAAGCGGCTTCCAGAACGACGACCGATCCAGGCACATTTTTCAGTACACTATCTCGGTACCCATAATTCAATCGCTCAACGCGCCAGGATTCTGGCTTCCGATTTTGTTGCAAGATCTCTGCCACCTCGAGAGAGGAGGCAATATCGCCCCCGTGAGCGCCCGCATTTCCTACGACCGCCCCTCCAACCGTCCCCGGTATCGTTGCCGCCCATTCCAGTCCCAGCCAATCGCGATCCACGCTCCTGCGACTCACGGATCCAAGCGAGGCGCCCGATTCAGCGCGCACACGTGGACCGGCACTCGTTTCATCGAACGCGACCTTACGTGCTTGATTGAGAATAACAACACCCCTTACCCCGCGATCAGAAACCAGCACATTGGATCCTCCCCCAAGGATTCGAAAATTCATATCCATGTTCCAGAGTTGTTGAGCCATCTCTTCCAGTTCCTTCGCCGATTTTGCAATTAGCAGATAATCGACCATGCCGCCAATCCGAGCCGAAGTGTACGGCGCAAGGTTTACACTTTCTCTCAATCGTTCACCAAATTGCTCGCGCATTTCATCCGTTCGGGTTGCTGAAAGACGCGATGAGCTCACAATTGGCGGACTCTTGCAATAATGCGGTTCAACATTTCCCTCTCTGCGGTTTGCACTGTATAGATGGACTGGGGCACAATCGGCCTGGCGCGTTTTGCGGCAAGTCGCATGCGAAGCTCCATCCGTCGATCACTCTCAAATACTCTGCGTATTTTCTTGTTCATTACCCACCCCTTTCTTCCTACCACTAAGCTCATCTAACAACATTCGTCCCACCTTGTTTGCATCTCCAGCACTGAGTGTTACAACAACTTCCCCTGGACGAACTTGATCAGCCAGCTCTTGTACCAGGTTGTCAAATGAATCGATGAATCGCACATCGGGATGATTTATTTTTGAAGCGATAGTTTCACCATCAATAATTCCGTTTGGTTTTTCTCGGGCTGCAAAAACTTCTGTGACTATTACATGATCGGCATCAACAAAGGCGTTAATGTAGGCTGCCATCAGTGATTTAAGGCGTGAATAGGTATGCGGTTGGAATACGGCCCAAATTTTTGCATTCGGAAATCGGAGTTTTGCGGTCGATAACGTAGCACGTATTTCCGTCGGATGATGTGCGTAATCATCAACAACCGTTACATTTCCTACGCTCCCGAGGATTTCAAATCTTTGACCGGCACCGTGATAACTCGTCAAGGCCTCGCGCATCGCCGAAAAGGAAATGCCTACTGCATCCCCTACTGCCATCGCAGCTAAGGCATTGGAAATATTGTGAATCCCTGGCAGACGGGTTCTCACCAAACCCAGCATTTCGCCATTGTGCAGCGCAAGAAAGTCCATCCCCCCGGCGGAATTAGGTTTCACTTCCTCCGCTTGCCAATCGGCTTCCACTCCCATTCCGTACGTAATCCGATCGATCGCTTCGACGTTGAGAGCATTTGAGCCCGGATCATTTCTATTAACGATTAACAACTCGCTGATTTGGTGCACAAAATCTTGAAATGCCCGGTTTACATCCTCGATCGTCGGATAAATATCTGGATGATCATGCTCGACGCTGGTAACAACGGCAATGGTTGGGTGCAGGCCGAGAAATGCGCCATCATATTCATCCGCTTCGACCACAAAATAACGTCCACTTCCCGCTTTTCCATTGGCTCCGAAATCAGGCAGCATTCCGCCGACAACGAAACTTGGGTCATGATCAGTCTTTTCCAATAGCCAGGCGATCATCCCGCTGATTGTCGTCTTGCCATGCGTCCCGGCAACCGCGATCGTTTCAAAACCGGTGGTTAACTCTTCCAGAAAATCTTTTCGATGCAATACTGGAATCTGCGCCTCTTGTGCCGCAATCCATTCGACGTTTACCGTATCAATCGAAGAAGATGCAATGACAAGATCTGCATCTCGCACCTGATCGGCATGGTGCCCAATGAATACTTCGACCCCTGCATTCTTCAAGGCCTGGGCATAGGCCGAGAGGGATCTATCGGATCCGGTCACAAGTTCTCCACGATCATTTAATACGTGTGCAATTGCTGACAAGCCTGCCCCTCCAATTCCTATAAAATGCACTCGGCGACTCATACAAATACAACAATGATGAAAACAAAAACCACGCCCACCGCGAAATAAATTTGTGGAATTTGCAGTAGTGCCGGCGGAAGATAGGGCAGGATATTCGCCACCTGGGTCGCAAGTTCGGAACCACTCTCCGGCTGCACCACCAATGCCGTTGGATATCCAGCTTCATGCAAATAAAGCCATACCGATCCACCAATCAAATAGCCATTCAACACTCCCAGAAAAAGCCCTAGGAGCACCTCTTCCAGACGTTCCCTGGCAAGTTTTCCCTGCAAAGCACGGATATTCGGAGTCTGATAGCCAAAAAATGCGAGCATTACCAGCAACCCAGCGCGCACGACAAATTGTGTCGCAACAGGTTGCAGAAATAGAGCAGTCCGATAAGGCGTAATATATGATTCGAGAATTGCATTAATGAATAATCCCAAAACAACAGCGCTGGTGACCAAGAGCTCTTTTGCCCAACCGCGCATTGCACCCATGACCCCAAAAAAAGCAATAAACATCCCAAAAAAGGCAACAATGCTGATCATTTTATTGGGCTGCCTTCCGCTCAAATTGACGCAGTGCGGTGGCGATTTTTTGCGCAGCATCAGGCCGAGCCATCCCACGCGCGGCTTCCGACATCGCCGCAATTTTTTCTGGATCGGCCAGTAAGGCACTTAATGTCGGGAAGAGATTTTTCGCCAAATCCTCATCCTTAATCACCAATGCCGAAGCATGGTCGGCAAGCT
>JADFRQ010000018.1:0-4408 GCA_022561215.1 Chloroflexota bacterium | reverse complement strand
GTATAAGGTGGTTGCAGATCATTCTCGCAGCTCAAATTCCAGGTATGTAAAAGCAGCGAAGCCTCTCTCGGATGATATTCATTGGCGAGCATCAAACGCTCGAGCCCTGCCTCCGGCGCACCATGGTCGGCAAGATAATCCGAGTTGGTTTTCTGATACCGCCAGGCGTGGGGATAGGGAACAAGGATGGACGCCAATCCCTGAATGGAAAACTCGCCCAGGATTGAAGCCCCAGCGCGCGTTAGAGCCAAATCGGCAGCGGCGAGTGCCGCCGGCATTTTCTCGTGCAGATACCGATAAGGCCGATATTTTCTGGCCAAATGCGGGGAAATCGAATCTCGCACTTCATCAATATTGTGCCCATCAAACTCCCCGGTTATGTGAAGGACATAAGTTAATTCGAGAATACGCTCCAATTCATCCCAAAGAGCAGAGTTGATCGAGTGTGCGCCTCGGCTTCCGCCAAAGACGAGCAAAACCGGTTCATCGGATGGAAGCTCAAGGATTTCACGTCCCTTGCTTTTGGTCATTGTGCGCAGAGCAGACCGCGTGGGATATCCTGATACCAATACATTGTCCCGCGCATAAAAACGTCGCGAGCTTGCCGTCGAAACCGTAATCAGATCAGCCATGCGCGTGATAATTTTCAACGCTAGTCCCGGTTCAATATCTGGTGTAAAAGTGACCTTCGCTATGCTTCGCGCAGCGAACGCTGTGGGTACACCGACGAAACCTCCCGTGAAAAATATGACATCGGGCTTAAACCCTTTAATGAGTCCACGCGCGGCGATATATCCTTTCATGAGCGACCACACATTTCCGGGCAAGGCGGCTAACCCGACGCCGTGCACTCCTGCGGCAGGAATGGCTTGGAAATGGATTCCTGCACGTTTCACCAAGGAGGCCTCTACGCTATGCATGCCACCCACCCAGAGGACTTCAACGTCTTCGCCGAGAGCTTCGACGACGGCTAACGCGGGATACACGCCTCCGCCGGTTCCCCCGGCTGACACTAAGAGTTTTAACATTCTGCTCCGCTTTACTCTCCAAAGGTTTTCGGCGCGACACATTAAGCAGCAGACCGATGCCTGCCAAGTTGGTAACTAGGCTTGAGCCTCCGTAACTAAAGAACGGAAGCGCATTGCCCGCAAAGGGAATCATTCCCAGGAGAACAGCCATATTGACAAATGCTTCTATTCCGATCCAAAACGTTATCCCACTGGCGAGAAGCATGGCCAATCGATCAGGCTGTTGCCGTGCGATTCGAAATCCGCGCAGCACCAGAAATGCAAATAGGAAGAGCACAAATATCCCACCCATCAAACCCAATTCTTCACCAATGATGGCAAACACACTGTCTGTATGGGGAGCAGGAAGCAGGCCAAATTTCTCCCGACTGGCGCCAAGTCCACGCCCAAACAGCCCCCCGGAATTAAACGCCTGCAATGACTGCTTTACGTGGTATGAGGCATCGTCAACGTTTACCAGTCCATTGATGTACTCCGTCCATCGCTGGCGCCCCGTAATGCTAACGCGCACCAAAAGCAAACCGATTCCCGCACTTCCAAGGGCGATGGTGATTGTCTGAATTAGCGGGGATCCTGCCAGATAAAACATCACAAGGGCAACGACGCTGATGGTGATTGCTGCGCTAAGATCGGGCTGCAGAAGAATAAGTCCACTGATCAATCCGATCATGACAACCAGTGGGATCAATCCGTATCCCCACTCCATCAGCCGTTCTTCCTTGGATTCCATCCATACAGCCAGGTAAATGATCATTGCCAGCTTCGCCATTTCAGACGGCTGAATCGAACCGTTCAAAAAGGCGCGTTTCGGACCGTCGCCAACGCTAAGAATGAGCACGGCCATCAGCGCGAAAATTGCAAAGGAAATAATGGGCAGTGCGGAGGCCCGAATCCAGCGCAGCGGTAGACGAGAAGCAACCGCCAACACGGCCAAACCGATTAAGAGATTGATCGCTTGGCGCAGAAAGAGCCTGTTTGGGTCACCAAATAATCGCCAAGAAACATCCCAGGAAGCCGAATAGACCATCACCATGCCAAAAACCACCATGATCAGCACAATGATTACCAACCAAGGATCGAAGCCCATAAGCTGAAACTCCTTGGGCTTGACGCTCTGCGCCCGGAATGATGAAGCGCTGGTACCCATTAAAAGTCTTCCACCATTTGCCTGAACAAATCGCCCCTCTCAGCGAAATCCCGAAATTCATCGAAGCTCGTTGCCCCCGGAGCCAGCAACACAATGTCCCCAGGAGAAGCAACCTTCGAGGCTGCCTTTACGGCTTCGCCAAACTTTTCGACAATCTGAATAGACAGTGCGCTTGCCTTGGGAAGGTGTGCGCGCACTGCGCCTTCGATCAGCTCCCTTGCCTCACCAAACAAAATTAGGTGTTTCACGCGCTCGACTACCTGCTTCGCAAAACCATCCCAGGGAAGATTCTTATCCCTTCCTCCTGCCAGCAGAACCAAGGGCTCCTCGAAGGCAATGATCGCGGCAATCGCCCTTTCAGGTGAAGTGGCAATCGAATCGTTGTACCAATCAACGTCAGCGACATTTCTTATGAATTCAAGGCGATGGCTAATTCCTTCAAAATTTCGAATTCCCGAGGAGATGGATTCAACGGAAAAATTGGCGGCTGCGGCGATAGCACTTGCCGCAGCGACATTAGCCAGGTTATGTGCCCCACGCAAAGCAATTTCGTCGACGGAGCATACGTGTATTTCCATTTCATGCTGGCGCAGCCAAATGCCCTCTTCACGTACAAATGTCCCTTGCTCCACACCTGCCTCTTTCAACCCAAAAGTAAAGAGATCACCACGAACCGCATCCCTTAGGTCCCAAACCCGGGGATCTTCCCTGTTCAAAATTGCAATGTCGTTGGATGTTTGGTTGAGAAGAATGCGTTTCTTCGCAGCCACGTAAGCTTGCATGTTCTTGTGCCGATCAAGATGATTGGGGGTGATGTTCAATATCGCAGCCAGTTTGGGACTCAAATTCATGAGTTCAAGCTGAAATGATGAGAACTCAATAATTGCCAAATCTTGTTTATGGATGGCATGGACATCTTCCAATAATGGCCGTCCAAGATTTCCTCCCACCCATGCCCGGCGATCACTATCCGCGAATTCTGCTTCCGCCATCTTGGCGACCAATGCCGTGGTGGTGCTTTTTCCAGCAGAGCCTGTTATTCCGATAACGGACGCTTCCGTCAGTTCGAGGAAGAGCTGGGAATCATTGGATACGCGAATACCCATTTCCTTCGCTTTCGCAACGATGGGGATATCCGCTGGAACACCACCGGAAAGGAACAATACGCTCGCATTTTCCAACATTCGACGGGGATGTTGTTCTAGCTCAAATTGCAGTGAAAACTCGGACAATTCCATCATTTCATCCCTAAGCTCGTTAGCAGGTCGTAGATCACTTACGATGACTCTGGCTCCAGCTCTTCCGAAGAAACGCGCCAAGGCCTTTCCCTGGCGAGCGAATCCCAGGATTACCACGTTTTGATCTCTGTAATCGATCAAAATCGCTTCCTCAGCTGCTCTTGCCCTTTCCTTTTTTCGCTTTTTCATCCACACCGATCCAGAAATGGTGTGGCATTACGGTCATCGTCTCGCGTACCTCGACTCCGTTTTGCACAATTTTTTCTCCAGCAAATGTCGCCGGGTTGACAAAACACACGGTGGGCGATTGGCCGTATTTATTCTTGTAATAATCCACCGCATCCTCGACTTTCAGCGTCAAAGATCGGCTGCTATCATCGAACCACAACATTCCAGTATTCATTAAAGGTTCCTCCTTTAGATCAGTGCTAGCGCAATCCCGATCATCGTGCCTAGCAGCGCAACCAACCAAAAGCGCTGAACAATTTGGGTCTCGCTCCATCCAATCAACTCAAAATGGTGATGAATGGGCGTCATCTTAAATAGCCGGCGACCCTTCGATAATTTGAAATATGCGACCTGCATGATTACGGATAACGTAGTGGCGAAGGGGATGATGGCAATGATTACCAGCAGAGGCCATTGACCTGTCATCAGGGCCACGACGGCCAGCGTCGACCCTAGTGCGAGCGATCCCGTGTCCCCCATGAATAGTTCCGCAGGATGCGCGTTGTACCACAGGAAGGCGAAGAGAGCGCCCACCACAGTAAAACAAAAGCGCACCAGGAATACCTGACCCTGAAGCATTGCGATCGCGCCATAGGCGGCGAAGGCCGTTGCGGCAATCAGGCCTGCCAACCCGTCGAGACCATCGGTCAAATTTAGTGCACTTCCCGTCCCGACAATCACAAAAAGCGCAACAGGTACATACCAAATGCCGAGCGAAATTTCATCAGAAAAATTTGGCAGGAACATATTCGGGGCATCGAGTCCGT
>JADFRQ010000064.1 GCA_022561215.1 Chloroflexota bacterium | reverse complement strand
CGATCGGCCGGCAACAATATCCGGGACGCGATCGACGGACTCCCGGACGCGCTCCGGCGATATCGCGGGAAAGTGAGAGCGGCATGAGCCGAAAATACGAATCCGTTGTCATTCTGCGAGGAAGGCATACAGACTCGCGACCCAAAACGCGCCGGATCGGGCAAGGCCCGCCGAAATGCACTTTTGACTACAGACTCGCAAGCAAAGGAGCGAATCATGCACGTCCCACAGCGGACTATCTCAGACTCGAAAATCCTGCGGCGCGGCGAGATCGCCAAGGTGCTCGCCGAGTTACACCGCCTGTCCCACAGGTCGAAAAACTCTCGGCTCACGCTGACGTTGTTCAGGCTGACAACATGCTGCGGTCTGCGGGTGTCCGAGGCCACTGGCCTGCGATTGCGTGATATCTGCGTGAACGTGGACCGGCCACGCATCAAAGTCCCTGCGGCCGTGGCCAAGGGCCGGAAGGTCCGGCGAACCAACGGCAAGGTCGTCAAGGTCGGCAGCCGGGCCGTCGCCCGCGAAGTCTCTTTGTTGTGGGACGCTGGCACGCTGGACGATTTGAGAAGCTGGAAGGAATTCAGGGAGCGCCAGGGCGCGTCAGCGAACGACTTCTTCTTGTGCAGCCAACAAGCCACCGCTTTCGGCCGGCGGCTGGATAGAAGAAACGCCAGAGTCAGATTCATCGGGGCCTGCCAGGTGTTGGGTCCGGACCGGGCGGAAGAACTCACGGTACATTCTGGCAGGCACTCGTTTTGCTCGCTCGCGCTGGCCGGCGGAAGATCGCTGGCCGAGGTCCGCCAAGCGGCCGGACATGCCAGCGTTGCCACCACAAACCTTTACGTCCACCTCTGCACGGACGACGATGATGAAGTCGGCAACCTGTTTGACTTCAGCCACAACAACGGAAACGGAGATCCACGATGACCAAGGCCAAGACCACAAATCCCCCCAAGACGGCGACGCTGAACGAGGCGTTACGCTGGTATCTGAAAAACTCTGAGACCAGCACCCACGAGATATCGCGGCAGATTGGAATCAGCCACGCGTCGTTGTACCGGTTTCTCGGCGGATCGCACGGTCTGTTAGGCGACACGATGGACCGACTGGCCAAATGCCTCAAGCTGAGGCTCGTTCGGGACAAATAGCCTGCAACTCGTTGGTGTGCAACGGTAAGGCTCGCGCACGCAGGGGCGGCGTCAGGATTCTCCGTCGGTTGGAGGATATCAACCCCCCACTTGCGCCTTGATTAGCCGGTCGCCCTCGGCGGGGTCTAGGTCGTAGGCCAGTTGTGCTCTGCGTCTCACGGCTGCGGAACAAGCGCTCAGGAGGTTCCAGTTTGCGGGCACTGGCTTATGGGTCTTTCCATCTTCCGCGAGTATCCGCTCCCACGGCCCGGGCTCGGTGATCTTGGCTTTCTTGCGGAGCATGTCGCCCAGCTTTTGCATCGCCACAGAGGCAATGCCGACACCGTCCATAGCATCGTTCCACGCTTGACAGAGCGGGTCGCTGTCCGGGCGCTCGAGGTACTGTCTTGGCATTTCGGAGAACACGCCCATTTCGAGACACAGAGCCTCATCCTCCAGGCCCGCGACTGCCTCAGCTTTTTTTATTGGTCGTCCCGGCATATCGCTCTCCCTTCGGTCAGCGTGTTCGTTCTCTCTGATTGTAACACGACGCCGGGAAACGTCGCTGAGAATCGCGTGCGTGCTCGTAGCTGAGCGATCGCATTCTCGACGACTTGCTTCGCGAGTTTCGCGTATTCTTCCGGCCGCCCCAGCCGCCCGAACGGCAGGCGCCGGGTAATCGAGGACATGATTTGATCCGCTTGGTCCGGCTGTGCGCTGAGCATGTTATCGATCATGGTGGACAAAGCGTTGAAACGGTGCCCAATGCGGTTGATGCTGCGATGTTTGCGCAGGAAACCGATGTGGGCCCATACCGCCGCGAGCATCAATTGGAAGGGAAGTTTGTGATCACTTATGCAGGTGCGCACGGCGTCTCCAACGATTTAGACGTTTTAATTGATTGCGCGCATGCCTTACGAGAAAATTCCAAAATTTGTTTTGTCCTTGTTGGGGATGGCAAGGAGAAAGCAAATTTAGTACAAAAAGCCAAGTCCCTTGAATTGACCAACGTGCGTTTCCAACCACCGCGAGCCAAGGAAGCAATGTATGAAGTGCTGGCGGCAGCGGACGTATGTGTCGCCCTATTAAAACCCATCGACGCATTTAAAACTACCTACCCTAATAAGGTCTTTGACTATATGGCCGCAGGAAAAGCGATCTTGCTGGCCATTGACGGCGTCATCCGCGAAGTCGTGGAGGAGGCAAATTGCGGCATCTTTGTTCAGCCTGGCGACAAAGCTGCAATGGTCGAAGGAATTCTGCTCCTCGAGCAGGATCGTTCCAGCGTGATTGCAATGGGAAAGGCCGGCAGACGTTATGTGCGAGAAAAATTCGATCGCGCAGCTCAGGTTGAAGCGATGGAAGTTGCGCTGAATAAAATTGTGGATCAATCGTCGCGTAAATGATGCACTTCAAATTTTTGCCGCCCGGTATGCCAGTACGCAAGCGTTTGTTCGACCTTATGTTAACCATTCCTGGATTACTGGTCATTGGCCCGATGCTCTTGATCCTATCGTTCTGGATCAAGAGAAAAATGGGAAGCCCCATATTTTTTAAACAAGTTCGTCCCGGGTACAGAAATGAACCATTTTCGATCCTAAAATTTCGAACAATGAACGAAGATTTTGATGCCGAGGGCTACTTGCTGGCGGATGAAAGTCGTCTCACCGCTCTGGGAAAGGCATTAAGAGCACTCTCCATCGACGAGCTGCCGGAGCTTTTAAACGTATTGTTAGGGGAGATGAGCCTGGTGGGTCCACGACCTTTGCTGATGAAATATCTCGAACTCTACTCGAAGGGTCAGGCCCGGCGGCATGACGTGCTTCCGGGAATGACGGGATGGGCACAAGTTAATGGCAGGAATGCGCTGACCTGGGAAGATAAATTCGAATTCGATGTATGGTACGTCGATCACTGGTCGCTTTGGCTGGACGTAAAAATTCTAATGCTCACCGCTCTTGTGGTTTTGCGCCGCCGGGGTATCAGTCAACCGGGTAGCATAAGTGCCGAAGAGTTTCGCGGGAGCCGCGATGATGGATGATGAGCAATCGTACGCTTTCGTTTGGTAAAAATGCCTCCGCCTAACCTGGTGGTTAGACTTGACGAGAAGCGTGATAGCGCCAGCTTTCATGCCATCCTGAAGACGCCTTGTAATGTCTGCGCTTTGCAAGGAAGACGAAGGAACGTGTTTCCCAAAAGCAACTTTTTTTAACGAAAAACGAGATTTTCCGCACCTGCGGTGCTCAGAATGACATGGCGTAGGTGTGAAGTTTACGGGCCGACGATTTCTGTTCGATGTGTTGGGGTGCAGTTTATGGAAGGAAATGCCCGCTTCTACAAATCCTTCGGTGTCCGGGAGCAATATAGTGTTTCCTTGAAGCAGGCGTAACGGAGAAAATGAAAGGGCCAAACAACATCTCCCCAGGATAAAACGGTAGGGGAATAAAGTAGCTGCTGGTAAACTTGGAACTTGAAATTTCGAACAAGAGATGGGGTGGTCGGCTGGTACCAAATCCGATTCTTTGGTCTACATCCGATGAGGTCGCGCATGTCTGAAAAAAATATTAAATCCCCCGATTTCGATCAAGAACCATTTGACCAGCGTGCGCTGGTGATCTATGGAGGCGGTGGGCATGGCCAGACACTCATTGATCTTGTCCTGGCTCTGGGCACTTTTGACATCGTGGGAATCGTGGATGACGGGCTCCCGGCGGGAAGCAGCGTAATGGATATTGAAGTGCTTGGGGGTTCCGATGTGCTTGCGTCCCTGGGTGCCAAGGGTATCCGGCAAGCCGTCAACGCAGTTGGAGGTATTGGGGAGATCGCCACGCGCGTAAAAATATTCCGTACTATTCTCGAGGCGGGTTTCCATTGCCCGGCATTAATCCATCCCAGCGCGGCGATTGAGGCAAGTGCTCAAATTGGTTCTGGTGCGCAGATTTTGCCTCAAGCCTACATTGGCACACGAACGAAGATCGGTTTTGGGGTGATCGTAAACAGCGGCGCCATCGTTTCGCATGATTGCGAAATTGGTGAGTACGCAGGTCTGGCGCCGGGCGCATTATTGGCGGGAGGCGTGATCATTGGGGAAGGGGCGCAAATTGGAATGGGAGTCACCATCAATTTGCAAGTATCGATTGGCAGCAGGGCACAAATAGGAAACAGCGCGGTGATTAAGCGCGATGTGCCCGCAGGAGTCGTCGTGCATGCCGGCCAAGTGTGGCCTTCCAATATGTCGTAAGTTATTTGCCGAAGAATTAATTTAAAAGGAGCCTTGACTCTTGGAAGAGAACCCCATCGACCGAGTTCCAATTAACATGTCCTCTCCGGACCTGACGTCACGGGAACGTGAGGCAGTTGCTTCCGTTCTCGATACGCGCTGGTTAAGCATGGGCCCTCAAGAGAAAAGTTTTGAGGCGGCGGTAAAGGAATACATCGGAAGTCGGCATGCAATTGCTGTCAATTCGGGGACTGCGGGCCTGCATCTATGCATTCGTGCGGCGGGAATACGTGATGGCGATTGGGCGCTCACCACTCCCTTTTCGTTTGTTGCCTCGGCGAACGTGTTGCTCTATGAACGCGCGGCGCCAATTTTCGTTGATGTGGACAAGAAAACTGGAAATATTGACCCGGCCCTGGTCGCTGAAGCTGCGGCGGATCTGAAAGCGGGAGGAAGCTCAGCTCAAAAATGGCTCCCCCGGCGTGGTGTTTCCAAGACAGGCCAATTACGAGCAATTCTCACTGTGGATGTTTTTGGTCAGCCCGCCGACTATGATCAAATCTCGGAAATTGCGGCAGAAAACGAGCTTGATTTGATTGAAGATTCTTGTGAAGCGCTCGGATCGTCCTACAAAGGACGGCTGGCGGGAAAATTCGGGCGTGCCAGCGCATTCGCCTTTTACCCGAACAAACAAATAACGACTGGAGAAGGGGGTATTGTTATCACCGAAGATGACGATTGGAGCGCAACGATCCGGTCGTTACGCAACCAGGGCAGAGCCCCAGGTGACACTTGGCTCACGCATACGCGGCTTGGCTACAATTACCGGTTGAATGAGTTGAGCGCGGCTCTCGGCGTGGTTCAGATGTCACGTTTGGATGCAATGATCGAGAAAAGGGAGCAAATCGCCGCCTGGTACTCCGAGGAACTTGGATCGATCCCAGGCGTCGAGCTGCCCTGGGTTAGCGCGGATACAACAAGAATGAGCTGGTTCGTTTATGTGGTACGTTTCGAACCTTCCATCGATCGCAACCGAATTGCAGATGCTCTCAAGGAACAAGGTATTCCCTCACGCCCTTACTTCCTGCCCATCCATCTGCAGCCCTATATGGTTGAAAGATTTGGTTATCAAGATGGGGATTTCCCGGTCACGGAGGATTTGGGAAGGAGGGGTTTGGCCTTGCCTTTTTCAAGCGTGATGAGCCAGGATGAAGTTCAACGAGTGGCCGAGGCGATTCGAAACGCGCTCGCGCGTGTGTGATGCCATCTGCTTTGGCAAAAGCGCTGTGATCATGGACGGCAGCTGTGCGCTTTTTTCTTGAAAACAATATCTGACAGGTTATCGCGCTGCGGCTCAGGGAATCAGCCAATTGACAAGAAGTAAATTTTCTTCACAAAGCCCCGACGTGGTCAAATAAATTTTATCTGTCATCGGGTTTCCGGAGGGATCTTGAAGCTGAATCCAGATAAGATCCTCGCTGGCGAGCGGTGCATTGCTTAAGGTAAATTCATAACCTCCGTGGCCATAGCCTAGAGCGCTTCCAGGGAGACTTAACAAATCGAGCGTGGTTCCATCGAATTCACCCCCCAGATGAATCCATACGTCTACATCAACCTGGTCAAGAACTTGACCGGCAACCCCCATCCATTCACATTCCAAATCGTTTAGAAAATTCTGGGTATAGATCGGTGTTCCAGGCTGAATAACAAAGGGGACTGGAGTAGGTTCGAGGGTGGCAGCCGGAGGTGTGATGCTGGGCAAAGGCATGATCGACGTTGCAGTTGCAGTCGGTGTGGTGCTGGGAGATTCTGTGGGTGGACCCGCAGTGGGTAGGATAGCTGTCGGCGTGATGATCACAGGAGGCGGTTCCTGCTGAGGCGGCGGAAATGGATTGAAAAAAATTTGCGGATTAATATAAATCGCCGCAAATATCCCGCCAAGTGAGATGGTTGCTAACAATACCAGCGCGCTAAGAAAGTTAAAAAATCTGTCCAATAAATTAGGTCGTGTTCGATAATATCCATCATACATGCTGGCTTACCCTTTGACTCATTCTCCTGGCGTGACGAAAATTTCAATCCCCGCTACGGCGCGCTCTCCCTTAAGCCAGGCAACAATCGCCGCCTCGCGGCGCGCAGCCATGGCGGAGGTCGATAAGTCGCGCACTTCAAGCGCAAGCAATTGGATAATATGATACCCAAGCTCACTCTCAATAATCTCCCCCAGCTCATTCGGCTGCAGATTAAAAATGGCTTGTTCAACCGTTGCGCTGGTCAGGGTTCCCGCGGGAAACCAACCCAGATCGCCTCCGCCTGGCCGCGTGCTGAGGTCCAAGGAATGCACGGAAGCAAGCTCGCCGAAATCGGCCCCCGCCTTAATCTGGCCTAGAAGAAGTTGCGCCTGCTCCCTCGAACCCAGCAGGATATGCCTTGCGCGCGCGTGGGTTTCGGTTGGAGAAACGAGGTTCACAATTTCATTAATCATCTTTGCTGCCAAGCTTTCTTCGATCAGGGCATTGCGAAAGGAGGAAACAGAGTACTGATTTTCTCTGAGCCAGGTTTGCAGAAATTCTTGCCCTCCCAATTCCGCCTCGAGATCCATAATCTTCTGGTCGATCGACTGATCGTCGATCGAGATGCGCCTTGCAAGGGCTCCTTGGGCGAGTAGGCGCCGTTCTATCAGTGCGTCGAGCACAAGCTCTTGGGCCTCTAGCGATGCAAGGTCGGTGCCACGCGCATCCTGTAAACGAGCGAGCTCCTCAAGGTAATCGGCCAGATAGATGGGTTTATTGTTGACTGTAACTGCGAGAGGGATCGAGGTTGCTGCCGGGGGCTCAGTGGGAGCAGCCGTCGCAGTGGGAGCAGTTGGTTGCGTCGCCGTCGCCTGACATGCGGCAAGCAGCACCAGAATGAGCAGTGGAACCGGGGACGAGGAAAACCACAGTTTCATCGTATGGATGATTTTAGCCTTCGATGAAATTCGACACTCGCTATTTCAGTTTTCCATTGGACGTAAAGACGAACACCATGGGTTTTCGCTTCGTTTCTGAATAGAAGAATTTTGCTAGGTCCTTCTCCATAAGGGTCTTTAATTGCTTACCCTGTTGCGATTTTGCGACCGAGCGGATGCGATTCTTTGCCTGCTCAAATAATTCTTCAGAATCACGTACAAAGACGAAACCCCTTGATATTATTTCCGGATTCCCGACCAGCTTTCCCGAATCGCTATCCAATTGCAGATGAATGAGAACAAATCCATCACGGGCGAGGGATTCGCGTTCGCGCAATACAGACGGCCCGATATCTCCCACTCCGCTGCCATCGACAAAGACGTACCTGCCGGGAAATCTTTCGCCAATCTGCATCTTTCCATCTTGAAATTCAATCGCGGTCCCATTTTCGATCACCGCGATTTTGTTTGAATCAAACCCGATTTCCTCGGCCAAAATCGCATGCTGTTTTAAATGCCTAAGTTCACCATGTATCGGAATAAAATGCTTGGGACGCACCAATTGGAGCATCATCTTCATCTCCTCCTGGCTGGCATGCCCGGATACATGCACAGGGGCGATTGCATCATAGATTACATCCGCCCCGCGTTTGAACAGACGATTAATCGTGCGATGCACCATTTCTTCATTTCCGGGGATGGGATGGGAGGAGAGCACAACTGTGTCGCCAGCCTGGACATCAAACTGGCGATTGGTTCCGGCTGATAATCGACCAAGAATCGAAGAAGGTTCCCCTTGAGTACCCGTAGCCATGAGCACCACACGCGATGGTTTCATACTTAAGGTCTGCTCAAGACTTACGATTAGTTCATCGGGAATATCGAGATAGCCCAATTTTCTGGCGATCTTGGAGTTATCAACCATGCTGGTCCCGACAAAAGCCATTACGCGATTGTGATTTGCTGTAGCCCGGGCAACTTGCGCCATACGTGAAATAAGCGAAGCGAACGTCCCGATAATGATGCGGCCCTTGGCCTTTGAGAAAACATCATTGAACGCGGCATCAATCACCGATTCAGATGGGGTCCAACCAGGGGTGTCCGCATTGGTGGAATCGGAGAGCAACGCCAGTACCCCGCGGCCTGCAAACTCTGCTAGCTTCGCAAAATCGGTTGGCCAGCCGTCGACAGGAGTATGGTCGAATTTAAAGTCACCCGTGTGCACAATAAGGCCCGCCGGGGTGGTAATTCCAAGGCCGACGCCATCAGGAATTGAATGACTTACATGAAAGAATTCAACTCTAAATGGGCCGATTTGAGCTTCGCCTCCCGCTTTGACAGTATGCAACTTGGTGTCTTTTAACAAACCTCCGCGGCGCAGCTTAACTTCCAGGAGACCCCTTGTAAGCGCAGTCGCATAGATGGGCGCTTGAATCTCCTCCACCACATGGCGAATTGCTCCGGTATGATCCTCATGCCCATGCGTGATTACAATTCCCCTGACTTTATCTTTCTTGTCCCGTAAATACTGATAATCAGGAATAATGTAATCGATCCCCAACATATCATTTTCCGGGAACATGATCCCTGAGTCCACGATGAGGATATTTTCTCCATACTCAATGGACATCATATTCTTGCCAATTTCGCCGAGTCCTCCCAAGGGGACTATGCGTAAACGTTTACTTGCCATATTAACTTTCCTTTTGCTGCTCTCCATCTGTTTTATATTTTTTTCTGAACCAACGCTAATGGTACACAGCAAAGCCCCGAAGGCAATCCTGCCGTCCGGGGCATGGTCTACCAATTGAGAGCAAAAACATCAATTCAGACGAGATACGTCCGATGCTTGTGGGCCTATAGCGGTCTGTTCAAGATGAAACTCAACCTGATCGCCTACCAGGAGAAGCGGCGCATCGAAACCAATTAAGGCTGAAAAGTGTACAAACACCTCTTCGCCTTCGTTCGTATCGATATAACCATATCCCCGTGATCCATCAAACCAACGGACAACACCTGTAGTGCGTTTTGCTACGAAATCTCGTTTCCTATTCATTAACTGGCAAATATTATCACACATGAATCGGGTGGTCAATTCCAAATATCCAAGCACTCCGCAGAAAAACATTGACCGATCACAGACTCCGAAAAATCTTTTTGATGGCAATACACAAATCGAAGGCATTCGCATTTTGTAGCTGCAGATCGGTTTAATCGCCTGTCTGTGGGACAGGTCTTGACAGCATAAAACTGGAGCTTATACTGGAGATACACATAATTTATCGCACGGAAAGAGGTGGTCATCACCCGGATGTGATGACCGTCGAGGGGAAGCCGGTAACCAATAGTATGGAAGTCCGGCGCTGTCCCGCAACTGTAGATCCGTCTCTTTTTGAAAGCGGATAAGCCAGGATACCCGCCTCTCTCCAGCGCACACATTCCCCTTCGCGGAAAGGAGGTGGTGCCGATGACAGGAATCTATCGGGCCTTCTCAATGTTGCCAATTGGGAAGGCCTTATTCGTTCCTTTTAAGGCTCTTTCGAATCGTAAATTTTCAGAAAAAGATGAGGTGGTCCTATGCATATTAGACTCTTATTAATTTTTGGGTTTCTCCTGGTTCATTTATTTCCAGCTTCCGATACATTCGCCCAAGAAGGAGGTTTACAAGCCTCAGCAGAATGGCTCGAAAGACAGCAACAACTTGACGGGGGATTTTCAAATGGTTTTGCTGCTGAAAGCGATATCGGGACAACGGCTGATGCGGTTATCGCGCTTGTTTACTTGGGAAGAGATCCCCTGGAACTTAGGATTAATAGGGCATCGCCAATTGATTTTCTGGAGCGCAGCATCTCCGGCATCAAGGAGCTTGGCCCTGGTGTCGCAGCGAAAGTCGCTTTGGCGCTGAATGCTGCCGGCTTAAACCCCAGGGATTTTGCCAACACCAATCTGATCGATTTGGTGCTGGAGGGGTTCGATGGCGATATCGGTATGTTTGGTTTTGGTCCCTTCGATAGTGGTTTGGCGATCAGCGCATTGGTTGCACTGCAGGAAGACATTCCTGAAGGCGCTTTGGAAGCACTCAGCAAAACACGTTTTCGTGATGGCTCGTATGCATTTGGGCTTGATCCAAACACGTCTACTGGCGATAGCAATACAACAGCGCTTGTCGTACAAGCCCTGATAGGGGCAGGAGCGGCGGATGAAATCGCCTCCTCACTGATGTATTTTCGGAATACACAAAACGATGATCATGGCTGGACCTTCCAGAAGCCAAGCGAATTTGGGGAAGAAACGGATGCTAACTCGACGGCTCTGGTGATCCAGGCATTACGATTCGCAGGTGAGGATCTTAATGCTTGGGGAGATCCGCTGGCCACTTTGCTGACCCTTCAAGAACCCAGTGGAGCTTTTGCGCTCAGTATTTCATTTCCTGGCGACAACATCCTAGCGACGCTGCAGGCCATGATCACGCTCTCCGGCGGCAACTACATCTCCGCGCCGACTCCCGTACCTGAAGAACCGGCAAATAAACTGGCACAAGTGGGCATTGTCCTGGTGGTTGTTTTGGTTGTTCTGGGTGGAGCAATCCTAATTAAGCGAGCCACCGCACATGCTTAAGTGTGCGCCAACCTATCCATTCGGGGAGCGGACAAACTTCCGATCATCCGCGTGAATTGTCGAAGTATGCATCGTAAGGGGAGGAGGTTTCGTTGAAATTTCATCCTTTAACCTGGATGATCTGGACGCTGAGCGCCTTCCTTGTTGGCCTGCTCTCACGAAATCCAGTTTATTTGATCATCCTTAGTGGGATCATATACTCCCTTAGCCGGCGCTTCGCAAAAAGCCAGCAGTTTCCATCGCCCATCCGACTATACATAGTAATTACACTTGTGACAACGGCGATGAATTTCGTTTTCAGCCGCGCAGGGAACACGATCTTATTTCAAATTCCCATTCGCGGAATCGCTGGTCCATACACGTTGGAAGCTCTGGCCTTCGGAGCGGCGGCGGGCATTCAAATCGCAACGATGCTCTTAATTATGATCTTCTTCAGCCAAGTCGTCACCCCACAGGATATCCTTCGCCGAACGCCGAGCGGATTTTACGCGCTGGGTGTAACCGCTTCGATAGGTTTCTCCTTCGCTCCTCGTATTAATCGAGCCTTATCAGAGCTTCAAGAGGCGTATCAAATTCGGGGCTATTCGAGTCGGGGTTGGCGGGATTTTCCTAAACTCATGACGCCGCTTGTCATCATCAGCTTGGAAAACTCACTTTCCATTGCAGAGGGTCTTGTCTCACGCGGCTGGCCACGCGTTGAATATAGTCGCCGGTTCGTTCTTCCCGGCTGGATCGCTATTGCTATCGGGATTGGAAGTGTGACCATCGGGGGTTTACGCCCATTTTTCGTTGGCATGGCCCTCTTTTTTGGATGCGGGGCTTTATGGTTTGGCTATCGGGGAAAGAATAAAATCAGCCGGTATCGGCCTGAAGTGTGGTCGTTTCCTGACTGTCTTGTGATTGGTGTTGCCCTTGGAGTTCTGGTTGTATTTCTTCTCCTGGCTGGTTTTGCACCCGCCTTTTTGGCCTTTTATCCGTTTCCGAATTTTATCTGGCCGACGATTGCATGGCCTATAGCTGCGGCGATCGGTTTGCTCGCAACCCCTTTGGTGGTGCTGCGTGATTAATCTTGAGCGCGTGAGCTATCGCTACCCCAAGGCCGAACGCGACGCTCTGCAAGTAGTCGATCTTGCTATTGCGCAGGGGGAATCGGTTTTGATCGCTGGAAAATCGGGATCTGGCAAATCTACGCTTCTTAGAGTTGTGAATGGCCTCGTGCCTCATTTTTTTGGAGGAACGTTCCGTGGAAAGGCCCTCATTAGCAAGCTGAATACTCGTCACTCAAATCCGTTGGAAATTGCCCGGTACGTAGCCACGGTATTCCAAAATCCGAAAGATCGTTTTGTGACCAGCAGCGTCGAGGACGAGATTGCATTCGGTCTCGAGTTGGGGGGCGTCCCCACAGCAGAAATCCAGCGACGGATGGAAAATCTCTTTGACCGAATCGACATTCGGCGACTTGCGCGAAGACCGCTGGATCGATTATCAGCAGGCGAGCTGCAATTAGCGGCTATTGCTGCGGCGCTGGTTCGTGCTCCGAAAATTATCCTGCTTGATGAACCGACATCTCAGCTTGATCCGCTGGCGACGGATGCTGTCCTGGCCTGGGTCAAAGATCTCAAAGAGCAATTGGGCATTACGATACTAATAAGCGAACATCGCATTGGGAAACTGGTGCGCGACATAGATCGCATTGCATTTCTAGGCAGCGAGGGCAAGCTGAGGCACTACGGGGCATCCGAAGAAGTATTGTTGAAATTACCCTTTGGAATACCAGAATTAGCCGCCGCTAGAAAAATCGGAAAATATATTGAAAAAAAACAAGATTGGCGCAAAGAACTGAAGACCAGGCTGCAGCTTCTCGGGAGCAATGAACGAGAGAGCGTTTCGACAAACGGAATTAATCCCCGCTTGGCTGCGCAGCATGTATCGTACAAGTACAATGGGCAGTCGGCACTGGAAAAAGCATCCATTGAAATTTTCCCAGGCGAGATCGTTGTATTGACAGGCCGCAATGGTGCTGGGAAGAGCACTTTGCTGCGCTGCATCATGGGTTTGCTTTCACCAATCGAGGGGACTATTTTCCTGGATGATCTTAATGTCACCCGCAGCACCGTTCAGGAACGATCGAAAAGAATCGCTTTCGTTCCCCAATGGCCGTCCGCGCTCCTTTTTGCGGATAGTGTAGCTGGTGAACTCGACTTCACATTGCGCGCGCATGCGCTCAGCGCAAAGCCACCAATTGCTCCAGCATTGCTGCTTAAGAAATTGGGCATCGAGGATCTTGCGGATCGTTATCCCAGAGATTTATCGGCCGGACAACAACAGCGTACCGCGCTGGCTGCTGTGCTAATAACCAGGCCGAAGGTAATTCTGCTCGATGAACCAACCCTGGGGATGGATCCAAATGCTCAAGAGGATTTGGGTCGACTGCTTGTCCAATGGAGAAGTGAAGGCGCCTCCATTTTGATTGCCACGCATGATGTTGAATTTGCGGCAACGTACGCGGATAGGGTGTTGGTGATGGATCAAGGGCATATCATCAAACAAGGGCCGACGGCGGAAACATTATTTTCACAACCCGAGCTGCGCACAAGTCTGCAAAGACTTACCTTGCAGCCATTTCCAGCAAGTCCACAGGAACTTTAATCGGATGGAGGAAAACGAAATGTTTTCACCAGAAAAGGCGCGCGCCTGGTATTCGGAGAATGATCCCGTGCATGGATTTGATCATGTCCAGCGTGTTTTCAAGCTTGCAAACGAAATTGGAAAGGAGCTTAACGCAGATCTGGGAATCCTCAGCGCCGCCGCCCTACTGCATGACTCAGCAAGAGTGGATCCGCTATCGCAGTCGGGAACCCATGAACATGAACAAGATGCGGCGTCGTTTGCGCAGATATTTCTAATGGATGAGGGTTGGGAGGAGGAAAAAATTCGAGCGGTCCAGCATTGCATTATCGCTCATCGATTTCGAGGCAAACAAGCTCCCCAAACATTGGAAGCCAAAATTTTGTTTGACGCCGATAAACTCGACGTTCTCGGCGCATTTGGTGCGGCAAGAACCATCGGATATGCGGTTCAAGCGCGTCAGCCGATTTTTGCTGAGCCATCCAAAGAATTTATCTCCAGCGGTCTAACCCAACGTGGGGAGCCGCACAGCGCCTACCATGAATACCTGTTTAAACTTAAAAACATTCATAAAAATCTTCATACGGATCCGGCCAAACGTATGGCCAAACAGCGCCGCAAAGTGCTGGTTCAATTCTTCGAGCAGCTTGCTGCCGAAGCGCGCAGTGAAGCATGAGGCCTAACTAGAACATAATACGGGGAATTTTCGCAAAGCATTCTCCCAGCTGCAGTTGACCTGCTAACTCTTGCTCTGGTAAACTCCGCGTTTGGAGTTCTCATGCCGAAAGCCGAAAAATTTCAAATTTTGCTAACAAATGACGATGGAATCCGCTCGCCGGGTCTCTGGGCGGCGGCGGAAGCCTTATCTTCGCTGGGTTTTGTGACCGTTGCGGCGCCGCGTGAGGAACAATCTGGAAGCGGGCGTGGATTTCCCTCCTCTTCTGACGGGGTCATCAGCCAGGAGCGGATTGAAATCAATGCTAATTCCTGGACGGTTTATGCGGTGGGCGGATCGCCGGCGCAGGTTGTCCAACATGCGATCCTTGAGTTGATGCTGCGCAAGCCCGATCTTGTAGTCGCCGGAATTAATTTCGGCGAAAACATAGGTTCAGGAGTCACGATTTCTGGCACGGTCGGTGCCGCGCTTGAAGCGGCGGCATTTGGTGTCCCCGCCTTAGCCGTGTCTTTAGAAACCAAGTACCATTTGCGGCACCATCGAGCGCATGAAGTTGATTTCTCTGCAGCCGCCTATTTCACACATTATTTCGGACAAAAAATGTTAAGATCAAGGAAGATCGAAGACGTTGATGTTCTGAAGGTCGAGATCCCAAAGACTGCTACCCCGGACACGGCCTGGAAAACGACTCGTATTGCAAGAGAAAAATACTTCGTCGCCGTTAAACCAAAGAGAAAGAGGCTGGAAGAGCCGGCCGCACTCGGCTTCCATCGCATTGAGGAAACCGACCATTTCAAGCCAGGGACAGATGCTTTTGCAATTCGAGTTGAGGGTGTTGTATCGGTAACTCCTCTTAGTCTCGATCTCACATCGCGCGTTGATCTCAAGAAATTGGAAGATGAGTATCGCGGGTTGGCGTGAGATCGGCGTCGTATTTTCCCGCACGCAAATCCTATTCGTTGACAATGCAAACTCCTGAATCGCCAATTGCCAAGTTGGCTGTTGTGGGCATACGAATGCTGCGGCCGGAGGGAGATCTGTTATCGGATTACGCATACTGAAGTGACGCTCGCTAAAGGAATTAACCCGCGGCACCAGTCTGACGATGACGTGTTGTGGAATGTCTTTGGAATGCGATCATCGGGGATGACTTCTTCTAGGCGGTAGCCACCCGCGGCTAATTTCTTGGCCTCATTTGCAAGTGTGGGGTCGCAAGAAAATTGAATGGTACAGGAAGGACCTAATTAGGTGAGATCATGGATATCATTCTTTCCGAGGCCGTTTCGCGGCGGATCGACGGAAATCGCAGCTGGCTTTTGATCAATCATCGTAAGAACATCTTCGACGCGCGCTTCGTAGAAAAAGGCATTGTCGAATTCTGTGAGATCGACCTCGAAATCTGCAGTCGCCCAATGTGAATGCTCAGCAATGCTGAATAGGCAACCCCAAGGCCGCGATTAAAGTGTGGTTCGGTGCTCGGGTGGACCGTCAGGCCTCGTTATCGAGAAACATATCGATATGATCCAGTAGTTCTTGCACGTCCTGCGGTCGCGTTTCGCCCATGTGACCGATACGGAAGGTTATTCCCTTCAATTTAGCATAACCATCCGCGAGGACCATGTCGTGGCGTGCCAAATAAGTGTTCAGTTTGGGGACGTCAATTTCGCGGGTGTTGCGGATGGCGGTAATCGTTTTTGAGCGGTAACCCTTCGCCGCAAATAGCTCGAAACGTTCCCTACCCCAATCGTGGACAAGAGTTGCCATTTCATGGTGGCGCGCAATACGCGCTTCCAGACCTTCGTCTAGGATGCGGGTTAATTGGTAATCCAAAGCAAAGAGCAGCGACATGGCGGGCGTAGCAGGCGTAAGGTCTCGCTGCAAGAATTCATCCAGCAGTAGAAAATCAAAATACCAGCCACGTTGCTCCACGGTATGTGCACGCTGCATAGCACGTTCACTCACGCATGCAAAAGCAAGGCCGGGAGGGAGAGCAAAACATTTTTGAGATGAAGAAACCACAATATCGAGATCCCATTCGACGGGTTTGAGCTGCACGCCGCCAGCTGAAGATACGGCATCAATCATGATGACCAAATCGGGATGTACGGACCGCGCGCGTGCAGCAATTTCAGCGATAGGGTTTTCGATTCCGGTTGAAGTTTCATTGTGTACAACGATCAAAACATCGTAAGTATTTTTTTCCAATGCAGACTCAACTTGATCGGGGAGATTGGGCGAGCCCCATTCGCTTGATATAAGATCGCAGGGCAATCCGTTTCGCTTCGCAGCCTCGTAGCGTTTGTAGGTTTCCGGCGCTTCCGCTTGCAGTTGCTCCGACGCGTAGTAGTCCTGTTTGTACCCGATGCCGGGACCGCCGAGGAAACCCGCCGAAAGCATGCCGATGCCGCCGATGGCACCCATCGTTAGCGCGCCACCGCGGGGGAATCGCTCGCCAACGACGCCGAGCATCGTCGGCCACAGAAAGGTCTTGCCTAGCGCGTAAATCGTCGCCGACACAATACACATCATGACGCCGGTCGCGTAGCCAAGCATGGTCAGGCCGATGGCGCCAATCACGCCACTGGCGCAGAGGAGGCCGAGCGGGGAGATGCGGTGGACGATGGGACCCGCGAAGAAGCGCAGCGCGAACATGATCCCGGACGTG
>JADFRQ010000004.1 GCA_022561215.1 Chloroflexota bacterium | reverse complement strand
CCACCATTCGCCATTCTCTTTTCTTAGCAGATTGGCAAAACCACGGCGCCATCCACTTTCTTTTACCGGTTGTAGAACACCCACATTAGCCATGAGCATCTCCTTCCACGATATTCATAAAAATCTCTTCGAGTTCATAGGTTTTCTGTCCAAAGTGGGTTACCGTTATATGCTCGTCTGACATGACCAGGCGCAGTAGCTGGTCTTTAGCGGCAGCCTCATCTGTCACGGCTACTTGCCAGGTCGTTTCACCGTCCTCGGTCATGACTTCTATGTCTGCCACCCACGCCTGAGAGCGAACTCGCTCCTGAGCCGCTCCGGCGTCGCCTTCAATCACCACAGAGTAGATAGTGCCCCGGCTGCCGGCAAGTAACTCCTCAATCGCTGCGATGGCGACGAGTTTACCGTGGTTCAAAATGGCCACATTATCGCTCACTCGCTGCACGTCGTCGAGAATATGGGTTGAGTAGAAATTGTTGGCGTGTTTCTGAATTCTCTGCATCACTTTCAGCACGTCGCGACGGCCCATCGGATCCAGTGCCGCCGCCGGTTCATCGAGGATCAGCAGGGCCGGAAAGTTGATCTGCGCCTGAGCGATGCCTAACCGCTGCCGCTCACCACCGGAGAAACCCTTGATGGGCCGACCTGCTTTGCCCGCCAGACCTACCTACTCTAATGTTTCCGCGATGCGCGCCTCTATTTCACTAGCTGGTCCGCTATAGTAAAAGTGGGCCTTAAAACGAAGCGTTTCGCGGGCGGTCATATGCTCGTAAAAGCGCGGATCTTGAGCCAGGTAACCGATGCGCTTACGAATCTCGACGCTGTCTTCAACGATATCCTGCCCGAAAATCGCAGCACTTCCCGAAGTCGGGCGGGTCAGCCCCAGCAGCAGCTTAATGGTAGTTGTTTTCCCAGAGCCATTTGGCCCTAAGAAGCCGAATATCGAATTCTTAGGTACCTGCAAATCGAGGGAATTGAGCGCCGCCACGCCGTTGTAACTTTTGCTCAAACCCTTGGTATCAATGACGAGTTCAGAATGTTCCATATCGTTCCTCCTCCTGCGTTAACAAGTTAATGATACGCGCTTTAATGCGAATACGGGCTGAATCCCGCACAAATCGGTTAGGTAAAGTTTAGTTTCTAAAAAAGTTACTGTAAGGACACTCTGACGGTGATTTCCATGGTGTCATCGGTGATGTTTACACTAATAAACTCAACCTCGTCGGTGTCGGAAGCTTCTTCCGCAAATGCCCGCGCCATCACATCGTTGATGTGGGTAATGCGTGGGTGACTGACATCAAGCCCGGCGATGTCGACGGCGGTGATTTCGGCATGTAGCAGCCCATCTTTTGCAGAGAAGCTCACATCTGCACTACCCGGTACCGTCGACCCATCAGAAGTCGTGTAGGTGCCAAACACACGGATGAGGCCAGGCCGCATATCGATGCTGGTGATGTCAACGAACAAATTGTCTTCATCCTGTTCGAGGACACTGTTTCGAAGAAGGCGGTTGACGGTACTTTCGGACAGGGTGACGGTGACATCTAAATCAGTATCATCAACAGAGATGCCAGAAAAGAGGCAGGCCATCGATGTCATAGCCATCATCAGCATGAAGAGGACCAACTTTGTGAAAGCGTGACCTTGTCGATGCATATAGTTCACGATGTTTTCATTTTCTTACTCCTCTTTTATTGTTCTGATTCTTGGCCATTATGCGAACCCTTGGCGGAATTTAAATAAAGCTCATAAAGCTATTCCCTCTTTATTGAGAAAGGTGACGGGACTCAACAGAATCCATGCGCTGGGCGTGAACATGGTATCCAGCATTGTCTCGCCTAATCCAGAGTTCACCGGCTTCCTGACCAGAGCCATCAAGGAGCGGCGGGAGGGATGTCCGCGTCCGCCGAATTGTTTCCCAGCGGTTTTACTTTGTCCATGCAATCTGCCTTGCTCGATGAGTTGGTAAATGAGCTTATCCTATGAGTGGATGCCGGGTCTTCTGCACTTGCACAGCGCTCTCCCCCAGGGATCCCTCGGGGTCGCTACTGATAAGGCAGATTCTTCTAAAATGCATCCCCTCATCACAATGGATAGACATTTGTCTAGCCGCTATGTGACCAAGGTTTCTAACACCTCTCGCCAATAAGTTAGCAAATAGAGATGTGCTTGGCCTGGAAGAACCCTAAGCCGACTGCTAGGAAGGAGCTTGTGCTGATACTCGCCTTGATTCACTGGAACATTCTTGTCGATTTCACCCTGCCAAACATCAAATCGGGTCTGTATGTCCTCCAATCTGAACCCCCATGAGGAATTGATAATGATGTCATCCTGTGCGGGACCATCCCAACTTTGCTTGTAGCCCTCTCTGAAGTTCGTAAACAACATATCTTTACTACCTGATTCCTCGATAGCCTTTATGTCCTCCGGAGGGAAGGAGGAGGCCATCCGATCTTCGACCTTCTTAGGGTCCCCTTGCAGCATGTTATAGAACAGTCGACGGAAGAGGTAGACAAGCGCAGGAACGCGCCTTCCTATGAAATTCATCACCTTCAGGGCGAATGGGAGCCCTTCATAAGGTCTAGGACGGTCAGGAGGAGCGAGCCCACTAACGAGCGCCCCCGCCGATACACGGTCAGGCAGCTCATAAGCGCAGGCCAGCGCGTGGGGCCCGCCTGCCGACCAGCCTTCAACGTAAAACTTATCCACATTAAGGTGGTCAGCAAGTTGGCCGACATCATCGGGCCAGTCCAAAAGCTTCCGACCTGGCTGGGGATCGGAAATGCCGTGGCCAGGTCTGTCAGTAGAGATTAACCTAACCCCCAGATCGGTGAGGATGGAGAGGTCCGAGGGATGCTCCAATCTGGAGCCGCCAGAGCTGTTGAAGTGAAAGACGGGCTTCCCGGAGGCGTCTCCATATTCGGCGTACCCGAGCATCCGACCGTCCTTTAGTTTGAGTCGCTGGTTCTCTCTATCTGATGCCATCATGTAGCCTCCTTTTGCGAATGATTAGGAGCCAAATATCTCCGATCCGTTTCATTGGAAACGACCATCTCTCTTACGTCTGGGATAGGGGTAACAGATGATCGCTGAAGGTCATCAAACTACCCCTATACACTTGATCTAGATCAAAGATCAGCTTTCTGCCAGAGCAGACTCAGCTCCTGATTTGTCGGTCAGTCTGCGAAACGTGAGAGTCCATGCCCCCGTCACAAATGTGTTCAGGATCCCAGACAATAAAATCACCACAGGAAGCGCGATGAAAAACAGAAGACCGCTGGCCACAAGACCCGTCAGTATCCCTTGCTCTGTGCCATTCACCAGCCCAATGATAAAGGGCACAAATACGGCGAAGAATGGCGCGGCGACTATGATACTGGCAAGTCCGCCGCCCAGAACCAAGATCAGAGCCATCACGATCATTGACCCTAGGTTTTCCTTAAACACCTGCCAAGCGCGGCCAAAGGCATCAAATACAGACAGATCCTCGTCTACCGCGGCGACCATGGAGAGCGTGATATACGAATCCACTGCGAACGCGAGTGGAACAATCAGACAGATGAGAGGCAGGAGGCAGAGCAATCCAAGGCCAAAGGTTGCAATGCCGAGGACAATAAGTCCAACCACAAGTACAATTCCGATGATCAGGCCGATAATCCAGACCGTGAAGCGGATGCCCAAAAGCTTCCAAAAACTCTGCAGTCCTAGACTGAATGCTTCACCAAGACTTACATCAGCACCCTCGTCTGCGCGACTAAATCCAGCAATTAGTCCTGCCTGGCCAATCACGCCCAGAACAAGAAAGACCAGCGCCAGGAAGAGAAAGACGCAAATCAAAGCAAAAATAGCGAAAAAAATTGCTTCAGCTGTGATACCTCTGAAAAAGTTCTCAATCTCAATCGGAACTCCTTCAAATTCGAATCCATCGAAATTGGAGCTATCGAATTCAAATCCGCGAAACCCACCCAAAAACTGGCCGCCGCTGCCACGTCCACTGGCGCTGCAGCCGGCCAAGATTCCAAGGATCCATAATCCTTTGTTCTTCCATGTGATCCGCCACGTTTTTGAGAGTACCTCGCCGTAGTCCATTGATCTTTCCTCCTCGTTGGTTAGCGATCCCGATGCTGTGCAGACTGTTTTAGGTCAAGAATTTCTCCACGTGCCTTAAACATAAACAGTATCAAAGGCTGCTTGTTAAACCCGTGCGCAGATTTTATTGGATAAATAATTCTGGAGCACCCCCTGACCCTAATGGGCGCGTATCCTACTTGTAGATTGACAACACCATACTCAAGCATAAGCTTCGGTCCGGATTCATCTCGGTCCCGATGAGGATATTGCTATGTGTTTATGGGATAAAGCCAAAATACGCCTTAGCTCGCTGCGGTGATGAATGGCAAGCTTGGGTTTCTGGGGTGGCAGCCCTCATGTTGGCTATTCCGTGGATGGTACCTATCCGATGAAGATGCCCGCAGCATGCTGCAGGGTTCGGGATCCTTCACTGCTTGCGAATAAAGATGGGAATTAACGGGGTTTATTTTAGCCGATTCAGAGCTTCTACTCACACGACGAACTGCCCATTTGGATAGGATGATTGTGTCTGCCCAACCGTTCCAATGCGATAAGGATACCAGCAAAAGGGTACAGCCGAGCGCGTGGCACGCGAATCGTAAAACGTGACTTATTAATCTGGGCAACTAGGGTTGAAAGGCCCACAACCCCTGTTCGACGCTGCGAAAGACCTCATCGGCCAGCTTGTTCATCTTTCTTACAACCTGTCGCTGCGTGAGACCAGGCGTCTCCGTGGGGTCTTCTTCTAAATTCTCAGCATTACTACTTACAAAGCCGTTGTTCTCACTGGCAACGGTCCGGTCACATGCATCGTTGATGAAGGTGTGGTGATGTTCCTCGAAACGATCGAATGTAGGACCCCAGCGGGTGAGAAAATCGTAGACAACCTCCACCAGAGCGTTTAAAGTGCGCGACTTGTCGGTTAGGCCGCGGTAAACGCGATCGTATAGTTCGGGAAAAATGGCCCTGTATGGTTTTTGAAATGTGTCCGGAACGAAGAACCTGGTCTGGTCCGGATGCAATTCTAAGGCACCTGTTTTCTCCCTTTGAATGCGATCGTCAATCTCCTCGAGCAGAGAGGGAAGTTGGGCCTTCTTAAAATATTGCTGCGTAATCAGCATCCCAACTTTCTCCATCATGAAAGGGGCATGCCGCCATGTGTGTACGAGCAGGCGGAGCGTCGTGCGGCGTGCCTCGCTATCCATGGAGAAGACGAACATGAAAAACTTTAGTGTCTGTGTCCAGGATATACTTCCCTGGACATCAGGTCGGTGCTTTATTTGCGAAATCATGCCCCTGACCCGGTTCTCAAAACTATTCCAAGCCGTGATCCGCTCCCGCAAGTTGCGAAATCCCGTCAGCAGTTCCACACGCGTCATTCTCTTGGGGATTATGTTGGTGAGGACATAGGTATCGGAAGTGGCCGTGAGCTCGGGCAAATCCAGGACGCGCCCTTCTTTGTGGAGTCGGACCCAAAGCTTGGTTCCATATGGGGCTTTTAACATACTGATCGAAGGGGCTACGATATTGCTGCGCTGGATGAAGTCAACTTGCTGGTCAAAAATAGACACGTCATCATGGTCAAAGCCCACAATCATGCCCGGGTAAAGCGGCAAACCAAAGCTTTGTATCTTCTCCACATCAGCAACAATATCGGTTTTGTAGTTCTGGGGTTTGTTCGTCTCGATCAGGCTCTCGATGTTTGGAGTTTCGATCCCGATAGTTAAACCATGGAAGTTGGCATCCGCCAGCAGCTGCAGCATTTCATCGTCTTTGGCGACATTGAGGGTCAGTTGGGTGTGAAAAGATATTGGGCGTTTGAACGACCTGTTCAGCTGTATCAGCTCTCGCACCAACGTCTTTGCATAGCGCGGGCTGCCAATCAAATTGTCGTCGCAAATGAAAATACGCGCTATTCCAAACTGCTCCAACCCGCGTATTTCTTCCAGGACTTGCTCGACGGACTTATGTCGGGCCAGCCGGCCGTAGAGATAGATCACGTCACAAAACTCGCAATCGAAGGGACAGCCGCGAGTCGTTTGCACAGCCCCCAGCAGGTAGTTCTGCATATCATCAGCAATTGAATCCCAGCGTGGCAGTGGCGATTGGGCGACGTCCACCTTATCCACCTGGCGGTATTCGGATCGATAGTTGCCCTCTTTCCAATCGGCGATAAATTGCGGCCAGATATATTCGGCCTCGCCGATGAAGATGACGTCAAAGTGGTCACCGTAGAGCTCCGGTTCGGCTGAGACGCCCGGACCGCCGACGGCGACTGGGATGCCGCGTTGGCGAATCACTTGTGCGATTTCCTTTACGCGTCCAAGGTGATTGACATAGCCGGTCACTCCCACCAGGTTGTAGCTTTTCTCAAAAGTAGTGTGCTCGCTAATCAAACCATGCACCGCCTCATCCCATATATCTACTTCGACATCGTCAGGCGTAAGAGCGGCGACTGTTGCCAAGCCTAGCGGGACCATAAACCCTTTGGAGGTCAGGAATTTTAGCGCCGACATTCTTGAGGAAAGAGACTGTTTGCGTGCCTTGGTCTCATCCGGGTAGAAATCAGGGCTGACCAGGAGGACTCTATTCATTTCCTACCTTTCCTTCTTGGGTGCGCGTGACCTCGCATATCCTTGGGAGAGTGATGATCATTGACAATAGCTAGTTGGAGAACTGAATCCCTTGCACAATTAAGGAAGGGCGACGATACGTGCGAGTTTCAATGCAGACAGATGTGTGATGAAGTCAGACTTTCATTCAATCGCAAACGTTTCCCAAGCTACATTTATCCTTACCCACTTCAATACCAATATTGTACATTAATGAACTGAATGCCCTACAATCCTGTTGTCTTTCCCGCTGCTCACTGCACGGCTCTCTGAGGCCACACGCGCAACCGAACTATTCACTCGCTGGATCGATCTTTGCCTCTCCCCTGAGATTATCGACCGTCAAAAGGTAAACTTATCGAGTCCCATGTTTGTCGCACTTTATAATTTCATTGGGATAGAATCCATTGGGACCAAATCCATTGGTCAGAACGGGGCGAGGATGGATGCCTCTGGCGTTGATCGCCGAGCGGACTTGATTCAGTTCGTTGCGGATTGAGGCCCGAATTATCGATACTGCTGACGGAAATAATGTAGGGCGGCAATCTTAGACGACAGAGTATTTTGGACCATCGCTCTATCCATTCTGACAATGCAATTGAGATGATGATTACTTCAGAATTCGCTTCCCTATTTAAGCCTCTTCGGCCTTATCTTCCTCCTTCATTGAGAGATTCTCTAACTACAGATTTTCAATACGACGATGGACTCGCAATCCTGGATCATATTCGATCCTTACGATCTGTGCTTTCCACCTATCTGCCGCATTATCTTGTTAAGCGAATAACCAGCGATGCGTCGCTTGGAAAAAGGGATGGTGAATTTCGGTACGGTACGGTTATGTTTGCAGATGTGAGCGGCTTCACGGCGATGTCGAAAAAATTGTCAGCCTTGGGCAAAGAGGGTGCGGAGGAAATGACAGGCATAGTAAATGATTATTTTGATTCAATGCTCGCCATAAGTGATGCATTTACTGGAGACTTATTAAAATTTGGTGGCGATGCGCTGCTACTGTATTTTGAAGGGTATGCAGGAGCAGAGCGTGCGCTAACGGCTGCACAAGCAATGCAAACTGCGATGGATAAATACGATGTATTGAATACCTCCCAGGGGGTGTTCACACTACGGATGAGCATTGGAATCGGCAGCGGCGATATATTTTTTTCCACTTTGGGTATTGAAGCGCAGATGAATTATGTTGTGATGGGTAGCGTGCTTGCCAACATGGCGCAGGCTGAAGACATAGCCGAAGCAGGGCAGATTGTAGTCGACGGACCCACGCGTGAGGCCACCTTGGCCAGGGCAGCCTATACTCCCCTGGGAAAGAAACTCTGGTTATTCCACAACACTCTCGTTTCGGAAAGTCACGCGGAGCCGCCTGAGATTAAATCTGGAGTAACACTTTTTCCACAGCCTTCCAGCCTCAATGAAATTCTTGAAGATTGTCTTTCGCACGCCTCAAAAATAGAAGCGCTGCGTCCCTTTGTTCCTGATGAGTTGTTGAAGCGCTTGATCCCGGACCCAAATAAGTCCATTCTCTACGGTTCCCATCGTTTGGTCACCGTGATGTTTCTTAATTTCTACGGCGTTGATGAGCTAATTGAAGAACTTGGGCCTGAGCACTGCAAATCGATAACTGAAATCTTGAACATTTATTTCGTCAAAATGGGTGCGATCATTTCTCGCTATGGCGGGACCATCAGCAGGGTAGATTCATACATCATTGGTCAAAGAATTCTCGCGTTGTTCGGCGCATTACGAGCGCATGAGGATGATCCGCAACGCGCGATCCGCGCAGGGTTAGAGATGAACCGGGTATTGGAAGAAGTCAACCTTCAGGTTGCTGAATTATTGGAAGCGATTCCCGATCTCAATGTTGAATTTAACGATGCAGCAATTAAGCAACGGATTGCAATTAACAGCGGATTCGTTTTTGCAGCGAACGTTGGTTCCGCCAATCGACGCGAATTTACCGTGATGGGAGACCAAGTAAATGTTACCGCCCGCTTGATGAGTAAATCACGAGATGGTGAAGTGCTTATTGGCCACGCGACGGCAAAGTCAGTTGAAGCGAACTTCGAATTGGAAGAACAGAAGTCGGTCAAGGTTAAGGGAATCGATGAGGCGCTGCGGCCGTTTTTAGTTATCCACCCCAGGGAGTTGGCAAGGGGCAGCCGTCATTACGCTGCTACTCCTTTAATTGGCCGCCAGAAGGAACTAGCGAAGGCGCAAGAAGCAGCGCAGCGTTCCTTACAAGCCAACGGTCAGATTCTCATCATATATGGGGTATCCGGTATTGGGAAAACGCGTTTGGTCGAGGAGATAATCGCTTATGGCACCGGGCTGGGGATGGAGCTGCTGCTTGGCACGAGCCTCTCCTACGGCAGCACCCTCACGTATCATCCGTGGGCCGAAATTTTGGGAACGTATTTTCGAGTTCGGGCATCCGATGCTCCATCCATCCGCATCAAAGCACTGGAAAAAGGTATGCAAGCGATCGGTGAACAGGATTGGACCCCCGTTATTGGAACAGTCCTCGGTTTGGATATTGACGAAAACGAACTCACGCGCGATCTGGATGCAAAATTGCGCCGCCAGCGTGTATTGGATTTGATGGTTAAACTCCTGCAGTATCGTGCGCAAGCTCAACCGCTGCTGCTGATTCTTGAGGACGCGCATTGGGCTGATTCAGCTTCGATGGAATTGATCAACTATCTTTTGCGAAATATTTTTGATCAACCGATTCTGATGGTGCTGCCTCATCGACCGGATGATGGTTTGCCTAATTGGAAAGCGCAGCCCAATTCTGTGGAAATTCATCTTCAGGAAATGTCTGATGAGCCATCCATTGCGATCATCCAGGGAATGATTGGGCCGATACAAGTCCCTGCATCCATCCAGGATCTTATTCTGAAGAAAGCTGGCGGCAATCCCTTTTTCATCGGCGAACTCGTCCGCAGCCTGATGGATACAGGCGTGCTGGACCAAGACTCATCAGGAACATGGCAATTCAATGAAGAGGAAATTTCTGTTGATCTTCCGGACACAGTGCATGGAGTCATCATCAGCCGTATTGACAGATTGGATGAGCATGACCGGGTTATTCTTCAGGCAGCATCTGTAGTGGGGCGTGATTTTCCCGTACAAACGTTGATGGGCGTACTCAGTCAAAATGGGAAGGACCAATGGATCGATTCAAGACTCAATCATATGCACGGGATGGGCTTAATCGAACTCGCGGATATGGAAGCAGGAAATTATCGCTTCATCCACCTCACTACGCGCGAAGTTGTTTATGAAAGCTTATCTTTTGGCTTGCGGCGCAATCTGCATACGCAGATCGGAGAATTTATTGAAGACACTTTTACTGGCAGTCTGCGCGAGCACACCAATATGCTCGCTTACCATTATTTCCTGGGTCAATCTTGGTCAAAGGCATTGGACTACAACCTGCAAGGCGGGCATTACGCTCAAACCGAATTTGCCAATGACATTGCCATCACATCTTTCGAAAATGCACTCGAAGCTGCGGGGAAACTGGAAGAAGATAATCGAACTTTGCGCGATCAGGAATTAGCGCATGAGGCGCTGGGCGAAGTGTTAACGCTCGTAGGCCGCTATGATGAGGCGATGAATCACTACAACGCGGCACGCGCGATTTTAGAAACCGAATCTCATTGGGAAGAACAACCTCTCCAACTGGCTGATTTAGCGCGTAAAACAGCAGATGTCCTTGAGCGCCAGAGCGAGTATGCGATTGCTTTTGAGTGGTTACATAAAGGTTTGAGTTATGTCGATAAATTTTCGTCAAGCATTGCAACTGCTCGTATCTACTTAATGGGCGCCGGCCTTCATCATCGTCAGGGGAACAATGAAAAAGCGACAGAATGGTGTCAGAAAAGCCTCGCCACAACGGCTAAGATCCGCACTCGTGAGGGCCAGCATGTGACGGCGCACACATATTACTTGTTAGGTGCTGCTCAATATCGATTGAGTGAATTTGAATTCGCATTAGAATCTTGCGAGCAAAGTCTGCGACTCTATGATGAAATTGACGACTATCTCGGCCAGGCGCGTGCCTACAATAACCTGGCCATCGTGTACAGCGATCTCGGTAATTGGGAAAAATCGAGTGAGGCCTATCACAAAAGTCTCACGATGAACAAGAAGATCGGCAATATTCAAGATGAAGGATTTGTGGCCAACAATCTAGGCAACATCAACCTTTATCGCGGGGAGTGGGATAAAGCGGAAACGTATTATTTGGACAGCAAGGCTATCTGGAAAAGAATCGGCGCCCCCTTGCCCGAAGCAGTGACACTCAGCAATCTCGCACAAGTTTATATCTACCGCGAAAATTTAACGGCTGCTGAGAGCACATTGCACGAAAGCCAGACAATATTTAATAAAATCGGCTCGAAAGACTTTTTGCCGGAAATAGAACGCAGGTGGGGAGAATTTTATCTTCATCGTGGAGAATTGGCAGAGGCAAAAAAACACACCCAACTATCAATCGAACTAGCTGGGAAGCTGGATGCACGACTAGAAGAAGGCATGTCGTTACGCGTCTTAGGAGAGGTGGACCTCGTAATGGGGGATTACGATTCCGCTAAAATTGCTCTTCAGCAAAGCCTGAATTTGCTCAACGAGTTGAAAAGTGAATACGAAGCTGCAAAAACAAAACTGGCGCTTGCGCGCCTGGCCATGCAGATGCAAAAGCCGAGCCAGGAAAAATTAGCAGAGGTTTTACGAACATTTGCAAAGCTTGGTGCGTTGGAGGATTTAAGGCAGGCAAAGGTTTTGGAGAAACAGCTATCTAATCCGAAAAAGTAGGCCAAAATCTTAGTCTGAGAAAAAGGGGAGGCTGAATTCAGTCTCCCTTTTCTGCGGTATTCTCTCCAGTTATGGAAACCAACTTGACGGCATCCTTTACTTGCTGCGCAAGAAAAGGCCGGTCGGATCGAAATCGACTATTTTCCCGTCCACGGCGGTCTCGAAACTGTATTCGATAAGTCCAGCAGGTGTTGCCTGGCCGACAACCGCATCGGTAGCATACTTCACAGATACAATGAATAGATCACCGACTTTAGCGCCCCTGGCCAGATGGACCTCGATGGAAGCCTGGCCATTCGTGATCGCTTTGGTGTACGAGAACCGCGGCGTGGAACAGTCTGCATTGAATAACCGGATTTGCTGGATGTTTTGAACCTCAAACAGTGTGAACCCGGGCTGGGCATTTTGCATGATCTCAATGCGAAAGTCTATAGCTGGGGCGACTAGCTGCGAGTAGTAGAAAAATACTCCCGGTGCCGCATTACCGATTTTTCCATCCTTGGTTCCATAGAGAATTTCAATCAGATCGGCTGAAGTGCCGTCGCGATAGGCTTCACAGGTAGTCGCCGTCGGGGCGATTTGCCCCGTAGGTGGCCTGACGAAAGTTTTCTTTGCAAGTGTCTGCGCGCTAACGGTCAAGTCAGGAAAACCCAAGTCAACGGAAGCACTCACCCCCACCGATCCTGGGCTATCGGAGACGAATGTAACCGTGCATTGGCCGTTGGCATCGGTACCTGCTGTAACACAAGTATCCGAAATTACGCTTGGGTTCGCGCCATCTTCGCTTATCAATTCAACGGTCGGAAATACATTGTCTACGGCAATGTTGCCTGTGCCATCATCCTGCCATACCGTAATCGTGAAGGTGTGCGCGTCGTTGATATTGTTGATGATTAGACTGGTCGGGCCGCCAACGTAGAATTGACCATTGTTGCTGTCGGCAACTGAATTTCCAGCGACATCGACGGCCTGAACGAGAAATGCTGTTGCGCTGTCCAATCCAATCACGCTGCCGGTCCATAGATCTGTAGCGGGGATGAGGGTCAATTCGACTGTTGTAAACCCGGATACCCCCAGGTACGTGGCATAAACCTTGTCCACGCCAGCGCCAAGATCTTGAGCCTGGACAAAGAAATTAAGTGACCCAGCGCTTTCTTCCGTCCAGGCCGAAAGTATTGAGGGCGCCAATTGATCGATGTTGTCTGGATCGCCGTACACAGCTTCGAAATCCATCGAAGTGAACAAACGCTCGACGCTGCCGATCGTATTGTATTGACCGCCGACGAGCACGATGTATTCCGTCCCGCTGATCGCGTTCACCGACCAAAGGTTCCCTGGAAACCAGCCAACCTCATCGTAATTTGGCTCAACTTCCGCGTCGAACCAAACCGGTCGTGCGATGGTGGGGTCAAAACCGGGGATGTCGGTAAATTGTGCGCCGGTCAAGATGAGCCCTGTTATCCGTAAGCTGGTGTTCTTTGATACAAATGAGCCACGCGGCTGGATAGGAAAGCCCGGCGAGGCGAGCACATTGCCATCGAGGGAGTAGAAATCACCCGTTGTTGTTGCATTCAAAGTCGGATTCAGTTCGATGTGGTATGTACCGGGAGCAGAATAGGTGATAACCATCTCGGTGTTTGGAGTTATGTTGCTTGAAAGCCCGGCGACCTGAACCATGGGCAGGCCATAAACTGTGGCTTCGATGAGGATCTTTTCATCGTAAACGCCAAAACCGCTTGCGGCGACATCACTGAGGTAGCGCTGTTTCGCCGCGACCAGTGCATCGCCGACGGAAGCGGCACCATTCGTCAGCTCTTCGGTGAAGTACAGGTAGAGCAGCTCGGAGTTGGTGATGGCATCATCCATCCCGTACCCGTATCCGGTATTGGCCACCCACGCTGCGGCACCATTTTGTGCGAATGTCTGGGGGAAATCTGTGATGATATTGCCGTTCCCGCTCATGCTGGCAGGGACGTTAAGGCCGGCGTGGCAGCCCACCGAGTATCCGACCTGGTTCGTCAGCAAACCATCGAGGTCGGTGCTTTTGAGCGTGCTGCCCCCTGGATCATCCGCCAATGCCTGAAAGTGGTTGAAGTGAGCGTTAATGGAAGCCAGGTCAGCATTCCCCCAAACGGCGAGCAGATCGGTGCTGCTCCAACCATTTGCAATCAGCTGAGTGAGTGTGGGAGAAGTTTTCCCCAGCGCATCGCTGATCGCGTTGGCGCTGTCGATCAGGAAATCATATCCAGTGACGGTGCACGTATTGACGGCAACGGAACCGGTGAAATTGGCGATCGAGCCGGAAATATCATCCGGCGTCTCGACTAGCCTTCCGCTGGGAAGGTCGGGAATGTACAATTCGCGTCCGCGCCATAGGATCGGATCGCTGTCGGTGTAAAAATCATCGGAGAAAATGTACCCACTGCGAACAGCCCAGTACAGTGGCTGGTCCACTTCCTTCAACGTGTCGGTATACGTGCTTTCATTGGCGATGCGAACCTCATCTGGAACGCGGAAGAAGGGGATCACTTCATCGCTGCCGGCGATGACAACGTAGTTAACGTCCGTTGTCAGATAGGATTCTATTACGCCGCGAATTGCGCTAGCTACATCATTGGCCCTCTGCACGTTGCAATAATCTCCATTCCAGGCGGCGTAGGCTGCCTGGACGGCAGGGTCGGTCTCCACGGGGATGACCAGGCCGTTCACTGAAGTCGCCAGATTATGCAGCGATTGCTCAAGCGTTGTGACTGCTGGGGAATCGTAGATATTTGCCATACGATCCAGGTTTGTGAGTATAAGAGTATTGATTGGACTGGAGCCAGAGCCATCAAAAACCGAAGCATTGAAACCCGAATACGTAGGTGAAAAAGTGCAGGCAGGAACAGTGACTTTGGGGCTGATGTTGACCGTCAATGTGTATGCCGATTGGCTGAAGGTGCCTTCAGGGCTATAGACCAGGATGTAGTAGGTACCGGGCACATTAACGGCAAGCGACCGGATCTCTTCATCTTCCAGGCCCGGATTCGCCGAGATCGAAGTTAGGTTTCCAATAGAAGTCAGGTTGCCAATCGAAGTGAGGTTTCCTATTGAGGTCAGGTTCCCTATCGAGGTGAGATTGCCAATGGAGGTCAAATTTCCAATTGAAGTGAGATTTCCGATGGAGGTGAGATTGCCAATCGAAGTTAGATTTCCTATGGAAGTTAGATTTCCAATGTCATTCACCTCCGAGACATTCAGGAAATCGGTGATGATCTGTGTCTCGCCGTCTACCTCGGGCGGGTTGTCTGCTTTGGCGAAAACAGCGATGTCGAAATTTTGGGGAAGCCCGGTCAGGCTGATGGTTAAATCGGCGATCTCTTCAACCCGGATGGAAAAGAAATCGATATCCTGACCGTGGCTGATCTTGGATGAACAGACACCCCCGGGGGAGTCGTCCTCGCAAATATTAAACGGGGTGGCATATTCCGGCTGATCATTGAACTCAAAGCTGTCGTCCCCGGTGCTGATCGTGATCCAGCCTCCGAGGTAAGTCTGCGTGGCGCTGTTGGAGGTGCGCTTCAGCAGAAGACCATTAACGTCGATCTCTGCAAATGCGCTGAGCACAGCTTGGCCGGCGTAGGCGGAAGCGATCGTCACGGTACATTGACCGCTGGCATCAGTAGTACATGTGGGGCCAACAGAGAAAATCGGCTGCACACTCGAAGTGCCGGCAACCAAAACGGTGACCTGCACCCCGTTAACGGTATTTAAGCCGCTACCCGTGTCAACACTGACGGTGGCGGTGTAAATATCCTCTGCACCAGTGAGATTGGTGGCGCTGGTGGGTGAGAGCGTGATTTCGGCATCGACCCAGACGACGCTGAAATCAGAGCTTTCCACACTGATTACAACGCCCCCCACATTAACGTCGGATGTGGCGACGTAGATTGTTTCCCCGGTTCCTGGGGAGTTCTGAGTAAAGGTGCATTGCCCGCTTGCATCGGTCGTGCAGCTATCGACAGTGCTTCCGCCCACAGTCAAATCAACATCTTCGCCAACAACCGGAGTGAAAATGCCGGATCCGGAATCACCCTCAACAGTGACCGTAATGACGACCGTTTCGTCGTTGTCGCTGGAATCAGGGCCAACGATGGTGACGGTCGCATCGACCCAAATCGTGGCAGTGGTACCTGAGGAAGCTGATGCATCGGCGCTTCCCACGCCTGCGATGGTAATGCTCCCCGTCCAGTTTGCGGAAATATTCAGCGTACCGGTGGTATCCGCTGTAAAGCTCAGGGTACATGTGCCAGTTCCGCTAGTAGTGGTGCACGATTGCGGTGTCGAGGAAACCCCATCGTCGAAGGTTGCAGTGATGGATTGCCCATCGGGAGCGGGCACGGGACCCAGCCCATCGCCGTAATCAAAAACCAGGTCGGCGGTGACAGTTTGTCCCTCGTTTACTCGTCCACTCTCTGCCGAGAAGCTCAATGTTAATTGAGCATCGACCCAGGTGATGGCGCCGGTCCCGCTAAGAATCTCGCCAGAAGCTGAAGTTGCAGTCGCGGTGAGCGTGGATACTCCTGTGGCAGAATCGGTGACTGTGAGGGTACATTCGCCAGTCGCATCTGTCGAGCAAGTATTAATTTCACCCACGAATGCTGCATCCGAAGTAAAGGCAAGATCGAGAGCTCCATGGACTTCCACGCCACTGATCGGCATCCATTGAGGGCCAGTGCTGATGTTTCTTTCTTCAACGATGACTGTGAACGTCGCCGTGGGACTGCCGAGGGTTGCGTCAACCCGAACCAGATCGGTTGACTCGTTCGAATCGTCGGCGAGGACGCGCAAGCGTGTCTCGCAGAAGTTGAATTGGCCCAGTGCGAAATCTTTCAAGTCGCTGTTGAAGGAGGCGGAGGAGCGGCTCTTGGCCTGGAAGCTCATCGAGCAACCGGGAGTAAAGCCGAGATCAGAAATATTCACACCCATTTCGGTGAAGGCGTTAGGGCTCAAATCGTTTGTGGGATTCCCGTTTTTTGCATACGTTACCCATGGGACAAAAGCGATAGTTCCGCCGTTGTTGAAGGCACAGGCGGTGTCCGAATCGTTGCATCCCTCGCCCTGAACCTCATCCGTCAATTCCCATTCAGAATTGGCGTCATTCCAGCTTCGAATTTCAAAGAAACCAAGATCGCCTCCGCGCTCAAAATCCATGACCAGAAGGATGTCCCCATCGCTCTTTTCATTATTGAAGCTGCCGTCAAGATTGGTCGTTATCGTTTGTTGGCTGATCTCAATGTCGATGTGGCTGTCGCCCCCGGGATCGATGCGTTCAATCCCAAAATACAATATCAAATCTGACCCGTCCAGAGTCGCATAAGCATAGACATTGGAAAGGTCATCTTTTGCCGGGATATTTCCCGTGCCCCAAGTCCAGGTGCTGATGGGATCATTGTTTTTGTTGGAGGAGGTGAAAGTGGTTGAGTCGGTGGCGGACTTTGTGGAAAGCTCATCGGCCAAAAAAATGGCGTCCAGGCCGCCCGATGTAGGATCAAAGACCCAGATTCCAGATCCAGCTGGATTTTCAACAAATACACTTTCCCAGTCAGGTCCCGGCGCCGCATCATCCGCTATATCAGCCGATCCGGGAGTTTTATTCCCATCGCCAAGCTCAAAGAGATCATCATCATGGACAGCGAATACCAACAGGATGGGGATAAGCAAAAGCAAAGCGGTTAAGGCAATTCCCCTTATCGCCCTGCCATTGCCGTTTTTCTGGCTCTTTCCCTTCACCATTATTCGGAAACTTTGCACCCACATGGCAGTGCGCGCGATCAAGGAAGAAAATCTTCGCATCCGTCGTTCTCCTCTGGCTAAGGCTAGGTACCGTATCAAGAACAGTGATTTGTCTTTTGACGGTCAAATTTATCTAATTTGGATGTTAACAAAATGAAGAAACCCACGAAAAACGTTAACCACTTCAGCAACGTATAGAGGGTTATAAAGAAAAGGCCGTGCGGAGGAGAATTATAACAAATAGTTGAAGCCCCTCCCGAGGTTCACAAACCATAGGGAGGTTGAGTGAAGTGGACTCGAATGGACTCGAAGCATATGCTGTCGAAGACAGCCGCTTGTCTGAAGCAAGCCCCTCACAGGATAAGGAATGAAAAAACCACCGCCGTTATGAGGATGGGGGCTTATTATAGTGGGCGCGAATGGACTCGAAGCCCATGCTTTCGAAGAAAGCCCCTCACTGGATAAGGAAAAAGAATACGTCTGTGGATCTCGGGAACCGCCTTGAAGTGGGCGCGAATGGACTCGAACCATCGACCTCACGGATGTGAACCGTGCGCTCTAACCAGCTGAGCTACGCGCCCTTCGTTTGCCGATTATAGCGCAGCGGGAGGTCGGGTTCAAGATTGGAGAAGGGGAGCAAACATGCGGAAGCAGGACTCTGGGAATAAGGAAGATCACCACCGAGATGCACAGCCCCAGTTAGCGTTTTCTTGCCTCGGCAAACTTTTCGTCGAACCAATCAGCAAAGCGATCGACATAAGGTTCCGCGTGAATAATTACGAAACCTGCCACAGAACCAGCCAGTACAAATTGAAGCATCCGCAATGCAACCATCACAAACTCCTTTAATGGACCAACACATTAATTCAAGTATCTATAATGTAGCCGTCCAAAGCTCCGTTTTCAAGAGGAATCCCCTAAAGGGATCGTGAAATATTTTGGGTGGTAAAACTTTCCGAATACACCTCTTGATTGGACGACGCGTTGTGAAGCATGTTTCCTACTTGGAGGATCGATGCCAATACGTCTTTGCGAACGCTAAGGTTATCGGGCGTCTCGTAATCTGACCCGCAGGCGATGTCATGCGATATTTACACAGAGCGAAGTGAAGGTGCTTGTTGAAGGTGGAAGAAAAGGAGGTCAGGAATCCGTAAGCAGGAATCTGAGAAATTACTTCCTGATTTCCGTTAGCGTATTTCCAGTCCTACCTTTTGATCATCGTTCTTCGCAATGCTATAATCCTCAACTCAAGGCCACAATTGTGATCGATCGGTGCAGTTCCTCCATTCGTAATTCAAAGCCATGAATCCCTCACCTTCTTCTAAAGCCCCTGAGCCCGATCGCATCTCGCTTGCCCGCCAAAAACGTGCCGAGAGACGGCTGAGCGAATTGCATCCGGATAAGAGAACTGCATTAATTGATGGGCTTGCTCAGACTCTAGGCCTGGGGATTCGGCCTATAGGGGCTGCTCTTCTATCCGGATTGTTATTCGCTGGCGGAATTCGCTACCAAGAGCCGGTATTAATTATCTTCGCTGCGCTAGTCGCGCCATGGATGGGCTCCGTGACGGGCCTCGCATTGGCGGCGATATTGGGCGAAGCGCGCTATTGGTTCCGATTCCTGGCAACAATTGTGCTGATCTTGCTGCTCACAGGGATCGGAGCAGGGGTTGTAGGAAGTTTCGGCGAACTGCCGGATGATGTTGCCGGCCAAACTCTCGAATTTGCACGCCTTAATCTTCTGGAATTTCTCTTCGTCATTGGCGGCGCGGCAATTGCGATGCTGATCCTTGCACGCGATAGCAAAATCAACAGGCTTGCCCAAGTGGCAATTGCCTACGGTATTCTGCGTCCGCTCAGCGCGTTTGTACTGGGAATTTTGTGGACGGAGCAAGATTTGTGGCTGGCTGCTCTTTCTACATTTTTGCTTCATTTGAGTTGGGCTGTTGCCATTGGATTGGTGGTTTTGGTCGTGCTCGGTTATCGGCCGCAGCGTCGAGGCGCAAGGACATTTCTCGTGGGCTTTCTTCTCATTGGTGTTGTCGGCTTATCCGGTTCTCTCAGCCTTGGTGGCTCCATCCTCCTGGCGTCACCAGCACCGACTCCGTTACCAATTCTTGTCCCCACATTTACGGGCACTCCTGTGCCGGCGACATTAACTGCAATCCTTCCCTCTGCAACCCCCTCACCGCCGCCATCTGCGACGCCCTCCCCTACTCCCACCGCCACCCCAACGCAAACATTCGCTGTTGTGCTAGGGACGGGAGGGTTCGGTGTGATGCTGCGGGATGCCCCCAATGGCAATCCGCTGCGCGGCTTGTTTGATGGTGTTGAAGTTGAAATCATTGGCGGCCCGCTGCGGATTGAAGATGAGACATGGTGGCAGGTGCGGACGAGTGAGGGTGAGGAAGGTTGGGTGTTGAGCAACTTTATCGCGACGGTAACACCAGAGGGGACGGAAAGTCCGTAGACCAGGCACGGGGAACGATCACGTGTTATTTCATCATCTTGTGCATAACCGAGGGTAGGGATATAGGATCGTTTGCGAGGTAATATTTCGTTGGAAAGATGGCGATTAACAAGAGATAAGGGCACGGCATGCCGTGCCCTTACGACGTTAGACAGGTGCGCCTTTGGAGCGTCGAAGCTCTTGCTCTGTCTATGCGTACCGCAGGAAAGCACACTATATTCTGGAATACCAACATCTCACCCTTGACCTGCGGAGGATTTTTGAGCGAGTGATTAAGGCATTATGCAGAGCGCTGGATTGCGTGGCGATTGCATTGGATTGTCGAATACTAAAGCAATCGCTGCTGGACGATGTTTGATGGATGAATAAAAGGCACTACCTTTTCCTACTATCGGTCTTGGGACTGGGCGCGCTCGCCGCCTGTGGAAGAAGCGCGCTCGTTTTGCGGACGCATCCCGGGGATGGTGAAGTTGTCGCCGCAACTGGCCGAGTGGGGGTCGAGTTCGCAGTGATCATGGATGAAGAATCTGCAGAGTCATCTTTTTTTATCGAACCCAACCTTGAGGGTACTTATTTTTGGGAGGATAACATCATGTGGTTTATCCCCGAGGTTCCTCTTGCGCCTGAAAAGACCTATACGGCGACACTCGAAGGCCGCGCCGCCTCCCAGGCAGGCAGACGACTTGACCAAACTCTCAGTTGGCAATTCACAATACGCGAGCCAGCAATTGTTTTTCTCAGCCAGATAGAGGGCGTGATAGGGTTTTGGCAAAAGCAGAATGCAGGATCGACAAGGTTATCGCCGGAGTTCGAAGGTGAGATTCTGTCCTACGCCTTCGACAGGGCCGGAAACGAGATCATTTATGTGGTCACCAATGCAGCGGGCGGGCGGGATCTATGGTGGAGCAACAGGTTGGGCTCTTCCTTTCGAATGCTTGTTGATTGTGGCGCGGATCGATGTACAGAACCGGCCTGGTCTCCCGATGCGCAACGTATCGCCTATAACCGTGCGCAGGCAATTCCAGCAGCGGTGAACAAGTTCGATCCAGCGAGATTGTGGACTCTTAATCCGGTGACAGGACAAACTTCCGCGCTGTTGCAAGACGATCATGAGTTGATCGGCGGACCGATCTGGTCTCCCGATGGGGATAAGCTGGCATTTTACGACACACTGGTTAATGGCATACGTATTCTCGATCTTGTTGGAGGAGCGGATTCTGTGTTGCCTTCCGGTTATGGCATCATCGGTAGTTGGTCGCCGGAGGGTGAGAGAATGGTATTCCCGGTCTTACAAGGCAGGGCAGATGGATTCTCTGTTTCTATCCGTTTAGCCTCGCTCAAGTCCAAAGAGACGACAGTCATTATGGATGAAAATGCGCAATGGCTCGATATTGGCCTGCCTGCCTGGTCCCCCGATGGCCAGTGGATCGTGATCGCCATCCAATCGGCCGAGTATGGACTGGGAAAGCAACTGTGGTTAATGAACTCCGATGGCAGTGGGCTGCATCTGATTGTCATCGATCCAGCATTTTCCCATGGGGGTTATCGCTGGGATCCTTATAGTGAAAAAATTATATTCCAGCGCTTTAATTTGGGCGACCCAGATGCAACACCCGAAGTCTGGGTATGGTCGATGGAAGATGAACAGGTACAGAGCATCGCGCAAAATGCTTGGCAGCCGGATTGGCTTCCTTAACGGAAAATGCGGGCTTAACAATAGCAATGTCGTCCCGAGAAAAGTGTTTTGACGAATGATCTCGTAATGGGCTGGGTTGGTCTTGGTCAAACGAAAAACGAAGATCCTGCCTTTCAAATTGCGAAAGGGCTCCATTTCATTACGCTCAGAATGACATTCAGTTGAATCATTCTTTGCTGATAGCATCCTGCGATTGAAAGTTAATCTTCGTTAATGACATCCAATGGCCTGTGCTGTGCACAGGATTAGGCCGCCTGGGCATCATATACATTCGTTATTCTTGTTCCTCAAGCATGGATATTCGGCCCAGATCATCGTTCCATGGTAAGAATGTACGACCTGGTCTCGTCAAAGAGGGCTGAGGTACGTACTATGTCCGAAAATCCGACCGAAAAACAAATCATCTTGTACGGGACACGTTGGTGTTCTGATTCAAACCGTTCGATCAATTTTCTTAACCAACATCAGATAGCCTACCGTTGGGTGGATATTGACGAAGATCGAGACGGGCGTGCGTTTGTATTAAAAGTTAACCGGGGGATGGCCAGCGTACCGACAATCCTGTTTCCGGATGGTGATTTGCTGGTAGAGCCGAGTGACAGGGAGCTAGCTACGAAACTGAAGTTGTAAACTTGCACTTAATCGAACAATAGATGGGAAGGCACAATCCGTGCTTATGTAGAAACCGTTTCTGCGGCACATAGCGGGCGCTGTGCGAGTCCACTTTTTATTTTCAAGCGCGAATTATAAATAAATCCCGAGTCGTAGCCCACGACACGGGTATTCGAGGAAAAGGAAAGCGCGTGATTTGAAGTTGCGTTTTCACCCTACAGTCTATTGCAAACCTGCTCGATCTGATTATTATTGAGCGGTGCACCAACTGAGATCCCTGCCCACACTTAACCCGTTGGAATGGCTTGCCCTTTCCACGCGATTATTATGGCTGGCCGCGCTCCTCCTGGTGGCTGGCTTGAGTGTCCAACTCACGGTGTGGACGATGCTGGTTATCCTCTTCTGGGCCGGTTACTCTGTGGCTATCGCTCTTGCAATTGCCGAGGGATGGGGCAATGAGTGGTTAAGGTGGGGGGGCGCAATCCTGGATATGTTGCTTGGATTGTTGCTGATCGCGATTTCGGGTTTTTTCTCAAGCCCACTTTGGTCCTCGCTGCTCATCGGCGCCCTGGGCGCCGGTCTTTCCTTCGGGTTGATTGGTGCGATAACGATGACGGCCTTGAGTCTGGTGGCGGCAGCGATCCTGGGCGTTATCCTCACCCATGCTGGATTATGGTTGCTGGCGCCTCTGGGGATGTATGTCGGCGCACTTATGCTCGCCGCGAGCGTAATCGGCCAGCTGGCCGAGCAATTGCGCTGGCTAGCCCCATTGGGAACGTTCGCCTCTATGAGCCGAATCGACGGTGAACGTCAGCGGCAAAGATTGCGCGCAATTTTCCCGATGGTGGCCGAGCTGAATGCAACGTTGAATTATGAACGCGTTTTGGATATGGTTTTGGAAGTAAGTGCAAGTGCGCTGTCCGATTTCCAACCCGAGGAGGACAAGCTTGTTGGCGCCTTGATGATGTATGACGGCGATCAGCTGCGTTTGCTCTCCGGGAGGAGGCTGACGCATGCGGATATGCGCGTAACCGTGCCCGGAGATCGTGGGTTATTGGGCGACGCATTTGCAACGGGCGATCCTCGATTGGGCCGCAATCCGGTTAATGATGTTGAAATCCAGCGCCTAGTGGGGTTTCATGCATGTCGACAAGCGCTCGCCATTCCGCTTTCGGCAGGTTTGGAAACCTATGGGATTTTGTTGTTTGGGCATCCTGAGGTTGATTACTTTAATTCGGAAAGAATCGATCTTTTGGAGGCAGTTGCACAGCAGGCAATGGTTGCGCTGCAAAATGCAAAGCTCTACCGTGATTTGGAACAGGAAAAAGAACGCATTATGGAGATCGAGGAGGAAGCACGCAACAGTCTGGCGCGTGATCTGCATGATGGACCAACCCAATCCATCGCGGCGATCGCAATGCGCGTCAATTTTGCTCTGCGGCTCTTCGAAAAGGATGAAGAAGCGGCGTTTAAGGAACTAAAAAAAGTCGAGGATTTAGCAAGAAGGACGACGAAGGAAATTCGGCACATGCTCTTTACCTTGCGACCCTTAATCCTGGAATCTCAGGGATTGGTGATGGCGCTCAAGCAATTAGCCGAAAAGGTCAAGGAAACTCATGATCAAAATGTGGTCGTCGAGGCGGAGAAGGATGTCGCGGGAAATCTTGATATGGGCAAGCAAGGTGTTGTCTTCTATATTGTGGATGAAGCGGTTAATAATGCGGTCAAGCATGCAGAGGCGCAGAATGTATGGGTACGTTTGAGGAGCCAAGCCGACTTGTTTATTCTTGAAATCGAAGATGATGGCGTGGGATTCAACGTTGGCTCTGTGGACAGCGATTATGCACAACGCGGCAGCCTGGGAATGGTAAATATGCGCGAACGGACAGAATTGGTCAATGGGGTTCTGAATATTGAATCCGCGATTGGTGCAGGGACATTGATCACTGTAACCGTGCCCGAGACCGAGGAACGTGCCGAAGAACTCCACCGCGCCGGTGGGGTACGATAAAGTACACAGCGGTGCACAGCAGTGTTTTCCGCTCCGGATACATGCCGAAGCTCCTTTCGAGATATCGTCGGGGAGGGCACAATGCTTGACCCCTCCTTTTTAAAGGAGAGTGGCATGAAATGGACGCTCAGGATCCTCTGGGCCATGGCTGGCCTCTTCTGGTTTGTCTGGTTTGGTTTCGAGGATCGAGGAATTCAAATGGTGGTTGTGGTCGCGGTTGGTTTTGCCTTGCCGTTGGGTTTTCAAGTGTTCACCGTATGGCAAACGTCTACTGACTCCATGCAAGCTACCTGGATGCTGCGCAGCGTGTTATCCGGTGGAATCGCCGGTATCTTGGTAAGTCCAATCGCCATCGTACTCGTCTTAATCAAGGTATCCTTGCATCAGCACGAAGTGCCCGATTTTTCGCAAATGGACCTGCAGAATTTGTTGCAGCGAATACCGTTCTGGCTACTGACGGGTCTGCTATTCGGCGCGGCCGGAGGAGTTTGGGGATGGCATCAAAAGAGTTCACAATAAACCTAGCGGAGTAAGAGGAACCTACACACATCGCATCTTTAAGGTATTATCGTGGGAGGGGTTCGATGGCTGAAGAATTCGCGGAAATAGTTTACTTATGTCCGAAATGCCTGCAGGGTCAGGAAGCAGCTGGGCCGTGTCCTAATGACGGCACGCAGCTTATCGAATGCGAACCTGGCTCACGCGATGATCCCGCGCGACGTCCAATCATCGATAACGAAGGTCGTGTACTCACGCGCGCGCCTCGATGGTGGCTCAATGTCACCGTTCGCGAAATTATGAGTTTTGTTGATAAGAAGAAACGCGGATAATTCTTCTCCTAATTCTTCGAAAGGACTTGCGAGAATCTTATGCAGAAAGAAAAAGTCATCGTCATTGGCTCCGGCCCAGCAGGATTGACTGCCGCGCTTTACACCGCAAGGGCTAACTTGCAGCCATTGGTGATCTCTGGTTCCCAATTGGGGGGACAAATATCCATAACGAACGAAGTCGAAAATTATCCTGGCTTTCCGGAGGGAACGACGGGCCCGGAGTTAGTCGACCTGATGCAGCGTCAGGCGGAGAAATTTGGCACACGCATTTTGATTGATGAAGTAAGCGAGGTCGATTTCCGAAACGGATCGCCATTTACGGTAAAAACACATGGCGATACCTTCGAGGCGGAGGTAATTATCATGTGCGTCGGCGCTTCGCCAAAACGCCTGGGAATTCCAGGCGAAGAGGAAATGATTGGGCGCGGGGTATCCTTCTGTGCAACCTGCGATGGTTTTTTCTTTCGCGAAAAGGATGTCGTTGTTGTGGGGGGTGGGGACAGTGCGATGGAAGAGGCGCTGTTTCTCACGCGCTTCGTCAACGAAGTAAAGATAATACATCGTCGTGGTGAATTGCGGGCGGGAGAAGCGCTGAAACAACGAGCTTTTGCAAATGAAAAGATGAGCTTCGTTTGGGATACCGTAGTCGATGAAATTAAAGGCAACGGCAAGGTGCAGGCCATCGCGACTAGAAATACAAAATCCGGTGCAGTGGGGGAAATGGCGACCGATGGTGTATTTATCTATATCGGCCATTACCCAAACTCCGATCTTTTCAAAGATCAACTGGATATGGATGAGGCCGAGTATCTATTGATAGACAAACGCATGATGACCAGCATGCCCGGTGTCTTCTCGGCGGGAGAAATTTCTGATCCGGTGTTCCGCCAAATCGCGACCTCTGTGGGACAAGGAACGGCGGCCGCAATGATGGCCGAGCGCTGGCTCGCAGAAAGAGAATAGATCGATTCGATCCCGGCTGGGCGGTTATGAGACGGGCACGGCGCAAACACCGCACACGGGTTCGTGTGGTTCGCCAGGAAGCATGGCATTATCGAAGCAGATCTATCTGTCTTGCAGCAGTTTTAAGTGCGGGAGGAGAAGCCGTACGGCACGTGCCCTGTGGCTGAGGCGGTTTTTCTCTTGCAAGCTTAATTCGGCCATTGTCTTTTGAGTCGACTTAATTAGGAAGATAGAATCGTATCCAAATCCTGCGCTTCCTCGTGCGTGGGGAATAATTTCACCCTCGCATTCACCCATCCCGAAATCACCCAATCCATGTGGTCCTTGCAGCACCAATGCGCAGCGGAAACGTGCTCGCCATGGGCGCGGATGCGGGCGCAGCATTTCCAGCAATTGGCTGCGCCGATCGGCATCGGTTTTACCTTTCCCGGCCAGGCGCGCAGAGTAAACACCGGGTGCGCCGGCCAGAACATCGACTTCCAACCCGCTGTCGTCGGCCAGGGTTAGGAACCCCGTCTTTTTCGCAAAAACATGTGCTTTTTTTCGAGCGTTGGCGAGATAGCTTGCCTGATCCTCCACGACCTGTACGTTGAGACCCAACATGATTGGGTCCAGCAATTCCATTCGCAAATCGGCAAGCAGCGCTCGAAATTCCTTGATTTTTCCAGGATTCTGACTTGCAATCAAGATTTTAGTCAACTTTCATGCCTTTCGCGATGGCTATTCGCACAGTACTCCACCCATAAATATGGGGCATATAATAAAAAGCCTCCCTTATGTGGGGGGTTAAAATCCGATAATTGATTATTATGTCAACTCTTTTTGTTTTGCTTGCTTTCAGATTCTATCTATGTTATGATAGGTACGCTTTTTTGGAAACTCTTTTGCCAGGCGGCTGTGTGAATCAAGATAAATATAACGCGTTGCGTATTAATGTTGGTTTCTTACTACATCAAAGTGTTGGTTACAAACGCAAATTCGAAATTGATGAATCCTTCGTCCAGATCGAAAGTGATCTGGACGTCTATGATTTATTCGGGGATATCACTTTTACGCGCACGTCGCAAGGATTGTACAGCCAGAGTGATATGACGGCACGTACGCCACTTGAGTGTGTTCGCTGCCTTTCCAAATACGACCAGGAATTGACAATCGAAATAAATGATCTTTTTGTACATCCTCCCCAGAAGGAAACCGATCCGCTGCTCAGCATACCTAAATCAGGAATAGTAGATCTCACTAACCTGGTGCGCGAATATCTTTTGTTGGAGATACCCATTCGACCAACGTGCGGCGTTGGTTGTAAGGGTTTGTGTCAAATTTGCGGGAAAGAGCAAAGCGAGGGCCAATGTGATCATCCTCAAACGATGATTGATCCTCGATTTGAAGTCCTGCATACGCTTTTATCGAAAGCGTGAGTGTGAACGGATTCATCCCGCAACCTTTATCTTGATGAAGAGAAGGCGTCGACAGGAGAATGTGGATGAAAAGATCCAAGGATCGATGGAAAAAAAGAGAGGCCTTTTCAGCACTGCTTGAAAAAGGTGAATATCAAGGATTCATTACGACAGAGGATATCATCACTGTATTCCCTGAAGTTTATGATTCCGAGGTGAAGAGTGAGCGTCTGCAAAACTTCTTCCGCAATACGGGAATTGAGGTTTACGAAGATCTGGCACAGGTTCCCGCACATCTCTTGCAAGGCGTGGCCTTGGACGAAGGCGAACACTTCGATCTCAGCGCAATATCCAGCGATGATACGGTGGGGCTGTATCTCAAAGAGATGGCGCGCGTTCCCTTGCTGAGCCTGAAAGAGGAAGTCGATTTGGCGACGCGCATCGAGCGGAGCAAAGATGCGGAAGCAGAAAACGTAAATTTGAATGGCCGACTAAATGCCGCAAAACGCACTGAAATCAAAGAACTAAAACAAGATGCGATTGCTGCTCGAGAACACTTAATTAAGGCAAACACCCGTCTCGTGGTTAGCATTGCAAAGAAATACATGGGCCGTGGTGTCCCCTTTCTCGATCTCATTCAAGAAGGAAATTTGGGGTTGATGAAAGCGGTGGAAAAATTCGATTATCACCGCGGTTATCGCTTTAGCACCTATGCTACATGGTGGATTCGTCAGACGATCACGCGCGCGATTGCCGATCAGGGGCGCACCATTCGTGTGCCTGTGCATATGTCCGATCGCATCCGACGGCTTTACAAGGTCGCCCACCAATTGGAGCAGGAAAAGGGACGCAAGGCCACGCCAGAAGAGATCGCCGTAGTAATGGAAATCGACGCGCGCAAGGTGCAGTGGATGATGAGGGTATCATGGCGGCCTCTCTCCCTTGAAACTCCGGTGGGTGAGGATGAGGACTCGGAATTGGGTTCATTTGTGGAGGACGAAGGAACTCCCACACCAACCCAAAGCGCCTATCAACACCTGCTGCGCGATAAAATTGAAGATGTTCTCTCGACACTTAGCCCGCGTGAAGCGCGCATCCTGCGGCTGCGCTTTGGGCTGCACAATGGTCGTTCGTATACGTTGGAAGAAGTAGGTCAGAAATTTGGACTTACGCGTGAGCGTATCCGCCAAATTGAAGGAAAAGCGCTGCGCCGATTGCGGCATCCCAGGCGTGCGCGCCAGCTGCGTGATTATCTGAGCTAGATTTTCGGTTCACAGTCCTATCAATCAGGGTTTACTGCGCAGTATGTAGTAGTCGATCGATCTCGGCTTCCAGTTTGGTTAATTTCGCCGGCGCGGATAAATCGCCATATTAATGTTCGACACGTTTTGTGACCCCATCCACACTTATCGTTACGATCGCGGATGGCATATGGGTTGTATTCGTATTAAGGTAGGATTCTTATAGACTGATAAAATCTGCGCTTTTAAATGTGCGTAGGAGCTGCTGGACGGTTTTTCTGGTTATCCTCGAGGACTTTTCCCCCATTAGGGCTACAAAATATTCCCCGAAATAGCGAACATTGCCCTCGCCATCAACTGAAACTGTGTATCCCGGACAAGAGCCGAAACACGGCGTTTGTTGCAGCGAAATTTCGATCGCCGCATCAGGGGTAATGCGCGTCCCTCCGAGGTTTTGGAGGACCAGCAGCAGCGCAATAGTCCCCAACAACCCCAAGCTTGCGATTATGCGAGTTCGCTTATTCACTAACTATTATGCCCATTAGATCCCAATCTGCCTTTGCGACCTGCAAAATACGGCAGCAGGGAAAACTATTGGACTATTTTGAAACCATAAGCCTGCAATCGCCTTCTGATGATCCTGCGATCATTCCACGCTTTGGCGATCTCGGGCTGCATTTTTATTGTCGTCATAGTCTGCAGCCGCGCCAGAACTAGCGCCTGTCGCAGATGCATGCTTCGACGGATGGCAAGCCCAATGAAGATGATAAGGATGGCGCCCAATGCTTCCATCATGTAGCCTCCAACAATTCCACTCTTATGCTATGGACGAAGTTACCAGCAGGATAGTTCCATGATCTCGAGAGTTCTACCGAGATTAATCGGAGAGCATAGCACTGAGTCAAGATGATAGTAATGGAATGATGTTACTCTGAGGAGCGCAGGAGTTTCATAAGACGAAGCGCTTCATAAAACGAAGCGACGAAGAATCTCGTTTTCCAATGAAAAATGGTCTTGTCCATGTGCAACTAGACCCTTTCGTCCTTTGAAAGGCCTTTGCATCCGCTGCGCTTCGGCTCAGAATGACAGCCATTTACATCCACCGTAACTGAGCACTAGACGAAAAAGGGGAGTTCGTCAGACGAAGCGTCGTTTCCCAAAATCCCGAGGAGTCCGATGGACCCGCCAAGTTTGCTCCAATCGATGGAAAGCAAGTTCAAAAATGTTATCCTCGTTTGCCATGATGAGCATGAAAAGTTCATCATCCACAATCCGATGCCTGCCGATAGAAATTACCACCTGCCGAACCCCATGCCACTCAAAGGATTTGGGAAAGCGACCCTCAGGGCCCGTTTCGAGATTCAGGTTCATCCTGAACTCTGGATCGTCTTCAACAAGAATTCCATCAAGGCATTTGCGGAGAGGCGCTTATTTTCCGAGCGATCTCCCTGCCACTGATGGGATTTGGTGAATGTTTCCGTTCGAGAGCTGATTGCGAGCCAGGTGAGCCCCACGGGTTTATCCGATGGATCTCCCATAGGGCCAGCGATGCCAGTGACCGCGATGCCGAAGTCGGCATCGAAGTTGCTGCGCACTCCATCGGCCATTTCGATCGCGGTTTCCCGGCTTACCGCGCCAAATTTTTCCAAGGTCAAAGCAGCGACATTAAGCAATTTTACTTTCGCCGCATTGGAGTAAGCGACGATGCCTCCCAAAAAATAGGCGGATGAACCTGGAATCTCCGTAAGCAGGTGGCCAACCAACCCCCCGGTACAAGATTCCGCGGTCGCCAGGGTTTCATTTCGCTCTGCAAGCGCCTGGCCCAAGAGCAGTTCTAATGCTGATCCTTGCATTTTTGTTTCCATTGCTCCTGCCCTGCGCAATTCCCGCTTAACTTGTAAAGATAGGATGGCGGCAGGGTAAGTGTTCCCGATTATAACCGGCTGTTGACAGCGACATATGCCGCAGGTATGCTACGCGAATGAGTCGGATTCCGCTGTTTTCTTTTGAAATTCAAGTTTTATCTGTGTCCGAATTAAACGGCATGGTGCGTAGTGTTTTGGAAAGCGAGTACAGGTTGCAAGACCTATGGGTCTCCGGGGAAGTCTCAAACCTCTCGATCCCCAGTTCCGGGCATATGTATTTCACGTTGAAGGATGAGGAGGCCGTCGTGCGGTGTGTAATGTGGCGGCCAGCAGTTGCGCGGCTCTTGGTTAACCCCAGAGAGGGAGAACAGATCGAAGTTCACGGGTCTATCGGCGTTTATGAAAGCGGAGGTCGATACCAGCTGTACGCAGATAAGATTCGTGTTTCGGGCAAAGGAGAACTCTTCCAACAATTTCTCGCTCTCAAGCGGCGACTCGAAGAAGAAGGGCTTTTTCAAGCGGAGTTAAAACGCAAGATACCGCTATTTCCCACACGCATTGGGGTAGTTACCTCACCGACGGCTGCCGCGCTGAAAGACGTAATTAACGTTTTGCGCCGACGCTATCCGCTCGCCGAACTTATTCTTTCCCCCGCAAATGTACAAGGTGATGATGCACCACAATCCATCGTACGTGCGCTTAAAACGCTCAACCAAGATGCCAATCCGGATGTAATTCTTCTGGTCCGCGGTGGCGGTTCGATGGAAGATTTATCGCCTTTTAACGATGAAGGCGTCGTCCGCGCCGTGGCCGCCTCAATGGCACCAACGATAACGGGAATTGGCCATGCGACCGACTTTATTCTAGCCGATTTCGCCGCGGACAAACGCGCGCCAACTCCATCCGCCGCGGCTGAAATCGCGACACCGGATCGGGAGGAGCTCGCTGTCGATCTCCAGGACAGCAGGAAGCGGTTAAGCCAAAAATTTGCAGAACAACTTGGTAAGCTGCGTTGGGAACTCAAGGACGGCAAAAATGCCTTGCTTCGTGTTTCCCCAGCCGCGCGAATTCGTAATGCAAAACTGCAGGTTGATGAATTGCATCAGCGATCTCTGGCACTTGTTCGCCATGCGCTTGAATTGAAGGCCGCGGAGGTGCTGGGATTGCAGCAAACGCTGCGCGTTATTGGCCCACGGGCGGTATTGGAGCGAGGCTTCGCTTACGTGCGTAAAAAATCGGATGAATCGCTTATTCGCTCGAGGGATGACGTCGAGGTGCATGATCGCTTGGTAGTCGAAGTGCAGGATGGGGAGTTTGACGTTGAAGTGCTTCGTGGCGAAGATGACGAATAGGTTGTAATGCAGAGTAGGATCGACAAGGCTTGTGCCTTGTTCGTGACACGTGGGGATTCGGATACTTTTCTGCCAAAATGATTGGGAGGAAGTCGAATGGCGAAAGAAAAACTCAAGTCACCTGCCGAGCTTAACTATGAAGAGGCAATCAGTGAGTTGAAGCAGCTTGTTGGAGAAATGGAATCGAGCGAACTACTCCTGGAAGAAGGTATTGCATTGTTCGAACGCGGCCAGGCACTGGCGGCACGTTGCAGCGCATTGTTGGAAGAGGCAGAGCTGAAATTCATCCAGCTTTCATCCGAGGGGTTTCCTAAATCGAGTCCGGACGAAATTAATAATTCTGAAGGGTAATCGAAAATGCGGTGGAAGGTCTGCTTCGCTATGGGGGTGGATTGTTCACGGCGCTCAGTTTATCGAAATCGTTTGAAAAAACCATCTACGAATTGTCGAACTTCTTGGGCGCGTAAAAGATTTGCAAGAATCAAGTAAATCCCCGCTCCAAGTGTGATGCCGCCAAGAGCGACGATCCCAACTGGCTGATCCGCAAGAATAATTCCCCAGAGATAGAGGAAAACCGCCATTATGCCTGCTGATAGGAGCAGCGGGCGCAATGCGCGGATCATCTTGAGCAGATCCAATCCCTGCAATCTCTTTTGCAGGATGTAAAGCAGCAATAGACTCTCTAAAGCCGTGGCCAACGAGTTAGCCAGCGCCAATCCACCAAGCGGTGCCCATCCAATTTGCCCAAAGAGATAGGCAAAATACAAGCTAAACAACAAATTGAGCAACATCGCTGCGGCACCAATCAACACCGGTGTACGTGTATCTTTCAGCGCGTAAAAGGCACGCACAATGATCTCAAGCAGCGCGTGCCCCATCAGACCCAGTGCGTACCATAGTAAAGCCCATGCTACCAATTGGGATGATCGAACATCAAAGGCGCCGCGTTCGAACAAGAATGATACCAACGGTCCACGGAGCAGAACCAAACCAATGCTTGCAGGCAGAGCAAGAAATAGTACACCGCGCAGTGTGCTCACGAACGAGGATCGCAAGGCTGATAAATTTCCCTTTGCGACTTGCTCGGAGAATGTGGGCAGCGCGGCAATTGCCGGCGCCTGGGCGATGATCGCCTGGGGCATGATCATCAGGGCAAGAGCGAAACTCAATGCCGCAAGGCTGCCTTCAGACTGCCCCGAGGCAAGGATAGTGTTCACCAGAAAATTAATCTGCACTATGGCGACGCCTAAAACGCGCGGTCCCATTAGCAGAGCAACCTGGCGCACCTCGGGATCGTTGATCCTTAATTGAGGAGAGTATCTCCACTTGGAGCCGATAAATCCGGGAACTTGGATCAGTAGGTGTAATCCTGCGCCCAAGACTACCCCCCACGCCAGCCCGAATATTCCCCAATGGGGGACGAGAAATAACAGCCCGAAAATCCAACCAAAACGATAGAATGCGGGGGCTAATGCAGGGAGGATGAAGTGCTGGCGGGCGTTTAACACGCCCATGATCAATCCGCTTAGTCCGAAGATGACGGACGAAGCCAGCATCGTCCTCATTAAATCAACGGTAAGCTTAAGTTGTGAGGAATCATGAAATCCCGGGGCGATGATATTCTCGACCAACCAGGGGGCGAAGATTGCAGCCAGGATTGCAATCACGCCCATGGATAAGAAAAGGATGTTGGCGATCGCAGAGACGAAGTGCCATGCTCCTGATCGATCATCCTTGGCTAATAGTTCCGTATAAACAGGTACAAAGGCCGAGGCCAATGCTCCCCCTGCCATCAGGTTGAAAAGAATTTCTGTGAGGCGATTGGCTGCATAGAAGGCATCTAATTCTGCGCTTGTGCCAAATTCACGCGATACAAGTATGCTGGCAGCCAGGCCGCTAAGGCTCGAGATGACCATTCCGGCCATCACAGTGCTTGCCGCGCGTGTGATCTGTCGATTGGCTTGGTTGGGGGAAATGCTCACAAAAAATGATTATAGCAGGGAGCAGGTCGTACAGGAGACGTATCCGCGGCGATCAATCCACGACGCGAACACCGTGCCAGAAAGCAATATATCCCTTTATTTGTTTGGCAGCCTGGCTGGGGTTTGGATAAAACCAGGCAGCATCTTTATTAACTTGTTGATTAACGACAACATCGTAATAGCTGGCCGTGCCCTTCCACGAGCAAATAGTATGCGCGTCACTTCCGGCAAAAAAATCCTTGGCGATTGATTCCGGGGGGAAATAATGATTTCCTTCGACGATAATGGTCTCATCGCTCTCCGCAATAATTTCATTGTTCCAGATGGCCTTCATTTTGCTCGTTTCTCCAATTTCTCGTATTTTCTTAATGGATCCGCAGTCATAATTCTTGTGCTGCGCTTTTTGTCCAAGTAATGATAATTTAAATTCGAGTGGTAAAAAGTAGGATCTCTTACGATGCCGTCACCAGGTGCTTGACGCATACGTATTCGGTAATGAGTATAAACTTGCGAGAGGAATCGCAGAGAGCCGAGGACGCCGACCCCGGCTCTCGAGTAAGGAGGAGAAGAAGAGATTCCACCCTTCCGCTTATTATTCTACTGTTTCACGTCACCCATGGACTGGACGAAATCCCGACACTAAACCTACGGAATCCCTACGATAATTCGCTAGCCGCAGTGTTTCGTGAGCCTTGGAATGTTCCCATTCTGTAGTGGAATATCGGAAAGCGGGTATATGCGGATAGCATCCATCGTGTCGCCGACGCGCACATGCTATAATTTTGCTCGTTTCATTGGAGAGCTTATGCTCATTAACTGGATCCTCGCTCTCTCCCCAATATTGCTCATTCTTATCTTGATGTTGCGTTTTCGCTGGAGTGCCGCGCAAGCGGGCAGCATTGGCTGGCTCGCGGCTTTGTTGGTGGCGATGGGAAGATTTGGTGCGGGCCTCGATGTTCTTGCTGTCGCCCACGGCAAGGCATTGCTGCTGACGCTTGATGTTTTGATGATTGTCTGGGCAGCTTTTCTTCTCTATCGCGTGGCGGATGAAGCTGGAGCGGTGCGCATGTTAAGTGAAATGCTGCCGCGCTGGACCTCCGATCGTGGGATGCAAGCATTGTTGATCGGTTGGCCCTTCGCATCGTTCCTTCAAGGGGTGGGAGGCTTTGGCGTTCCTACAGCGATCACCGCGCCATTGTTGATTGGCCTTGGATTTTCTCCGATTACGGCAGTGGTTGTTCCTTCCATCGGTCAGGCGTGGTCGGTTACTTTTGGATCGCTCGCCTTATCTTTTCAAGCGTTGATGGCGGCCACCGGAATACCCGGAGAGCAGCTGGCACCGATGGCCGCGCTTTTGCTCGGTCTGGTTGGAGTGGTGAGCGGTTTTCTTGTGCTGCACGCCAGTTCTGGCTGGCGCGCCATGTTGCGATTGACGCTGCCGATCCTCTTCGTTGGCACCGCGATGGCCAGTGCTCAATATTGGCTTGCCGTGAATGGATTCTGGCACATTGCAGGATTCGGAGGCGGTCTCGCAGGATTGGCAATCGGTCTATATATCGCTCGAAGACGACAGACACGGCAAGCTGAGCCATTTCGGCACGATCTGCAGATCAAGCCTGTCTTTTATGCTCTCGCAAGCTACGTGGTCCTGATTCTCATAACCCTCGTGATCCAATTTTCTGAACCGCTCCGTGAGGCATTGGGTAGCATCGTTATCCAGGTCTCCTTCCCAGAACTAACAACAGGGAATGGTTTTTCGACTCCGGCAGAATTTGGCCGAATAATTTATCCGCTGCGCCATGCAGGTGCAATCCTGACCTATGCCTCGATTGTGTCGTATATTTTTTATCAGCGACAGGGTTCGTATGCCAATGGTGCCGCGCAGGCCATCCTGGAAGACACGCTGCGCGGAGTGTTGAAATCCAGCCTAAGCATTGCGACAATGGTGGCAATGGCTGCGGTGATGGCGCATGCGGGTATGATCGACACCATTTCCAACGGATTGGCCGAAATCGTCGGCAGTTTATTCCCACTCATTTCCCCCTGGATAGGGGCATTGGGAGCATTTATCACCGGGTCAAATACAAACGCAAATGTTATCTTCAGCCTGCTACAGCTGCGAACAGCTGAAATGCTGAATTTTAAAATTCCCCTGATCCTGGCGGCGCAGACTACAGGTGGTGCGATCGGATCGGTCATCGCTCCGACGAAAATCGTGGTCGGCGCGAGCACGGCGGGTATGATTGGCAGCGAGGGGGCCATTTTGCGTAAACTCATGGGATATACGCTTATTCTATTGGTTACGGTTAGCGGGTTTATGTGGCTGTTTTCCGAATTCGGAAATCGTTAATACGTTGCCATCGCCTATTGCTTCGCCAGGCAGGGTACGACGGGCTGTCATTCTGAATCGAAGTCCAGCGGATGTGAAGTCCCTTTCAAAGGTCGAAAGGATCTCGTTGTGCAAGGACAAGATCTTTTTCATTGGAAAACGAGATTCTTCGTCGCGGCGTCTTATGAAGTTTCTTCGCTCCTCAGAATGACATCGTTCCATCTCTACTATCTCGGCTCAGTACCCGATTGGGAGGCTTTTGAAAACGCTCCGAAAAAGGATACGCATGAGAAAGAAAATCAAATAAATTTGGTTAGTCGGATTGCAGCGCTGCTGTGCTGCTCCAATCTTGAGGAGGAAAAATGAGGCTTGAAGGTAATGTCACCATACATGCTGCGCGTGAAAAAGTGTTTGACTTCTTAATCGATGCCGAATCGATCAGTGCTTGCGTTCCCGGGTTGGATACGATGGAAATAATCGAGCCCAATAAAAAATTTCATGCGCAGGCTCAAGTTGGATTAGGGACGGTGAAAGTAAAGTTTGACGTCGATATCGAATGGGTGGAACTTGATCGACCAAATCGCGCGCTGATGAAGGGGCATGGCACTGCGCCCGGGAGTGCAGGCGATGTCACCGCCGAAATAACGCTTCTTGATGGGCCTGATGGTTCGACGGAAATAAATTGGTGGGCGGATGTAACCATTGCAGGAACGATCGCCAGCCTGGCGTCGCGATTAATGAAGCCGGTCTCGAAAAAAATGACGAAAACCTTCTTTGACTGCTTCGCCAAACAAATTGAAACATGAGGCTGTCCACAAAAGGCGCTTTTTAAGTTAAGGGTTCAAAAACCGATTTCTTTTAATTACCTCGATCTTAACAATAGTGCGAAGGCAACTCGAGTTAAGACTCGTTGCCCATCGCCTCCAGGCCTGCTTCTCGAGGGGTGAACATCATAAGATAGCGCTTATCAAATAACAACATTCAGAAAAAAACGCTTATGGATCCGCCAACCCCCAACCCTTTCCCCATCATTCATCCCTGCAGCATGCCCTTAGCCAGCTACCCCGCAAAAAGCTGCGGCACGGACAGACTTTTTCCCAAATGCGTGTTCTGTATTCCTGTATGGAGCGATTGTTCCAGTTCAGAAATCGGGGGGTTTCTATCTTGGACCAGTGATAAATATTAGGCGCTGAAGATGTGGGTGATGACAGTTGTTGCTGCTGCGCCGACGCTCTGCATCATTCCAACGGAGGGGTTGCGTACTTGAATTTTTCCCGCTCGGTGGGTCAACTGGATGACAATTTCACATGCCTGGTATAGAGCGGTGGCGCCAATAGGGTGGCCGCGTGCTTTCAAGCCACCCATCGTCGAGATCGGGATTTCCCCCTTCAAAGTAATCTTTTTATCTTCCGCCAGACGCCAACCCTGGCCCGGTTCCGCAAACCCGACGGCCTCCATCAATAAACACGACATGATGCTGAAGGCGTCATGCACCTCAAAGAAGCTAACTTCATCAATGTTCACATTTGCTTGTCGGAAGGCTTTTTGTGAGGAGCTGTGTGCGGCCTCCAGCCATAAGGGATCCTGTCTATCTTCAATCCGAAAACGATCCGTGGAAACACTCGATGCAAGGATGTGCACGGGTTGTGGATTATAGGCGCGCGCTTCTTCGGTCGGAGCAAGCACGAGGGCTGCGGCGCCATCACAAATGGGAGAAGAATCTAGCAGGCGCAATGGCGCGTGGATAATGCGCGAGTTTTTCACTGCACGTGCACTGATCGTTCGATCGCGATAGAGTGCGTTGGGATTGTGACGTGCATTGCGATGGGCGTTCAAGGAAAAATTTACCAACCCATCATCGGGAACTTGGTAGCGGTCAAAATAAAGGCGCATGAGCTCCGCGTTTGTACTGATCAAGGTGGCTCCATCGGCGACCTCCCTTTCCGCATCCAGTGCTTTGGAAAGGGCCGGGGAAGCGACACCCTGGCTCATGATTTCAACGCCTACGACCACTGCAAGATCAGCCTCCCCACTGCCAACAGCCAGATGCCCCACCCTTAAAGCGGCCGCACCGCTGGCCGTTGCAGCCCGGACTTGAAGCGCTTCAATCTCCGTGAGCCCTGCTTCATCCGCGATGAGCGCAGCGATATGTTTTTGACCCTGGAGCTCATCGGAAAGCATGTTGCTCGCATAAAGTGCATCGACTTTCTCTACACCTGCATCAGCCATCGCCGCGATGGTAACTTCGGCTCCAAGCTGACGCAGGCTGCGCGTACTGGCCTTTTCGACTGGGATTTGAGCGATTCCGACAACGCTGACATTTCTCACAGGAAGCTCCTTCGATATTCGATCGCCGGTGAAACTTTGCGGGCATCCATTAAAGATCTCAACCAGATTTTATAGGACACCTTGCTCGTGCAGATTTTCCAGGACCTGCGCATCATAATCAAAAAGTTCCTGCAGCAATTGATCGGTATGTTCTCCAAGCAACGGTGGGGGGAGGCGCATTTGGGTGGGATTGGTGGGGATTTTCAGCGGCGAGCCAAGCAGCGGAATTGTCCCCGCAAGCGGATGCTGGATTGTGAGCTGCAAGTTTCTCGCTTGAACTTGCGGGTTTTGAAATACTTGGTCTATGGTATTGATGGGCGCGGCGGGCAGGTCGTTTTTTTCAAACGTCGCCAGCCATTCAGCAATGCTGTTTTTTTCAAAAACATGTTCCAACATTGCGGTAAGAACTTTTCGATTTGCGACCCGATCCGGGTTGGTTTTGAATCGGCTGTCCTCAATCCAATCGGGTTTATCGATTGCCTCACAAAATGTTTTCCACTGCCCATCATTGCCGATTGCCATGGCAAAATAGCCATCCCGGGCCTTGAAGGTTTGGTAAGGAACGATATTAGGGTGGGCATTTCCAAGGCGCTGCGGTATCTCATCCGAGACAAGATAATTGCTAGCCGCATAGGACGTAAGCGCAACCATGCTATCGAGAAGGGAGATGTCAATGCGCTGCCAGGACTCTTTTCGTGAATTATGATAAAGCGAAGCAAGGATAGCATTGGAAGCGAAGATTCCAGCGCTTAAATCCGCAATGGCGATTCCCGCTCGGTAGGCTTCTCCCTCGACAGGGCCATTGATGCTCATAAATCCGCCCAGGGCCTGCGCCATAAAGTCGTACCCTGGGCGATCCTTGTAAGGACCTGTATAACCATATCCCGTAATAGTGCAGTAAATCAGTCCCGGGTTGATATCTTTTAATGATTGCTCATCGAGCCCCAATCGTTCAAGTGTGCCCACCTTGAAATTTTCCACAAGCACATCACCTTCATGAATAAGCTGTTTGAGGATTTCAAGGCCACGTTCTGTTTTCAAATTTAAGCTGAGACTGCGTTTGTTGCGGTTGGCGGAGATGAAGTACGCGGATTGCCCTCCTTCTGCAAACGGGGGGCCCCATTGACGAGTATCATCACCGCGCAGGGGATGCTCCACCTTAATCACGTCAGCGCCAAGGTCTCCCAAGATCATCGTGCAATACGGTCCCGCCAAAATACGCGTCAAATCGATTACGCGTACGCCCTGCAGGAGACCATTCTCTTCGCTCATGGCACCTCTTTCCATTTAGCTACTAAAAAACGCACAGCATTGGCTGGATGCTCAAATCTCTTGAAATGCCTGATCTGATCGATCAACGCGTGGAATCATACTAAAATAATACAACTTCTCCAGCACAATGAAAGACGAAGGGGAGACCTATAATTTAATTATGCGCAACTGGTTGCCACCGAAGCATTTATTTTGGTCAAGGCAAATCCAAAACAAGAGACCGGTGTTAACTTAATGAGGATTAGCGCAATAGAAAGTTATTTTCATGACCAGGTTTTCAATTTCGATAAAAACAATCGCATAGCGGGGAGGATTCTGGATGAAACCGGCAGCATTTGAATACATTGTCCCAGATTCCCTAGAGCAGGCGCTCAGCATTCTCCAAGAACATGGCGAAGAGGCAAAAATCCTTGCTGGTGGACAGAGCCTCGTTCCGGCAATGAATTTTCGCATGCTGCAGCCGACACTGCTGGTCGATCTAAATAAGCTGGAAGAATTGGATCATATTCGCCGGAATGAAGCCGGTGATTTATTGGTTGGTGCTATGACGCGCCATCGGCGATTGGAATTTGACAACTTGGTTGCGCAATATGCCCCGCTTCTGCACGAAAGTATCCCCAGTATCGCTCATCCACAGATTAGAAATCGAGGTACTTTGGGTGGAAGCCTTGTGCATGCAGATCCCGCGGCGGAGCTTCCAGTGATCGCTCTGGCAGTGGACGCGCAAATTAAAGTCCAATCCATTGGCGGGGAACGCACAATCCCCTCCGTAGAATTTTTTCAAGGCATGTTTACGACGGATATCAATCCCGATGAAATCCTCGTTGAGGTTGCGATTCCGGAAAGCAGTGCACGCACAGGATGGGCTTTCAAAGAAATCGCCCGGCGCGCAGGCGATTATGCCATGATGGGGATCGCGGTACGGATCACACTCGATGAAGACGGTGTTTGCGAAAAAGCGTGCCTGGTCTACCTTAACGCAGGGGACGGTCCCATGGAAGCAGTTGAAGCCGCAAAGATTCTCGAAGGACAGCCACGCGATGACCAAGCCTTTGAGGCGGCGGCTGAAAAGGCCTCGCAGGACGAAATTGATCCTCTGGGAAATATGCATGCCAATGTCGATTTTCAACGTCATCTGGCAAATGTATTAACACTGCGCGCGCTGGATTTGGCCTTTCAACGCGCAGATGTAGATCGTGGTGAAAACCTATGAAGAAGACATTGCATCCCATTAAGATCACCGTCAATGGCATAGAAAGCACCCACGCGGTTGAGCCGCGTTTACTTCTCAGTGATTTTCTACGGCAAGATATGGAATTGACGGGCACACATGTTGGTTGCGAACATGGCGTCTGTGGCGCTTGTACTGTGCTGCTCGACGGCGAAGCCGTGCGTTCCTGTCTGACATTTGCAGTTCAAATCGATGGCCATCAAATAACAACAGTGGAGGGGCTCGGCTCAAACCCGGATGAGTTGCATCCACTGCAGCAGGCATTTTGGGATGCGCATGGTTTGCAATGCGGATTTTGCACCGCGGGAATCCTGATGACCATCATTCCATTTCTTGAAGCCAACCCCCACCCTTCGGAAGAAAAGATTCGGGAAGCGCTATCGGGCAACCTTTGTCGCTGTACGGGCTACCAAAATATTGTGGATGCGGTGAAACTGGCCGCGGAAAGAGGAGTAGGACAACCAAACCCTGATGATTAGGCTGAGGGCATTCGGGAGCATGTGCGCTCAGGATTGGCCTGCAAAACTCTACTCCTAAACATCGCAAAACATGCTCCAGAAATTGAGCGTGAAAAACCGGCCCATTTTTCTAGAAGGATGTGATGAAGGATCAGCTGAGGATTGAAGGAATGCATCTGAATTCGCTCGTCGCCTCTCTGGCGAAAGGTGATTCGGCGCTGGAAATCTATTTGGATGACCTGCAGACGATCTTTGAAGAGAAAGAGCCTTTCGTAGAGGCCTTCCTCGCCGAGGACGATCGTTTCGGTCGTTTGCGGAAAGAGGCGCAGATGTTGCTTGCGCGTTATCCATCGGTGCAAGAACGCCCTGCATTGTTTGGCATTCCCGTGGGGGTGAAAGACATCTTCCATGCACACGGATATCTCACCCGCGCGGGCAGCAAATTGCCGGGTGCGTTATTAACCGGCACACAGGCAGCCAGCGTCACTCGTCTGAAAGATGAGGGGGCCTTAATTTTTGGCAAGACGGTTACCACTGAATTCGCTTATTTTGCACCGGGGCCCACGCGCAATCCCCATCATCCTGATCACACTCCCGGAGGATCGAGCAGCGGCTCAGCCGCGGCAGTCGGGGCCGGGATGATCCCCTTGGCATTGGGGACGCAGACGATCGGCTCCATCACCCGCCCCGCATCCTATTGTGGCGTTGTAGGCTTCAAGCCGAGTTTTGACCGCATAAACAAATCGGGCGTGATCCCACTTTCCGAGTCATTGGACCATGTCGGATTTTTTACCCGGGATGCCTCTTCCGCAAAACTGGTTGCTGCGGTGCTTGTTTTAGATTGGGCGCCGGTGGAGCGAAGCGCGCTGCCGGTCTTGGGAGTGCCAGAGGGCCCGTATTTGGAGCATGTTTCCGAAGAGATGGATGCGCACTTCAGGATTGTGCAAGAAAAGTTAAAGGATGCAGGTTACCTTGTGATCGCAGTGCCACTTCTGGCGGATTTCGAACGCATCACGCAAAGGCATCATCTTATCCTGGCCGCGGAGGCAGCGAAGGTACACCAAGACTGGTTTGGAGAATATGCTGATCACTACCATTCCAAGACGCGGACATTGATACAGAGCGGGATGGAGATTCCTGACTCTGAGTTGAGAGAAGCATTGCGAGCCAGATTGCGATTGCGTGAAGAGCTTCTCACGGCAATGGAAAACAGAAACATCGATCTTTGGATTTCCCCGAGTGCACCTTCTGCAGCACCAAGCGGTTTGGAAAGCACGGGAGATCCGATAATGAATTTACCCTGGACTCAGGCTGGCCTCCCCACGCTTAATCTACCCTCCGGGCGCAACGCTCAGGGCCTTCCGCTCGGGCTGCAGTTGGCGGGCGCCTGGTTTGGCGATGAGCTTTTATTGGGGTGGGCGGAAGGTATTGAAAAAGTGCTCGATTATGAATTCGAGGGGCGCGGCCACACCAATTTTTAACGTCCAAAGGGTGCTACGGAGGAACGCAAAGGAATGGCAACTTCTACGTTCGAGATCCGATTAGGTTCCTATTTTGACTCGGTTATCCTAATGCATCTCCAGCGAGCATTGCTGGATTTGCCCGGCGTCCTCGATGCCGGGGTGGTGATGGCTACGCCGGCGAACCTAATTCTTATGGCGGAGAGTGACCTTTTGCCTACCGAAGCGCAAAAAGCAAACCCGGAGGATCTACTTATTGTGGTTAGGGCAGAAGAGGAAGATCAGGCAACGAGCGCCATAGCTGCGATCGATGATTTGATGGCCAAGCGTAGGTCGACTTCTGCGGGTAAGTTCCGCCCCAGAAGTTTGGAGGCCGCTTTCGATATCTTGCCGGAAGCCAGGTTTGTGCTCATTTCGGTTCCTGGTCGTTACGCAGCTGGACTGGCGGAGCAGGCGCTGCGAGGTAACCGGCATGTCTTTTTATACAGCGACAATGTTTCCATGGAAGAGGAAGCAAGCTTAAAGGCCATGGCACAGGAAAGAGGCCTGCTGGTGATGGGGCCGGATTGTGGCACCGCCATCGTGCAGGGCATCGGCTTGGGATTTGCCAATAGGGTTCGTTCCGGTGGGGTGGGCCTTATCGGCGCCGCGGGAACTGGGCTGCAAGCCGTGACCTCCCGCATCCATCAATTGGGCGCAGGGATTTCGCATGCGCTCGGTACAGGGGGCCGCGATCTCAAGAAGGAAATTGGGGGTGTGACCGCCTTGCAATCTCTGGATTTACTCAAGCGCGATTCGGAAACACGCGTCATCGTCATGGTTTCCAAGCCCCCAGATCCAGAGGTCGCTACCAAACTGTTAAGTGCTGCCCGGAATACCCGCAAGCCGGTGGTGGTCAATTTTATCGGTTATTCACCGCCGGCGAGAAAATTAGGTAATCTGCATTTTGCGTCCAATTTTAATGAGGCTGCCTCCCTGGCAGTTGATCTCCTGGGCGAAAACAACCAGAGTACGGCTGCGGGCGCAACTTCTGCTCGCCAGACGGGCAACGATCGTCGCTATATTCGCGGTTTGTTTTCTGGCGGGAGTTTAGCCAGCGAAGCGTTGCTTCTATTGCAAGTAATGTTCGGAAAAATTTATTCCAATTTTGGTGGGGAACGATTAGGCGAGCCCACCAAGGCTCGCGAACACACGTTGCTTGATCTGGGGGAGGACCAGTTTACTGTGGGCCGATTGCATCCGATGATTGATAACGATCTTCGATTGCGCATGTTCAGGCAGGAGGCGGCAAACCCCGAGGTTGCATTTATCCTGCTCGACATGGTTTTGGGAGAAGGAGCGCACATCGATCCGGCCGGCGAATTCGCACCCGTGATCGCCGAAGTGCTCCGGCAGCATGCGTTCGATGTGGGCGTGATTCTCATTGGGACCGATGAAGATCCACAAGATTACGATCACCAACGCCAACAGCTGCTTGATGCCGGTGCGCGTGTGTTTGGCAATGTGTTGGAAGCGGCGAATGCAATTGGCTCTCTCTTGGGAGGCCCTTCTGAATCGATTGTGACACCTGTCGATTTGGAGGATCTTGCCGCCCCATTGGCGGCGATAAATGTTGGTTTGGAGGCATTTTACGAGAGTTTAGAACAGCAGGGAGCCAAAGTGGTACAGGTCAATTGGCGGCCTCCAGCAGGAGGCAACGAGAAGCTTATGTCGATCCTACAGAAAATGAGGGACTAAGCATGAATATCGATAAGGCGAATGAAGCAGCGGTCGATCGCATTATCTCCTCCCGGCCGATGTTGACAGGTGTTGAGATTGCACGCGATGTGATTCCAGGAATGGAGGATAATCTTATCTTGCACGCCGGACCTCCCATTGAATGGGAACGGATGTCGGGACCGTTGCGTGGTGGGGTTATCGGAGCGCTCTTGTTCGAAGGATTGGCCAAGGATGAGAAACAAGCGCAAGGCATGGCTCAATCGGGAGAAATTGAATTTGCGCCATGTCATCATCATCGCACCGTCGGTCCGATGGCAGGTGTCACTTCGGCATCCATGGCGGTGTACGTGCTGGATAACGTCACCCACGGAAACAAAGCTTACTCCAACTTAAATGAAGGTTATGGCAAAGTGCTGCGTTATGGGGCCTACGCCGAAGATGTATTGAAAAAACTGCACTGGATGAACGATGTTATGGCTCCTGTGCTTGCGGAAGCGTTTGCTCAGGGCGACGGTATGGACATACGTGCGCTTCTGGCAGAGGCATTGCACATGGGTGATGAAGGACATAATCGCAACAAAGCAGGTTCTCTAATTTATCTCAAGTTGCTTGCTCCGTCGATCGTCAAAATAGTAAAAGACAGCACAGTTGCAGAAGAAGTACTGCAATTCCTCGGTGACAACGCACTTAGCGTGCTTAATCCGGTGATGGCTGCCTGCAAAGCGATGACCGATGCGGGGCATGGCGTGGAGGGCAGCACCATCGTTACCGCAATGGCGCGCAATGGCACCGATTTTGGAATCCGGGTAAGTGGCTTGGGAGAAACTTGGTTTACCGCGCCTGCACAGGTGCCGGACGGTTTGTACTTCCCGAATTTTACTAGTGAAGATGCAAATGCGGATATCGGCGACAGCACGATTACGGAGACGGCAGGCATTGGCGCCTTTGCCATGGCGGGCGCGCCGGCAATCGTGACATTTATCAGTGGTACCCCTGAAGATGCAATCAACGCCACCTTGGAAATGTACGAGATCACCTTTGCAGAACATAAACATTTCAGCATTCCCCCCTTGGATTTTCGCGGCACACCGACAGGGATTGATTTGCGCAAAGTGGTTGAATTCGGGGTTACCCCTCGGGTGAATACGGGCATCGCCCACAAGGAAGCTGGCGTGGGACAGGTGGGCGCTGGACTGGTGCGCCCGCCAATGGAAATTTTTGAAGCGGCGCTAATAGCGTTTGCGGAGAGGTATGAGTTGGATTAACAAAAAACAGAAAACAGTAAACAGGAATCAGGGATCAGAAAATCCGAAAAACCGTAATCAGGAAACAGTGATCAGTAATCAGGAAGAGATCGATCCTGCTCACCGGTTACTGATTACGGATTACTAAAAGGGTATATTAATTCAACGAAACCGGAGGAACCAGTGAAACTCTACGACCTATCACAGCCTTTAGACCAAGAAGCTCCCTTTTGGCCGTTTTATCCTCCCTTCGAGGTGAAATATATTAAACGTAAGGCAGAGCATGGAGTCAATGCGCAGTATATCCAAACGTCGAATCACATGGGTTGCCATCTCGATGCACCGCGGCACTTCATGACCGACGGAAAGACGATCGACCAAATTCCGCTCGAATGGCTTTACGGCGATGGAGTGATCGTTGATTTAAGTGATGAGCTCGACGAGCTGGATATTTTTACTCCAAAGATGATTGAAGATCGCGTCGAAGTTCGCGACGGGGATATTCTCTTTATTCATACCGGGTGGCATAAGCACTGTCAATACGGATCCCAACCGGATGAGGAAAAATACATTCAACGCCATCCAGGACCCCATTTCGATCTCGTCGATTGGTTGATCGAGAAGAAAATTCACATTTGGGGCGTCGATATGATCTCCACGGATCACCCCATGAATCTGCCAATCGGGAGGTTCCTGGGTAAGGGAGGCTTGGAGCATTGGCAACGCGTTACCCGACAAGCCGAGGAAAAATTCGGCAAAGACAAGATGAAGGAGTATTTTCCAGACTCTGCCTACCAATTGACGCATAACGCTCTATTTCCCAAAGACTGTATCCACGTCGAAAATTTGGGTGGCCAAATAGGTGCTCCAGAGTTGCAGAATAAACGTTTGACCTTGGGATGTTTCCCCTGGTTGTTTAAGGGCGGCGAAGCCGCTTTCTGCCGCTGCATCGCATTTGTGGATGATGATTAGGCTTACGAATTAAGGGGAGGGCGAAATGGACGACAGCTTCGAAATATCGGTGGTCATCAATACAACACCCAAATCTTTGTATGAGGCCTGGCTAGATTCTGAGCAGCATAGTGCATTTACCGGCAGCAAGGCACAAGTTGATCCACAAGTGGGCGGATCTCATTCCGCCTGGGATGGTTATATCGAAGGGAAAATTCTCGAGCTCGACCCCGGACGTCGCATCCGGCAATCCTGGAGAACATCAGAATTTCCCCAGAAAAGTGCAGACTCTACGCTGGATATCCTCTTCGAGGAAGTTGCAGAGGGGACAAAAATCACACTTAAGCATTCCCAAATTCCCGAGGGCCAGGGTGAGAGTTACCGGGAAGGTTGGGACGATAACTATTTCAAACCCCTGGAGCAGTATTTTTCCGGGCGAACCTAAATCAGTTATTGCAATTGCTCAGGAGAGGATGGTATGAAAAAACGCTTCTTTGGAGAACGAATTAAACGCCGCGAGGACCCTCGATTATTGACGGGGCAGGCCTTATTTGTGGATGATGTCAACCTCCCGAAAATGATCCATGCTGCTTTTTTGCGCAGCCCCTATGCCCATGCGAGGATCATCAAAATCGATTCATCCAAAGCCTTCGATCACCCTGGCGTTGTAGCCGTCTATACGGCGAGTGATCTTGGGGCATATTGGCGCAACGGACCGTTGCTGGTATCGCCACCGCCCATTGAGAACATTGTGTTCCATGAGCGCACTCAACAAATCCTGGTCCGGGACAAAGTCCGCCATGTCGGAGAACCCATCGCGGTGGTGCTCGCGGAAGATCGCTACATCGCTGAAGATGCCGTGGCGGATATTTTGGTCGATTATGAACCGCTGGATGTGGTAGTCGACATGGAGAAGGCGCTTGAGCCGCAATCCGCACTTGTACATGAGGATCTTCCATCCAACATCGCCGCACATGTGGTTCAGGAAAAAGGCAACTATCAGCAGGCAAAGGAGAAGGCAGACATCATACTAAAACGACGTCTGTACTACGACCATGGAACGGCAGCCGCCATGGAAAATAGGGGTATTGTCGCCGAATGGGATCCCAAAGCGCAGCGGCTGACAGTTTGGGATACTACCCAAGCCCCTATTCCCATTCGTAATGGTTTAGCCAGCATGTTGGGATTATCTGAGAGTCAGGTGCGTGTGATCGCACCCTTTATCGGTGGCGGATTTGGGCCAAAGATTATGATGTTCTATCCTGAGGAAATGATTATTCCGTGGGTAGCGCTGCAGCTCAATCGACCCGTAAAGTGGATCGAGGATCGCGCGGAAAATTTTGTCGCGACTACACAGGAGCGCGATCAAATACACCACGCGGAAATCGCGTTAACCAAAGAAGGTCGGATCCTTGGTGTGCATGATGTATTTCTGCATGACACCGGTGCCTACGACCCTTATGGATTAACAGTACCGCTGAACAGTCAGTGCACCTTGCTGGGCCCTTATGACATACCTGACTACTATAGTGAGTTCACTGCGGTGTTCACCAACAAACCAATCGTGACTCCGTATCGCGGCGCTGGTCGGCAACATGGGGTTTTTGTCATTGAGAGATTGTTGGATTTGGCGGCCAAAGAATTGGGAATGGACGTGATCGAGATCAGGCGAAAGAATTTTATTAAAGCGGATGCGTTCCCATTCGATAACAAAATAATTTTTCAAGACTTCCAGCCTCTGGTCTACGACAGTGGAAACTACGAGCCTATTTTGGATCAAGCTTTGGAACGAATTGGCTACATAGATTTTGTGAACAATGTTCAACCCAGGTTAACTGCTGAAGGCAGGCACGTTGGGATTGGCGTCGTGGCCTATGTCGAAGGGACTGGGATAGGCCCTTACGAAGGCGCCAGGGTCCAGATTCAGCCGAGCGGCAAAATTGCGGTTGTCACAGGAGTGGGCACGCAGGGGCAGGGACATTTTACAAGTTTCGCCCAAATTGTGGCTGAACAATTGGGTGTAGATATCGAAGATGTTGAAGTTGTTACCGGTGACACCGACCAGTTTCACTGGGGAACCGGAACCTTTGCCAGCCGTGGCGCCGTGGTTGCCGGGAATGCCATAAATGAAGCGGCAAAGGATGTGCGCGCAAAGGTTCTGCGCATGGCCAGCGATCGCTTTGAAGTTGCCGAGGAAGATTTGGATATCCGCGGTGGTCAAGTATTCGTACGCGGTGTACCGCAGCGCGGGGTTTCCCTTGGCCAGCTGGCGGTTGAAGCAAATCCGCTGCGCGGGACGGTAAAGCCGGGAACCGAACCTGGACTGGAGGCCACCAATTATTTCGGCCCCGAAATGGGAACGACAGCAAGCGGCGTGCATGCGATGATTGTAGAAGTGGATCCGCAAACGATGATGATCGACATCCAAAAGTTCGTCGTGGTGCATGACTGTGGCCGGGTGATTAATCCTATGATTCTGGATGGTCAAATGCATGGGGGCGTTGCGCAGGGCATCGGTAATGCATTTTACGAAAAATTGACCTTTGATGAGAACGGCCAATTGTTAAATGGCTCATTCATGGACTATCTGATTCCCACTGCGCGGGAAATTCCTCGAATTGATGTTGGCCATGAGGAGACTCTTTCCCCCCTAAATCCATTGGGGATCAAGGGCGCCGGTGAGGCAGGGGCGATTCCAGTAGGACCACTCTTCGCACAGGCGATCGAAAATGCACTCGCCTTGGATGGTTTCGAAATTTTGGAAATCCCGTTGAGCCCTGGGCGCTTGTGGGAGCTTGTGCGAGAAACCCAATCGCCGGCGTAGAAGAAAGGCTCCCAGAGGAAGAAGATACTGGGAAATCCTGGATTCTGGAGTGCGCAACCTGGGCACGGCTCAGGCCTTTACTTGCGCAATGCTGAAGCAGAGCTTCGGCACTCCAAAAGTGTTGCCTTTTTTGGCAGCTAAATGATCAACTGCTGCGTAACCTGAGAAGAGCTCAAGCTAAATCTAGAGCTTGGGCCACGCTAGATTCGTGGCCCGTTCTGGAATAGATAGGATGAACGAAAAGTTCGTAGAATCCGCGCATACGCCGCCTCACCTTTTTCGTCCGAATAGTATTTATATAATTACGGCTGCGATATATGCAAAATTGCGACTAATAAACACCGATGCGAAAAAGAGGGTTCTTGTCGATATATTATTTCGTCAATCTGCAAGACTGAGTTGGGAATTAGAAGCTCGGTCGATTTTACCCAATAATTATCATTTTATTGCTCGAGCACCGGAAAACTCACCCTCCTTATCGACTTTGATCCAGGCCATCCATTCAATAAGTGCGAAATACCTTAATCGTGCAGACAACATGCCGGGTCGTCGAGTTTGGTACAACTATTGGGATACCTGCATTACAAAAGAGAGTTCCTATCTCGCCAGATTGCATTATGTACATGTGAATCCCTCAAAGCACGGTTATGTCGATAGGCCTGAGGATTATGAATTTTCAAGCTACTCATGGTTTCTGAACACCGCGAGGGTAGTCTTTCGTGAAAAGGTATTCGCGCAGCCGATCCGATCGAATACACGTAGAAGAAGTGGAATGAGTTCTTCTGGAGTGCGCAATCTGAGCACGGCTCAGGCCTCTACTTGCGCGATGCCGAAGCAGAGCTTCGGCACTCCATAGGCGCGACTTAACCAAAATCAAAGATTAAAAAGGACAAAATCTCACATGATCCTCGTAACTGGGGCGGCCGGGAAAACCGGGCAGGCCATCATCCGCGGATTGCACGCCACGGGCGCACGTGTGCGCGCGCTGATCCGTCGCCCGGAGCAGGAAGGGATTGTATTGGCGGCCGGTGCGCATGAGGCGTTGGCCGGAGATATGACGCTTGAATCTACCTTCGATCGCGCGCTCTCTGGTATCAGGACGATTTATCATATTTGCCCTAATATGTGCGCTTACGAAGTCGAAATGGGTAAGCTAGCCATTCAGTGGGCGAAACGTCATACTGTAGAACATTTCGTGTTTCACTCTGTGCTTCACCCGCAAGTGCGCGCGATGCCCCATCATTGGGATAAGCTGTTGGTCGAGGATATGCTCTTTGAAGCTGGTTTGCCGTACACCATTCTCCAACCAGTAGCGTACATGCAAAACATCATGGGAAGCTGGAATGGAATTATCAATGAAGGCAAATATCATGTTCCCTATCCGATCGATACTCGATTGGGCATGGTGGATCTCCTGGATGTCGCTCAGGCGGCAGCCGTGGTAATGACAACTCCTGGGCATCATGGAGCAACGTACGAGCTTTGTGGGAATGAAATCCTGACGCCCAAGCAAATGGCTTCGATCATGAGTGATATCCTCGAACAAGAGGTCGCGGCAGTAGAAGAGCGCATTGTGAATTGGCAGCAAAATGCCCGCCATACGGGAATGGATGAAGAGGTTATCAAGAAACTCACTGCCATGTTTCAGTATTACGCTACATACGGATTCTGGGGAAATTCGAATGCCCTGCGGCACCTGATCGGGCGCGATCCGGCGACTTTTGCAGATTGCGTGCTGCGAACCAAGCGAGTGTCGGCATGACGATGGGCGCGGGCGGTTTGGCAGAGTTTGCAGACGAAACCCTTGAGAGCAACCCTGCGCGCTGGTCGAGCAAGCGGGCATCGATCGATGCCTTGCTATGGTTGGCGAGCACAACTTCTGCAAGAATTCTTAACATCTTTGACATGGCTTGCAATCTTATCAACGCGCGCGGGGAAATGCTTGCACTCGTTGCTCCTGAGATCGGTCTCGGCCCACATAATCTCATTCTTCCGTCGATAAACAACAGCGGCGACTCCTTAATCCCATTCTCGCGCTGGATGAAATTATCCTCCGCGGTGCATGTGACAGATGAAGAGCTGAGCGTCGAAGCATTGGTGGTTGCCTTCCGGGACGCACAGCCCTGGGATTCGCGAGTGCCATGGAAAGCCATTCGCTCTCGGCGTAACGAGCTGTTGGGGAAGATCTCTTGCATTGCTGCATTCGCAAAACATTATCCGATGGAGGGAAGTCTTCTGGATTTCGTCCCCCAGCTCGTGCATGGGGAGGCGATTAAGGCGAGTGAAAATGCCCAAATGCATGCACGCTTGCTTGCCGCGGCTTGGAAACCCGCTTCACTGCTCTGCCTGGGGATTCGCAACGATGACATCGCCCTCTGTCGCGAAGGGGCTGCGGGTTTGGCGGGAATGGGGGTTGGTTCCACCCCGTCAGGCGATGATTTTGTGATTGGGGCGCTGTACGCAATGAGGATCCTGCATAGCGCCAGGCGTTCCAGCGAACTTGCATCAGCCATGCTGGCTGAGATGGTGTCACGCACAAACCGTTTGTCTCGAATATGGTTGGAAGCTGCGGCCGAGGGAAAAGCCGTTGAAGCTTGGCATGATTTGTTAGGTGAACTTGGCAACAGTTCGAATCTGTCGATAGAGTGCAGTGTTGGACGAATTTTGAAAGTTGGTCACACTTCAGGGGCCGATGCACTGGCCGGCTTTATTGCAGTGCTCGCCGCGAAGGCATAATTAACCTTTCGCCTCTATGGGAAAAAGCCTGAATGTGCGCAGCTTGCTACGTTGTAGCTCAAGCTTGCTGAGGGGATGAATGACAAGCGGGGATTAGGAGACAGCAGCCCCCATCTTGGCTTTTCCGAGGATGATACCCATCGGATGATGATTCCCGCAGCACGCGGCGGATACGGGGTTGCTCACGATTGCGCGAAATTATATGCGAAAGTTTGGCGAATCTTTTTTCTTGACGAACTCAGGTACGAGAGGATAAGAAGAGAGATTTGTCCAATCAGCCGGCCCTTTTCGCTTTGGCTGGCGAGAAATCCTGTACAGCATGTCTAGTAGCGCCCAGATAAACCCAATTACCATAAAAGCGCTTAGCAATATACCAAAAGCATCTACTAAAATCATTACCCACACTCCTAATTCCGATTTACTTAATTCGCTGACAATTTGTATTTAGAAAGTATGACATTGGACCGATACCAGGTGACGCAAGCGTAAGGCGACTGTAAGGAGGTTTGTGAGTACAGGCAGGCCGTGGTCCTCGCCGTTAAATTGCGAGCGTAGCGTCCATTAATACAAAAAAAAGGCGGATATGTACGCTTAAATAAAAAAATCAGGAGCAGGGTGCTCTGCTCCTGATTAAGGCTGCGCGAATTGGGGGAGTAGCTTAGTCCGCGCTACTGGTCATGGGCGCGCTTTCCCTAGCCACTTGAGGTGGCGTAAATACCAAGAAAATGGCATTCATAAAGATGCCAGCTACAGCGCCGGTTGCAATTGCCGGAAGACCAGATGGGAAGATGCCTTCCAAGATGGGGATGGGCAGGAAGCCACCGGGAAAACCAATGTGTCCACCTATTCCGATGACCATGATGGTTGCTCCAATGGCCAAGGTGCGAGGATCGAATAGGTTGATTTTGCTCTCGACCATAAGGGCAATTCCCTGCATTCCAATCACGCCGAACAGGTAAATCGCCAGTCCACCACTCACTGCCAGCGGGACCGTGCTCACCACAGCAGAGAACTTACCGACAAAGCCGAGCAGCATGGAAATTACGCCGGCCATGATTAGCGCCGGACCGGAGTAATTGCGCGTAATCGCCATCAGCGAGTTGTTCTCTCCGTAATTCGTACCCGCTGTTGAGCCCATGAGGCCGTTAATAAGGTCACCGATTCCGTCGAGAATTAAGTTGAAGCCGATGCTTTTGTCGAGTTCGTATTTCTCTCTTCCCATCTCTACGGCAGTGCGATCCACGTAAAGGCTGATCTGATACAGATGCGCCGTCGATTCGGGGATTGTAGCGATTGCCATGATCGAAACACTGAAAATAGCAGTTACCACCAAAGATCCAGTGAACGTGGGAAAAGTAAAGTGTGGAGCCACGATCCAGGCGGTAGTTCCTACGGCGCTGGTATCAACCAGGCCAAAAATTGCGGCGACGATATAACCAACGACGCCGCCTAATAGAATCGGAAGCATGCCGATAAATCCGCGTCCTTGCAGATATACGGAAAATAGCACCGTCACGAAGAGGGTGATAATCGCCACCAACCAATTCTCAGTGGCAAGGTTGAGAGCCGCAAATCCGAGCGCAAAACCAATCACCGCGGCGACCGATCCTGTGATCACTGGAGGCAGCACTTTATCGACAACATCTTTCCCCACTGCTCGGATCACAAATCCAACAACGATATTCAACAATCCGGTAAATAGAATGCCGGCCTGGAGTTGCGAGAGCAATGCGTCGCTGGCAGGCACGCCAAACTCGGCATTGGTAATCGCCAAATAGGCGCCGATATAGCTGAAGCTAGATCCATAAAAAAGCGGGATGAATTTCCCAATTCCTCTCTTTGAAAGGAGCAAGGCGACAACAGTAGATACACCAGCGGCAAACAACACCGTGCTTACGTGGAATCCCGTGAGCAAGGCAACAAATACCGTTGCCGGGAACATGGTGATTACGTGTTGAAATCCAAGCAAGATTAATTGTCCTGTTGGCGGTACATCGTTGGGCAGGTAGCCCATCATTTTTTGATTGGCCATTCCATATCCTCCAAAAAACTTGACATAAATGATTTAGGAGATCGGGTACATTTCCCTTAGGCTAGGAGTGTAGGATTCTTGCGCACCTCCCTCCGATAGCGAGCTAAGTCTCCCCTACCATCATCCTGCGTGCAGCTATCCATTAAGGCATAACCCATCCTTACTCGAAAGCTACGCAAACTCAAAGGATAAATCAGTGGGGCAAGGCAACACAATAGGGCTCTAAAAGGTGCGCGAAAAGGCGCTTTCATACGGCTCCTATGAAATTCTACGGAAAGAAGCCAGATTATGCGTAGCGCGCACGGCGATCACCACCAATTGGCCGTTATGCTGGCAATAAACTATCGAGATTAAGGCCTTTCAGGAAGAGAGGGGATCCCGCATGGTGCGATAGAGGGTTGTTAGCAGAGGTTGGATTGCATCGTTGGGGATGTCACGCTAGCTCTATCACCTTGTCCATAATGGAGGCAAGATGTTGCTCGCGAATGAGCATAATGTCATCCTCGTATTTGAGTATGACGCCAAGGGTGTTTTCGACAATCTCCGTCTTGAGAACTTGTTGATCAAGGGCGGTCAACGCTTCTGCCCAATCGAGCGTTTCTGACACGCCAGGCAATTTGTACAAATCCTCATGGCGCAGTTCCTGAACAAATCGGGTTATTTGCTTGCTGAGCTGTGCAGGAGCATGCGGAACTTTCGCCGAAACAATGGCCAACTCCTTTTCAAACGAAGGATAGTCAATCCAGAAATAGAGGCAGCGTCGTTTAAGGGCATCGTGCACTTCTCTGGTGCGGTTTGAAGTGATGATTACCACGGGTGGTCGCGCGGCCTTAATCGTGCCAATCTCTGGGATGGTGATCTGAAATTCAGAGAGTACTTCGAGAAGAAAAGCCTCGAATTCTTCATCGCTACGGTCAATCTCGTCAATTAAAAGGACGGGAGGATTTTTTGCGGTGGATTCGATTGCCTGCAGCAAGGGCCGGCTGAGGAGAAAATCGCGACCAAAAAGCTCTGTTTCTTTTGCTTGTTTGCCCTGAGATTCGAGCAAACGAATATGCAGCATCTGACGAGTGTAGTTCCATTCATAAACAGAATGGTGGATGTCTAATCCCTCATAACACTGCAAGCGGATAAGTTCAGTCTCCAACAGGGATGCGAGGGCTTTTGCGACCTCTGTTTTGCCAACCCCAGCTTCCCCTTCAAGGAAAAGCGGCCGATGCAGCTTCAAAGCAAGATAAATCGAGGTGGATAATCCTCGATCGGCGATATACGACAAATTGCCAAGTTTGGTTTGCAGGTCTTCAATCGACTCGATGTTCAAGGTAGCCTCTGAGGTACTATAGGGAATTATACGCGGGAAAGTTCGGTCGCAACAAGGTGAAGTGTCGTATAAGCGTAATGTTCTCTAAGCGGAAGGTTCAAGTTGCATTGCACTTCGCCGAACAAATGTGAAGCTCTTTTGGGCGGTTCTTCTATAAGGATGAACGGGCAGGTTTCCCGACCATAACTCGTGATGTAGAATGTGCCAATGGCTGACATCCTTGTATTGATGACAATTGCTTTTCAAGAAGAGTTACTCGAACGTATTAAGGCGCTATCCCCTCGACTTAAATTGGTGGTAGATACGGTGCGCTCGGAAGAAGATTTTTCTGAGGATTTATTAGCAGAAGTGGAAGTGCTTTACACCGCGAGTGTTTTGCCGGATCCCGAGGATACCCCAAATCTGAAATGGGTCCAAGTCCACTTTGCTGGCGTGGATCATCTCGCCGATCACCCCCTTCTGCAATCAGAAGTTCGAGTCACAACATTAAGCGGTGTTGCTGCCTCCGGCATGACAGAATTCGCCGTCATGATGATGCTCAGCCTGGGCCGACGGTTGCCCTTAATGATGGAGGATAAATCGGCGAAACTCTGGGCGGAAGATCGCTTTGAGCGTTTTAAACCCGTCCAATTACGGGGCAGCACCGTAGGAATCGTCGGTTATGGGAGCATTGGAAGGCAGATCGCCCGTATTTGTCGTTCTTTTGGGGCAGAGGTGCTGGCAACAAAACGGGATTTGAAAAAATTAGAAGACCCGGGCTTTCAATTTGATGACCTTGGCGACGCGGACTCGAGCCTGCTGCGTCGTTTGTACCCACCACAGGCGCTGGCCTCCATGGCGGCCGAATGTGATTTTCTGATTATCACCATCCCATTAACCAGTGAGACGCGTGGAACTGTCGACGAAAAAATTTTTGAGAGGATGAAGCCCTCCAGCTTTCTAATTGATCTATCACGCGGCGGCATTGTGGATCATGGGGCTCTGGTAGACGCGCTGCGCGACAAGCGCATTGCCGGTGCTGCCTTAGATGTTTATCCGGTTGAACCTCTACCCGAGAGCAGTCCTCTGTGGGAGATGGGAAACGTAATTCTTTCACCCCATGTCGCCGGTAGTTCTGCACGCTATAACGAAATGGCGATCGAGCTTTTTGCTGAAAACATGCAGCGCTATTTAGCAGATCAGCCGCTCTTAAACCGTTTCATTGCTGAGCGAGGCTATTAGGGGTAGTTGGTGAGCGTCATAAGCGGCGTTATCTTCGATCTGGGTAGGACTTTGCTGCATTTTACCGGCGATGAGAAAGAGGTTATCGATCAAGGAAAATCGGATATGCTCGCCTTTCTGCATCAAAGCGATCTTGCCCTTGACGGGGCAGAGTTCCTCGATGCTTTTAGTAAACAACTAGATTTCAGTTTCAAAGCACGTCTCGAAGATCATGTTGAACGGCCCACGGAGATTATCTTTCACAATGTGATGGCGGAGCTTGGGTATCCGGAACTATCTTCGGATTTTATTGGTCAAGCCATGCGCCATTTCTATTCGCCGAGCGAAAATCACTGGGTCCCAAATTCCAGCATGTTGGATGTCTTAGACAATCTTCATCAGGCGGGAGCCATGCTGGCGCTGCTATCCAATGCTGGCAACGAGCAGAACGTATACCGCTTGATCGAAAAGGCGAATATTGAACATTATTTTGAAATTATTTTGGTTTCGGCCGGCGTAGGAATGCGCAAGCCAGATCATAGTCTTTATCGAAGGATCGTTGAGTACTGGAATATAGCGGCCAAGCAAATCGTTATGATCGGTGATTCGCTGGATGAAGATATCCTCGGTGCAAAGAGGGCCGGAATGCATACGATTTGGCTCATGGAAAATGTGAATACACCAGAAAACCAGGCGCTGGCCGAGAAAATCAAACCAGACTTGATAGCCGGGCAACTTGGCGAAATTCCCGCTCTGATCCAGAAGTTGGCTTAAGAGGAGCGTATTCATTTACGATGCTTAAGTTCCATCTTATTACCGACCATATCGCGCGCCTCGAATTGTCATTCAAGTATGCACAAATCGTAAAATTTCGAGTGGCCGTTTGGTTGGTGCGCAGTCGTGAAGGATTTGCCCTGATTGATTGCGGACCCCCGGAAACGGCAGGGGAAATGGTGGAGGCTGTTTCCGAGGCCACAGCCGGGAAGGGGCCGAAAGTTGTCCTGTTATCCCATGGCCATTACAACCATGCCGGCGGTCTCTCCGCGCTTCGTCTGGCGTGGAACCCGCCCATTGCCGCCCATCCGGATGAGGTTCCTTTTGTACGTGGGGATCGTGAATATGCGAGGATCCGATCCAAAAACCCATACTATTGGATTGGGAGTCTCCTGATGAATACAACCCCTTGGAACATTCCCAATATACAAATTGTAGAGCCAGGACATTCGCTATACGGATTAAAGCTAATTCATCTTCCCGGCCATACACCCGGCCAGATGGGATTTTTGCATGAGACCGATCGCGCGGTAATCTGCGGAGACGCAGTTTTAAATATAAGGGGACGACTATCCAATCCTCTGCCGTTCACGACGTACAACCCGAAGATCGCCAAAAATTCAATCCTTCGATTAACAGAGCGCAATTTTAAGCATCTCCTGCCGTCCCACGGGCCTCCTATTATGGAGCGCGGGCGCAAATTGCTTTTTGCGCAAGTGCAAAAGCCGCAAGGTCGCAAATCATCGCCGAGAAGATAATCGGTAAAAATTTGCGCATGTGGTTTTTCACATAACTGTTGGCGAGGATAATGCGTGGTTCCGTCGTCTCATTTTTGTCTGCAAAAGTGGGAGCAGATTCGGAAACTATTTCCCAGGGGATGTTGTAGGGCGGCGCAAGTATTGAAGGATTCCCTGAGAAATCGGACAGCCGGACATACACGATCTGTGATAACAAACGGCACCTTATTCCATAATGAAGAGAATAAATCCTTGGCAAGTAACGTCGCGACCCATCCGCCCCCCGTTTTGTGGGCGATCGTTTAAGCACAGAATTAGCTCAATTTTGAATTTCACAAAATACTCTCTGCGCGAGTTATACATGGTAGTTGCGTCGGCTGGAAATTATTGTGGCGTCTAAACCCGATTTCAATGAATTGGTTGATCTTCATAGCGTTGAGTTGTATGCATACCTTTGGCGCATGCTGGCTGACGAGCAGGACGCAGAGGATTGTTTACAAGATGTTTATTTGCGCGCTTATCGGGCGTATGAAAAGTTGCCCTCCGGTGGAAACTATCGTGCCTGGTTGTATAAAATTGCGACAAACAGCGCCAACACAGCTCGGAAGAAGCGCGCCCGCAACGCGCAATTGGTCGATATTAATCAATTAGGAACGCCGAGGATGGTGGAGCGCGAGGCAGAGACAAGACAGGTGTTGGCGCTTCTTGCTGCGCAGGTAAATGCACTCCCCCGGCGCCAAAAAGCGGCGATTATCCTTCGCAAATATCAAGAATTAACATACGCAGAAATCGGGACTGCGCTTGTTTGTAGCCAGGAGGCAGCGCGCGCAAATGTTTATCAAGGGCTGAAAACCTTACGTGCAAAACTGAGCCAGTTGTCTAAAATCGAGGTGATTTTGTGATGAACGATCAAAGCAGTGAAGACAAGGATCTGGAACATTGGCCGTCAAATCATGACACCGAAGATACTGTGCTCGTTTATCTGGATTTGCTCTACGCAAAGGGACCGACAGCTGAGCTCAGCAATCAGGTGCATGAGAATTTAAAGAAATTTCTCGCACAATCAACTGTCTTTTATGATCTCGTGGAAGATACACCTGTGGGGCCCATAATGACTGCCGTGGATGGAAAAGGGGTCATAGCCGTTGAATTTGGTCGGGATTTACGCGATTTCGGAAAAAGATTGTCAGAGGATTTTAACGCGTGGGCGTTGCGCTCCTCCAGTAAAACTGCCCAGGTAAGAGGACAACTCCTCGAGTATTTTTCCGGAGAGCGCACAACATTTGAACTTCCCATATCCTTAGGACATGTCACTGATTTTCAACGCGAAGTTTTGATGGCGACATCGAAAGTAAGGCCTGGCGAGGTGAGCACTTATGGTGAGATCGCACGCCGTATTGGAAAATCGCGCGCAGCACGCGCCGTTGGTCAAGCCTTGGCAAGGAATCCAATGCCGATAGTGATCCCCTGTCACCGCGTTCTAGGCGGAGATGGAGCACTGCATGGCTATTCTGGTAAAGGGGGGCTAAAAACAAAGATGGCCCTTCTGGTCCACGAAGGTGCCTCGGGATCGTTTAAAGAGTCCTTGTAGATAGTATTGCACGGACTGAAGTTCAGGGTGCAATTTCAGATCCTCCTGCCATCTCCGACTGCTATCGTAATACCTTGCAACCCGGAATGTTTTGCGAAAAGCGTAAGGGCATCTGGCCAGATGCCCTTACACGAGGGAAATACGGGATGCGCAAGCAAATCCATCAACCTCCCAGAATGTCATGTTCAAGAAGTGCGGGGAATCCCCACGAGTATGCTTCTGCACGCGGAATTGCAATACGAGTTTCCTCATTTTCAGTCGCGCTGTTCACTCGGACTGCCATCGCCTTTCCTGTGCAATAGGGAACGCATTTCGAAAGTGTAAGGGCATCCGGCCAGATGCCCTTACACGATAGAAATACGGGATGCGTAAGCAAACCCATCAACCTCACAGAGTAAGGGGCTGCCCAAAAGGGCAATACTTTCGATAGTAGGATTGAAAACCGAATTCTTTCAATTAGCCGCTGTCCGATCACAGGCGTAAGGGCATCTGGCCAGATGCCCCTACACGATGGAAATACGGGATGCGCAATTAAACCCGTCCACCTCGCAGCGTAAGGGGCTGCCCAATCCAAAAGGCCAATACTTTCGATAGGGGATAAAAAACCGAATTCTTTCAATTAGCCGCTGTCCCTTCACAAGCGTATGTGCGATGCGAGCTAAAGTTCGGGCCATTCGGCCCTGGGTCTGGTTTCTTGATAAGGCACATTACAATATCGCTCTTTTGGGAGTGCCCCCACCATGCAGAAAATTAATTGCCTTCAGCTGTCAAAAACAGTACCAATGATCTCTCAACTGGTGAGAGATCATCTTTTGGGGCAACCCCATCCATAGTGGTACCCTTATTGGATTCGAGGCAAACGCGATGAAAGCAAAAGATTGGTTCATGTTTGGGGTATTGGGTTTGATCTGGGGTTCATCTTTCTTCTGGATTAAAATCGCCCTACGAGGAACAGGTCCTTTCACCCTGGTGGCATTTCGACTGTTATTCGGTGTATTGGGTCTGGCGGTGGTGGCGGCAATCCGCAAGCCAATATTTCCTCGGCTACGATCGCTCTGGCTTAAGCTTGCCTTCCTCGGGGCGGTAAACAGCGCGATCCCAATTGTACTTATCTCGGCAGGGGAGCAAGTAATCGATTCCGCCGTTACTTCTGTATTGAATGGTACCGTCCCACTGTTCACCATCCTCATGGCGCATGTTGTTCTCGACGATGACAAAATTACGCCTGCCAGCCTCGCAGGGTTGATAACCGGGTTTATTGGGATTGTCGTCCTTTTGAGCCGCGATCTAAACCTGGCGAGTTTTAGTGGCGGGTTCGCCGGCCAGGCCGCTGTCCTTCTGGCGGCATTCTTCTATGCCGGAAGCGCGGTTTATGCCAGACGTAATCTGCGTAATATTCCTCCCTTGCTCCTGGCACTTATCCCTTTGTTTTTTGCAGATCTGCTTGTATGGGCCGCGGTCCCGATTGCGGAATTTCCATTCCGCTTTCCGAGCGGGGGATTAACTTGGATCGCCATTTTATGGTTGGGATTACTGGGGACATTCGTCGCTTATTTGCTGTATTTCTCGCTGCTGGAATCTGTGGGTGCCACGCGGACGTCTCTTGTGACCTATATCTTGCCGGTCGTTGGTGTGGCTTTGGGGGTCATTTTCCTGGATGAATTATTGGATTTCCGTCTGGTGGTGGGTGCGGTTCTCATTTTGATGGGTATTATGTTCGTTAACTTAAAACTTCAGCGCTCCCCGCGAACTGCCAATAAATAGGTGCATTGATATTCGCTTATCCTCCGATAAATACTATTTTAGCGGAAGACTAATTCGATAGGATCGTCAGGCTGGCCTCATGCACAGCGCGCGCGTAATCCAGCAGTCTTTGCTCTGCATCGGCATCCTGCACCAGCTCCGCGTAGGGCAATATGCTGCCCTTCCAGCCTTCTGTGAACCAGCGTGCACCCTCGGGAAGGGGGGCCTCCAGCAATACTTCTTCTTCGAAAGGCCAGGGGTTGCTATAAAAATAGGGCTGCGGATGGTTTGCTTCTCCGGGTGAAAAGCCCAGGCTTAATTGTGTGGGATAGGTTGTTTTCTCGCCCTGGCTTTCGTACTCTACCGATTGATTTCCAAACAGCTCGAAAGACATATCGAAACCATGCGGCCAAACTTGAACGGGACTTTTCTCGCCAGACAACATCGTTCGGTGAGTATTAAAGATACGGTCAATATTTTTCAAAATTTTCCAATAGCGCTGGGCGCTTGCGGGATCGTACGTACGTTTCGCATCATCCTCAAATTTTGAGCGCTCGTAATCGCTCGTGAAACCAAACCTTTCCACAGCAGCGAGGATCGCATCGCCCATTTCTGTAGAGGTTTTGCCATCGCGCATACTTATATGACTGACCTTCCCACTCTCTGTAGTCAACGTAATAACATGATCTTGCATAGCCAGTTTGAGCTGCAGATTGTCCCCCTCTTCGGCAAACGGGATGTTGTCAAACGCGAGATCGTCGCCATTTATTTTCAAGGTAAGGTGCCACCATTGAGCGTGTTTCTGTATATGTGCGCCTGGAACAACGCCAGCCGCGCGCGCATACCAGTGCAGGGTCTCTACGGTGGGATCCGCTCCTGCAAGGGGAGGGAAAATTATTGCGGATGGCATGTTCTATTCCTCCGTTGTTTTGGTTAGTAAGTCTATAAGACGTTTTACGATTGGTCGTTTTCTCTCGTAAGGAAGCCTTTGTACAGAGCACCGCTCTCGAAGACGAGCTCTGTCTTCCGCCGAAGTTGTGCTTATCCCAAGGGTATGTGCAATTAAGTGTAAGCAGAGGTGGTGGCCCTTACAATAGGAGAAATATTGCGCCACCGAATTTTGCTTAACGTGAATAGCGTGCTCGTAGAAACGTTAGGCAGGTGAACATTTTTCATGCATCAAGGATGTTCAGCGGTTGCGCTCGCTGCGCACGAAGAGCCAGGTTCCAGCTGTCAAGAAAAGAATAAATAATACGCCGATAACGATGATATTTGTTAACGGCGTATCGACGACTACAGCCGAAGAATCGGGCAAGCCGGAATAAAATATTCCCCGCGCGAGATCGACTACGTAGCGCATCGGCGCCAACCTCGAAGCCAGCTCGAGAGCCGGCGGTAATGCGCCAATTGGTGCAAATACACCTGCAAGAAAGAACTGTGGAAAAATGATGAACCCGATCACGGTATTAACGGTACGCGCGCTGCTGAGATTTGACATGATTACGAGGCCAAAGGCGCTCCCCAGGAGCGCGGCAACAAGCATCACGGGCAACAGCGCAACAAGTTGTGCAGCGGAAATCGGCACCCCAATGATGAAGCCAAAAATGATCGTGGCCACACCCTGGGGCAATGCCACAAGCGTTTCCCCCAATATTTTGCCAAGAACAATGGAATAGCGTGAAACCGGGGAGACAAAAAGCTCCTGGCTAAAGTCGTTTTCCCGATCCTCAATCAGCGATATAACACCCGCTGCTGCGGATGAAAAAAGGGTTTGTGCAAGGACTCCGGTGAAGACAAATGTTATGTAGTCGTACTCTATCCCATCACCCTGGATGGATTGAATGGTGCCTCCGAGTACGCCGATCAAGATAAATGGAGAGAGCAAGGAGCCGATAAAGCGCGGGACATCGCGCAGTAGTTTGGTGAAATCGCGTTGGGCTATGGCGAGTATTGCACTTAGTTCCATGATGAGCGCTGCAGAATCTCCAAATATGCATCCTCAAGTGTGGGTGCATGGGTTCTAACAATTGTGAGCGGAGTTTCGATGGCCTTGAGCAATTGATGAACTTGATGAGGCCTGGATTTTATTCGAAATGGGCCCTCCGCAGAATAATCTACATTAAGCCTGTCTAGTTCTTCCAACAGCTTGGGTCGGTCAGCCGCATCGATCAGAATGTACTCCTCGATGAGATCGGCCTTAATTTCCTCCGGCGAACCATAAGAAACCACTTTCCCCTGATCAATAATGCAAATGGCATTCGCCTGTTCTGCTTCCTCCAAATAATGGGTAGTGAGAAAAATGGTGGTTTCCTTCTGCTCGCGTACTTCATTCAGGTATGACCAGAGGGCACGCCGACTGTTGGCATCCAGGCCGGCGGTCGGTTCATCAAGAAATAAAACACGCGGTTGGTGAATTAGACTACGCAATATTTCAAGCTTGCGCATCATGCCGCCTGAAAAAGTTTTAATGGGGTTGAAAATTTCGTTGTTAATGCCTAGGATCGAGGCCAATTCATCTACTTTCGCCTTGTACGTTTTGGGCATCAACCCATAGGAAGGGCGATACGGATACAGGCCGTAAAGCAACGCATGGAAGCGAACATTTTCTTCTGCCGTTAAATTGCGGTCCAAACTTGGTTTTTGAAAGATGATACCAATTTCCTGGCGCACCAAACTAGGGTCTTGGGTGACATCGTGATCCGCCACAATGACCCTGCCTGAGGTTGGCAACAAAGTGGTGGTGAGGATTGAAATTGTTGTGGTTTTGCCTGAGCCATTGGGGCCAAGAAGAGCGAAAAACTCACCGGCCGCAACCTGAAAAGAAATCGCCGTCAATGCATTGGTCCTGGCTTTTTTGTAACGTTTTGTTAGATTTTCTACTCTGATTATCGGTGGCATGAATTTTTCCGCTGAGCATGGATTGCAATTATGCGGGTAAAGAACAGTTCTTGCAAAGTGTAGCCCATCCGTGAACCAACATTTTTATTTTGAGGGAATTGGGACGCGAGCTAATTCCGGAGTCGCTCTTGCGAATAGGGCAATACGTTCATGTTTGCAAGGCGTGCAGGCGCAATCCGTCTTTGCAGCGCGCCGCGAAAGAGGAATTCATTGTTTTGATGAAGCTTGCAGAAGCATGGATTTTGAGTTTTCCTTACTGTGCCCAGAAATATATCTTGTGAGGTGGATGAATTTACTTGCGCAGCTCCTATTTCCTGCGTGCTAATGCGGCTATCACGCGCCCACTTCAGATTTTACAATTGCCACGAAAGTGAAAATTCTGGACCGTCTTATTGGTTTTCTACAAAGTGGGAAAAGAAAATATTTTCAGTCAGGTTGATCTAGCTTTCGAATTTCAGGCTACCATTCCGACCTTCAGCAAGGTTTACAATTGCGCGCAATCTTGCTGCAATAAAACCCTCATTGGAAAGCAGGGAGTATCTGAAATTTAGGATATTGGAAAGGGTGCCGTATCCTGCGGTATTATCTGCGCCAATCGTATGCCCCCGCCCTCTCAGTGGCAATGAATTCGGCCGCAGGGTTCGACAAACGTAAGAATTGACATTCCGCCTAAATTATGGATAATGCTGGCAATCGGCTATGATGGAGGAAAGTAGCCAGGCGAAATTCGCAAGGGAGGCGAGGGCAATGACTGAAACCCTCGCTCGAAGGAAGCCTGGTGAAGTTCCCTGCGGAGCTGCCCGGGGGAATTCCCATTGATGGGTTAGTAGTTCGGGCCGGAGCCTCACCGTTATCGAAGAGGAATCCATGGCTTTTTCCAAAGCCGTTGGTGCAGAGTGGGCTCTTAGTGGCCAAAAAGGGTGGTACCGCGGGTTTACTTATCTCGTCCCTTAGTGGGACGGTATTTTTTTAATTGCAGGTGTGATTTGGACCAATAAAGAGAGGTAGCAATGCAAGAACAAATCGAAAAAATCGGTGAAGCGGCATTGGCAGATCTCAAAGAAATTGGGGAGAGTGCTTCTTTGCAAGCGTGGAAGGTCCAATATCTGGGACGTTCGGCCGCATTGAGCAAAATCCTGGATAACATGGGTGATCTCACCAAAGAAGAACGCCCGATCGTTGGGCGCAAGGTGAACGAGCTAAAAAACACTTTGCAGGAAGCCTTCGCGGTGCGCGGCGCGGCCTTGCGTGAGGAGAGCATCCAGAAATCATTACTCAGCGAAAAAGTTGATATTACACTCCCTGGAAGAGAACTTAATCGCGGTCGCTTGCACCCGGCGACGCAAACGCTGCGCAAAATTTACTCCATTTGGGCAGACATGGGGTTTCAGATTTTCCGCTCGCGCGAGGTTGAGTTGGATGAATACAATTTTGAACTGCTCAATATGCCGGAGCATCATCCCGCGCGCGATATGTGGGATACCTTCCATACTACGACACCTGGTGTGATATTGCGAACCCACACCTCCCCGGGACAAATTCATGTGATGCGCGCACGCGCGCCGGAACCCATTCGCGTTATTTTGCCCGGGATGTGTTACCGCTACGAACAAATTACCAGTCGTGCAGAAATTCAATTCAATCAAGTTGAGGGATTGGCAGTCGGCCGCAGCATAACCTTCGCCGATTTGAAGGGGACCCTTACATCCTTTGCTCGGAGAATGTTTGATCAAAATGTGGGCACTCGCTTTCGCGCGCAGCACTTTCCTTTCACTGAACCCTCTGCCGAGATGGACATTGAATGTTTTATTTGTGGTGGTCAGGGTTGCTCGGTCTGCAAATATACGGGTTGGCTGGAGATTCTGGGGTGCGGAATGGTGCATCCCACCGTTCTTGAAAACGGAGGCTATGATCCCGCGGAATTTTCTGGTTTTGCCTTTGGCATGGGGCCCGAACGTATCACGATGCTCCTGCATCAAATTGATGATATTCGCGCCTTCTGGAAAAACGATTGGCGATTTTTGGAACAGTTTTGACGGAAGCGTAAAAGGACAAATGGAAAAGAGAGAAAAAGGAAATAATCTAAATCGATGAAGTCTTCATGAGTAAGCATAGCCTTGAGAATTTAGAAACTTGGCAGAAGGCTCGCCAGCTCAACCTGTTTATCTACCGCGAGATTACTCTAAATTACCCGGAGGATGAGAAGTGGGGCCTTCGCTCACAAGTTCGGCGCGCCGCGATTAGTATCCCTGCCAATATCGCGGAAGGTTATGGTCGATATTACTTTTAGGAAAATATTAGATTCTGCTATCAGGCCAGAGGATCTCTTGATGAACTATTTAGCCATATGGTCATCTCCAAAGATCTCGGCTATATCTCCGCCAAGCGTTTCGATTTGGTTTCTGAACAGATAACAGATTTGAGGCAAATGCTTAATGGGTATATTCGTTATTTGCGGGAAAAAAAAACACAAATGAGAAAAGAGAGTGATCAAAGTTATTCGACAAAAAGTGAACCGGAGTTTACCAATGAAGGCCGCTTGCCTATCGACGTCTTGATTGAGCATAGCGATAATCGATCGAATTCTTAAGCATTTACAGATTCACCTTATTACCCGTTAAACATTTTCACTATGCTATCTGAAATCTGAAACATCAAAGGATCAGCCAATGCTTTTCCCCCTCTCATGGATCAAAGATTTTGTCGACATCACCATTCCGCTTGAGCTGCTGGTCCGGCGCATGATAATGGCCGGCCTGGAGGTTGAGGAACTGCGCTATGTGGGCATGCCAATGCCTGAAGCAGCAAGGCTTCATCGTGATAGCGAACATAGCCCGCAAACCAAAGTCACGGGGCTGGGATGGGATGAGGATAAATTTGTCGTCGGGGAAGTGCTGGAGGTGATGGCGCATCCCAATGCCGACCGATTGGTGCTCCTGCGATTGAATGATGGCGATCAAGAGCATGTCGTGCTCACCGGGGCCCCCAATTTAATGCAATTTAAAGATCAGGGTGCACTTGATCAAACAATAAAAGTGGCCTACGCGCGCCTGGGTGCACGATTGTATGATGGCCATAAATCAGGCTGGGAGGTCATGACGCTTGAACCGGCAACCATCCGCGGTGTGGAATCCTCTTCGATGGCCTGTTCCGAGAAGGAACTGGGCATTTCCGAGGATCATGAAGGAATTATCATCCTCGATGATGATGCTCCGACGGGCATGCCGCTGGCGGACTACATGGGCGATATCGTATTGGACATTGCGATCACGCCCAATATCGCGCGTGTTTCCAATATTATCGGGATCGCCAGGGAGATTTCAGCGCTAACAGCATCGCCTTTCAAATCGCCGAATTATGATGTGGTCTGGACTGGCGAACCGATAGCAGGCCGCGTCGAATTGGAAATTACTGTCCCGCAGCAAAACCCGCGCTTTGTAGTGGGCCTCATCGAAGGCGTCATTATTCAACCGAGCCCCTACAACATTCAACGCAGACTGAAACTCGCCGGCATACGACCGATCAATAATGTGGTGGATGCGACGAATTATGCCATGCTGGAGATCGGGGAACCCCTGCATGCCTTTGATTATGATGTCCTCGTCGAACGCGCAAGCTCAAAACCACCCAAAATTTTAACACGCTTGGCCCATCCGAATGAAAAACTAATTACCCTGGATGGTGAAGAAAGAGAGCTGAATGATTTTAACGTGTTGGTTACAGATAGTGTTGGCCCCTTATCCTTGGCGGGAATCATGGGAGGCAAAAAATCGGAGGTAGGCGAGCATACGACAAATGTGCTGCTTGAGGGGGCAGCATGGAATTTCATTAACATTCGTAGGAGCGCTGCTGCGCAAGGCCTTACATCAGAGGCAGCCTATCGTTTCTCTCGAGGCGTGCATCCGGCAATGGCCGAGCGCGGGGTGCGTACGGGATTACGTTTGATGAAGGAGTTATCGGGTGGGATTATTGCACAGGGATTGGTCGATGCTTATCCGCTTCCGCCTGATGATCCCATCGTGGATATTTCCCCGAAAGACGTTAAACGCTGGCTGGGGATCGACCTCATGGGTAGTGAGATGGCAGAGATCCTTGAACGCCTGGACTTTATCGTTGAACTTGACGGCGATAACTTGCGCGTTCATACACCCGATCACAGGCTCGATATTGGTGAAGGAGAAATTGGAAAAGCAGATCTCATGGAGGAGATCGCGCGCATTTACGGATACGACAAAATACCTGAATCGCAGATTGCAGATACCATCCCGCCGCAATACGGGAATCCAGCCTTGGACCTTGAAGAACACCTGCGCGATTTGCTCGTGAACCTGGGATTGCAAGAAGTGATTACCTATCGGCTAACGTCGATAGATCAAGAAGGCCGTCGATTCCCCAAGAATGCAAATTCTGATGATCATCCATTCGTAACATTATCGAATCCGATTGCCAGCGATCGTGTGGTCATGCGCCACAGCGTTCTCGCCAGTATTCTTGAGGTTGTGGAACGCAATGTGCGCCTAAGAGATCGGCTTGCTTTATTTGAGATCGGCCCGGTATATCTGGTCAATGAGGATGAGCCCCTTCCTGAGGAAAAACTTAGGCTGGCGATTGCGCTAACTGGGCTCCGTTCGCCGAAGAACTGGCAGGGCGATCGGGCATCCGAGATGGATTTCTTCGACCTTAAGGGAATCGTGGAGGCGTTATTTTTAGGTCTGGATGTAACGCCACAATTTGGTTCATTGAACCATCCAACATTTCACCCTGGAAAGAGTTCGCAAGTTCTGATTGAAGGTCAATTAGTGGGCGAATTTGGAGAACTCCACCCTTTGGTGAAAGAACGGTATGACCTGCTTGATGCTCCCGTGTTGATCGCAGAGTTGCGGATCGAAGATATCTTTGCTCGCGCTCCAAAATTAAAAACCATCGTCCCCATCCATAGTTTCCCGCCAGTGCTTGAGGATTTGGCCATCGTTGTTGATGAGGATCTTCCCGCCGAAGCGGTGGTAAACCTAATGCGCAAAGTCGGAAAAGATCTGCTTGTCGACGTGCGCCTTTTTGACGTCTATCGCGGCCATCAAATTGCTGAGGGACGAAAGAGTCTGGCCTACGCCCTCGTTTATCAATCGAAGGATAGAACGCTAACAGATAAAGAGATCACGAAATTGCGCAACCAAATTTTGGATCAATTGCAAGAGGAGCTTGGCGCAGTTCTGCGGGAGTGAGATCAAGTCCCGCGGGATGATTTTAGAAAATTGGTAGCCCAGGATCATGCGTTGCGCTGAAATGCAATCAAAGAATGGAATGTGTCGTTATCACCCATGTAACTAGGTGGGAAAAATCTACTTGGCCCAGCAGTGTACAGGAGGTGAATGCGAGTCGCGGCGTTTAGGGGTAGCAACTGCATCGCGGGCTTTTTCCTGGGAAGAACCCACAGCAGGCTGCTGCGTTCTTCATTCTTGACTGTGCAGCGGCTGGCGGTACTGATCGAATATGGGCCAATGCGAAAAAAATAGACCTTCTCCTTTGTCTGAAGGAGGGATCATACAGAAGGTGCTTATGAAAATCTATTTCTGTTGTGCAGTGACTGGCGGTCGCGATCAAACAGGGGCCAATGAAAAAATTGTCGCCCATCTCCTAAGGAGAGGACATATTGTGCCCACGGAACACCTGGTAAGGTCTGACGCATTGGAGCCCGCTGACGATATCGACCCCGAGGCGGTTTACCGACGCGATATCGCCTGGATCGATGATTGTGATGCGCTGATTGCCGAGGTGAGTATGCCTTCCCACGGGGTGGGTTACGAAATTGCTTATGCACTCGGCCAGAAAAAGCGCGTATTCTGTTGTTCGCGTAGAGGACTTTCGCTATCCAAGATGATTACGGGCAACGACTCACCGAGTCTCGTTGTGCGCACCTACGAAAAAGTGGATGAGGTCCTGGAATTAATGGATATGTTTTTGAGTGAACTCGAGGACGAGATCAAGTTGCAGAATTAGAGATTGTGTTTCGGCAGGCATCTCTTGGTAATTCGCCGGGGGTATACGTTTTACACGAAATTTTTTGCCGGGTTTCGCGAGGATTTCCATGTACCCTGTCGCTTAACGAGCCTTCTCAGGACTACCATTTTCTGGTGAAAATTACGCTTTTCCTAGAGAAAAATTCTTTGACCTTACATTTGCCTGACAAGAAAGGATGCCATCTTGACGATAGTTTTTTTTCTCTGTATAGTAACCACACGGGCAGGCATCTGGGTGTCCCCCTCATCTAGATGTCTGACCTGTTTCATAGGTCCTACCCGGGGCTCCAGGCTTTTCAGTCTAGATCCTTAAGCATTTTCTCCGCATCGGCCAATTCGCCTGGTGTGTTTACGTTAAAAAAACTCAATCCCAGGGGATCGAATGCTGCCATTTCCTGCTCGTCCAATGCCAAAACTTTTACCGAGGGATAAAAGCTGATCATCCGCATTTTTCCGGCCTGCAGCGATTCTTCAATAGCCGATATGCAGGTTTTAGTGTAGATCGCGAAAAAGGGCTCGTACTCGCCTTTTCGATAGGGAACCGTTACATCTGCTTGATCACTCAGGCCAATGAGGTGTTTTAGTAAATCCCTATTCACAAACGGCAGATCACATGCCAGGACAAGAATTCTTTCTCCTCGCGCTGCTCGCAGTGCAGTTTTGAGTCCCTCAAGGGCGCCCGCACCGGGAGTGGAATCTTGGGCCGTGCGAAAACCCAGATAGGCATAATCTTGCGGCCGATTGGTTGTGATGAGAATTTCATCACCCAATCCGGTGATTCGCTCGAGAAGGTGCTCAATGAGGGGCTTTCCCATCAAAGGAACGAGCGCTTTATCTCGCCCCATTCTGGAGGACTGTCCGCCGGCTTGTATTGCGATGCTGAGCATGTTTCGATCCCTCGATTGCGGTTGCTTCTTTGGAGCAAGTATAATGATTCACATAAGAGAAAGCGATCATTGACTAACTCGCTTGATTCGATGGCGGTGAATGCAGCGCTCGCTTCGAAACTACCGAGGGATGCTCTTCGTTGCATGGCTTGCCGAGAGCGAGGTCTGAATCGGGAATGCCGTAGAGAAATAGGCAGGGTGTGAGTTCGCCGCTACTATGCGGATTGGCTTTACGATAGCCGTTCCGTGACCGGCTTCGAGGGCGTGCCAAAATGTGGTACAACCATTGTTGAGCCACGGACACACGATACAGAGCATGCTATTGAGAGAATGGTGCAATTCCGGAGCCCAAGGTTAGCACTTTATACGAGTGGAAGAGGTTCGTTATGCTTGATGATGAAAGTTACAGCCACGATCCTGACGACGTTAAACTTCTCCTGACATTTGATCCAATTCCAGGAAAAAGAGAAGCCTACTTCCATTATGTACTCGGCGAGTTTATCCCCACTTTGGAACACCTTGGATTAAAGATGTGCGAGGCTTGGCACACTGCATACGGACCCTATCCGTTGCGACTGACAGGTTTTCTGGCGGATGATAAAGAAACATTGCAGCGTGTCATAAATTCCGACGACTTTCTCGTGATGGAAGACAAACTTCAGGAGTTTGTTGTCAATTATGTGCGGCGCGTCGTCCCCATGCGCACCGGCTTTCAATTCTAGATCTCCGCTTCTCCGAATACGTTATTCTGCATCCCTAGCGATTTTCGATCCATAGAACAGTGCGTTTATATTGACCATAGGTTGCCCTTGATCGATTGATTGGAACAAGATAGAATTTGCACTGCCCTGATCCATTGCAACCGGCAGCGCGTAACCGCCTGCCATCATCGCACCCCGATCAGGGCCTTTTTTATGCCTTGTTCACAAATCTTTCCATACATTGCAGAATATTTTCGAAAACGATCTACTTGGGAATGCCAGGCGTAATCAGCACCCCGACCCTTGATTAGTTTTTCGGCCCGGAAAGATCGAAAGGACGCGATGGCATTCGCGGCGAATGGCCATTTCACTGAAGGATATTTCGAATTATTCGTGCTGGGAGTAACGGTGGAGTGCACTAATTTAGCGTGACATTTTCGGCGGTTCCCGAGGAGGAAGCGATCTGGAAACCGATAGAGAGTGCGATGAGCGCCGGTATTTGCGAGGAAGTTACATCGGAAGTGCGACGCGTATATCCGACCCGGATATTTGCAGAGCGGCCCGTGAGGACGATCGCTGGGCGCGCGCAGTCGGATGCACTCTTCTGGAACGCCCTGGCTGTGGGCCGCTACTTTGCCCGGATATTAATCCCCAATCGGTACCGATACTGTTACGCATTGTAGTTACGCCAGTGCGGTTTCAGCACCTCGAGTTGTCAAAAATATGAAGATGATCTAGGGCGGCCCCTCGGGCAATGTTTTCGCGGATAGTTCAAATCACACCCATTTCATCCCCTACTTTTTTGAAAATTTCTAACCCTCGATCGAGATCGGTTTGTGAATGTGCGGCAGATATCATCACCCGTATTCTCGCTTTCCCGCGAGGGACGGTCGGGAAACCGATCGCCATCGCGAATACTCCTTGCTCAAATAGCCTGCTGCTGAACTTCTGTGCCAAAGGAGCTTCTCCCAACATGATCGGGATAATCGGTGTCGTACTCTGCCCGGTGTCAAAGCCCAGTTCTTGCATGTGATCCTTGAAATAATGGGTGTTTTCCCAAAGAACGTCCACAAGGGCGGTCGAATGCTCTAGCAAATCCACCGCGGCGATACAAGCAGCGACATCAGGAACTGTCATTGCGGAGGAAAATAAAAACGGGCGTCCGCGCTGGCGTAGCCAATCCACAATTTCCCGCTTCCCTGCCGCTACACCGCCAACGACGCCAAAAGCCTTCGAGAGAGTACCAATTTCGACGTCAACTTTGCCATGCAATCCGTAGTGGTCCACAATACCACGCCCACCAATCCCCAGCACTCCTTCGCCATGTGCATCATCGACCATGAGCAAATAGTCATGCTCTTTGGCGATTTCATAGATTTGGTCGAGCGGAGCTACATCACCATCCATACTGAACACGCCATCCGTAATAATCAGCGACCTGCGGTAGTCGAACTGTGCATTTTCCCGAATGACGCGCTGCAAATCATCCGGATCGCGATGAGCATAGCGAATAATCTTAGCGCTTGAGAGCCTGCTGCCATCAATAATACTGGCGTGATTAAGTTCATCTGAATAAATCACATCTTCTTTACCGACCAACGCCGGAATGACACCAAGATTTGCCGCATACCCCGATTGAAACGTAATGGCAGCCTCAACCCCCTTAAATTCCGCCAAACGCTTCTCAAGTTCGAGATGAACTTGCATCGTGCCGGCGATGGTTCTCACTGCACCAGGTCCAACACCGAATTCTTGAATCGCATCTTTCGCGGCCTGTGTTACTCGGGGATGATTGGCAAGTCCAAGATAATTATTGGAGCAGAAATTTAGCTCGCGCTTCCCGTCAACTTCCAACCAGGCTCCCTGAGGGGATTGCAGCGTGCGGATAGTTGTATAAAGGCCGGCCTCGCGCAAATGGGTCAGTTCGTCCTCAATCCACTGGGTTTTTGACAATTTTTACTCCTTCATTGTTGTCCGATAGACGGAATGCTGGATTTAAAGGTAGGGTTTGACCGTTCGCAAGAAGAATGGGAGCTTCTCGAAGATGGTGGGTCAGGAAAGCACAATCATTTTTCCAATGGGGAGCGGAAGCCACGATGTATTCTTCATCACGAACGATCTTTGTTTGTCTTTTTGCTCGGATCGCTCAAACCCGACAGCCTACCAAACATCGAAAATTTGGGAAGGGGAGATAGTTGCAATGCCGGGATCGACAGATTTCCTTCTTTGCGATCATTGAGCAAGATATAAAATTCTTTGGCTGATTCTTCGATGTAGTGCTTCAGCGATTCATCATCATCGCTGGAAATTAGCTGCCGCAAAGTTCCCAGCTCTTCGCTGAACTCATCCAATCGACGAAGAACATTATGTTTATTTAACTTTAGGCTCTTGCTAAGCTCTTGAGGATGAATCCGCGCACCAACTAGCGCAGCCTGCACCCACGATCTTCCTGCCAGGAGTCGAATTTCTCGCCGTCCCGGGGATTTGAGGGCCGATCGGATCAGCGAGATTGCCATGAGCGCGGGGAGTTGTTCGATGGCGGCGATGACGGCATCAACCTCTCCAGGTTCGATAAAAAACGGTACCGCATCCAGGATACCTGCAATGGCGTACGTGAGCTTAACGATATGCTCTGGAGTATTTGCAGGAATCACCAGCGCCAAAAACCCTCCGCTGAAAAGATCGGCTCGGGGCAGCGTATTCTCGCTATATGTTTCGGTGAGTAGATCCGGATTAAGTACAGGTATGGCTCCAATGTAATAACATCCCTCGCGCAGCAATTCTTTTGCCCAGCCAATGGCACCTGATTTCAATGGAGAAGTGTCCATAATCAGTGCTCCGGTCTTCATATCGGGAGCCAGGATCTCCAAGTATTCGCGAATTAGATCCTCTGGCACGGCAAGGATAATAAGATCGGCTGCTTGGACGCCTTTCTTAGGCTTAAACACTATGCGGTTTATATCGCCGCGTTTGCGCGCGGCACGTGCAATTTGGGGGTTTGGATCGTAGCCTGTGCAGGAAAAAGACGCAGTCGAATTTCCCAATGCAAGGCTGATGGAGGCCCCTGTCTCTTCTAAGCCGACGAAAAATATTTCCATTGTCATTTGACCACTCACACTCGGGAACGAGGAAAGGGAACTAGCCAGGCTCGGCTCTGTTGATCTGGTGACTTTTCAGCCCTGGAAAAATTATAAGCTGAGACTCTATTTGAGCAGCACCGATTATAAAATAAGTATGGATAAAATCTGTCGGGCTGGTACTCCAACCAGTAGAGCAAGAATATTGATCCCAATCGACGGTAAGATGAATAGGAATGCCAGAAGGATTAAGGGGCCATAGGGGCGAATTTGCAGCAGAATTTCCTGTCCTCGGGGGGGTAGAAAATACTCGGCAACTTTCTCGCCGTCCAAAGGGGCGATGGGAATCAAGTTAAAGAAGAGAAGAATTAGATTAATAAAAATAAACTCCTGTAAAAAGCCGGCGGGCGAGGGTAAAAAACGTCCGCTCTCTGCGAACGGTGAAATCAGCCCAGCTTGGAATGGTAGCGAGGCCAAAATTGCGAGACCCAGGTTTGATAGTGGACCTGCGGCAGAAACGAGCATTGTGCCGGCGGGTGTCTTGCTACGCAAAGCGTAAGGATTTATCGGTACTGGTTTTGCCCATCCGAAACCGGTAATGACCAGAAGCAGAGAACCAAAAAGGTCGAGATGTGCAAGAGGATTGAGCGTCAAACGTCCGTATCGTCTGGGGGTATCATCGCCAAGCAAGTCGGCGCTCCATGCATGCGCAAATTCATGGATGGTAAACGCGATCACCAATGTGATAATTCTTGAGATGAGGGATGGTAATCCCAAGCCTAGCATAGTATGGGATTATACCATTTTGGCAGGTGGTATAATCCGCGCCGAACCTGTTACAGGGGAGGCCTGACGATGGATTTTTGAGGTCCATCGTTTGAATTTACCTCCTTGCCTCGAGGATGAACAATTCTAAAAGGATGGATGCCTCATGCTGCCCGAAATGAGGATGGATGATGTTATTCGATTGCGAAAACCTCATCCCTGTGGAAATTCAGATTGGGTTGTCGTGCGCATTGGCGCAGATATCGGTTTGCGATGTCTGGGATGTAAACGACGGATCTTGCTCCCCCGCAGAGAAGTATCAAAACGCATGAAATCGTATGTCCATCAATCGGATGCGCCGGCTGATAGTTAATTCAATTTGTGCTGCTTAACCCAAAATCAGGTTTCGAAACCTGATTTTCTCATCTTGGCAGCAAGTTTCCTGCGCTATTAATTGTATGTTGCCGGCGGTGCTGCATCGTAATCAAAATGAAGGACGACAGAGCCCGATGCAAGGCGACGAGCAGATTAGATGCTGTTGATAATACCGCTATAAGTATTCCCGAGGCTCGTGCCGAAAATGACAAGCAGCGCAATCACCAACAACGCTACCAGCGTAATAAGCATGCCATACTCGACCATTCCTTGACCACGGGTTGAAAGATGAAACATACATGCCCCTTAATAAACAGTAATTGCGAATCTATCTTCTCAGTATATTGAAATGAGTTTGCTATTCAATACCCCTTTGGTACGGTAGAGTAGGAGATAGCTCTGATTGTAAGGTCACTGTAAGGATTGTGAAGTCTGTGGAGCAATATTGGAGAATGCCATGCATAAACTGATGCTGCTTTTTAAGAAGCCGCAAGATGTCGCTGCATTCGAAACGGAGTGGAGCGAGCACTTCGTCGCGGTGGCGGAAGGAATGCCCGGCATTCGGCGGATCGGGGTGATCCGTGTGACGGGCGGGCCAGATGGCGATGTCGATCTGCATATGATCCATGAGTTTTATTTCGATAATGCTGATGCGCTGGAGATAGCGATGATATCGCCCGAAGGTCAATCCACTGGAAAGGCCTTAATGTCATTTGCCTCTGCGAATGTGGAGATATTGTTTGCCGAGCACATGGAAGAAGATCGCTCCTGACCCAGGCCTGTAAACGCAGCCATTGGTGGACTGCGAGCCGGTCTTTCGCGCTTAGCATTCACCACATCTAAAATTCACTTTAATTTTGTCCATTTAGGAGAACCTGATGACTTACCAATTTATTCTCAGCGAAAAAATAAAGCGTGTCGGATTGCTACGCATCAATCGGCCGAAAGTGCTCAATGCTCTCAATGGAGAGCTTTTAGCGGAGTTGGCCCAGGCCTTGGAGGAATATGATAAGGCTCCAGAAATTGGGGCAATGGTGATTACCGGCGATGATCGAGCATTTGCCGCAGGTGCAGATATCAAAGAAATGGCGGAAATGTCTTCGGTTGATATGCTCCTGCGTGATCGAATTTCTTCGTCCTGGGATCGACTGCGGGCGATCAAAAAACCACTCATTGCTGCGGTCTCTGGATGGTGTCTGGGAGGCGGGAATGAACTGGCGATCGCATGCGACATGATTGTCGCTTCACAAAGTGCTGTATTTGGTCAGCCCGAATTAAACCTCGGCATATTCCCAGGTGGGGGAGCAACTCAGCGGCTGCCGCGCACAGTAGGAAAAGCAATTTCCATGGAGATGGTGCTTAATAACCGAACCCTGGATGCTGAGGAAGCACTGCATTATGGATTGGTCAATTATGTCTATCCTCTGGATGAATATCTTGAAAAAGCATTAACTATGGCGAATGAGATCGCCGCGCGCGCGCCGATAGCCATCCAATTAGCCAAACAAGCCGTGAATAGGGCCTTTGAAACTCATCTTGCTGAAGGCGTCAATGATGAACGCCAGGCATTTTATCTTCTCTTCAGCACGGTTGATCAAAAAGAAGGAATGCAGGCTTTTATTGAAAAGCGCACCGCCGAATGGAAGGGGAGATGATGGAGATTTTCAAGCCACACGATTAATCGTCCAGTCATATGGACTATAGTTGAGTTTTTGATTAGGTGAGCGCAGGGCCTGACGAACTTTTTCGTCTTTTGAATATTTGCTGATAATCGCTCTTACGCCACTCAACCCCCCGAAATCGGCCTGATACCATTTAAATATCTTCGAAATCCAGACGGCGTTGTCTGCAAAGCGAACACCACCGCCATTAATAAAGCTGCTCGCAGCCAACTCGAGCTGCTGCTCTAAACGATCAGCCGAATAGGTTGCAATTGGCGGACAAGATTTTGCCGCGCAGACGAGAGCAAAGTGAATTCTTGGGTCCATGCGTTGGATAACGGTGACACATCGGGGGTCAGAGTTCCCAAAGGGGCGAATGGGGAAACTCGGACTTGGAAGATTGCCGCGCAACACACCATTTTCAATGTCATCTGCTGAAAAACGAAAGCCAGCAACATTGTACGCCGCCCGCCGAAAAAGGCTCGGTTTGCTGAACAGAGAGCCCTTAATCTTGTAGTGGATCACAGCGTCGACTATGAGCGCGTTGTATAGGTTGATCCAAAAGGCGATTTGCTGTTGCCTGTCTCCCAGGTCCTCCGGTTTGCAATTTGGTAACCCAAGGGTAAAGTGCTTGAAACGCTTGTAAATATCACTCCCGGCAAGCTTCGCATAATTCACATATTTCCCCGTGGAATCCACTCCTTCAGCTGTGAGTTCTTTGGCGAGTTTCCCTAATGTTTGCGCGGGATTTTCTTTGAGCACAATTGCCGTTCCAGAATTCAATATTTCATTGGCCCTAATCCTCAAGAAACCATCCAAAATCTTATTTAATATCCGTGTAATTCCCAAACTGGGATAAACCATCGATTTGGTTTTCTGCATGGCTGCTCAGCTCCGTATACTACTGTACAGGCGCGTCAAAGATTTCGGCGGGCTCTCATGCCGGCGCAACATATTCTCCAGACGATCTCTCTGCCGGATTTCTTTCAAATGAAATTGACCTGGTCTCCGGCGACAATTGTTGGCTCCTTCAGGGCAGAACAATTCACTTAATTAGACCATTTTCCTGCAAACACCTTGCAAAGGGGTAGGTGCGCTCATTTTTCTGCTATGGTATGATTCTCAACGATTTCCTTCCAAGAGGATTGCATGACAGAACCCGAAAAAATAACGATCATCGAAGGTCCTCCCCCTACATTTCAAATCGTAACCGACCCATTGTTATTTGGTTTTACGGAAGGACCGGGACCGACGCAAATTGTCATGTGCCGCCTACGTGCGGTAAATGGGCCGGAGCTTATCGAGCGCTGCTACCGTAGATGGCGCGATGGCGAATCGATCAGTCTCGAATTTCGAACAGAAGATGGATTAACCAACCAGGCTCCCATTGTGGCCGCGCGCTGGATGGAAGTCGAGGAAGGCGATTTATTCATGCTTTGGCTTTCGATCGAAGATACCGATATTGAGATTGAATTTGGATTCGGTCTTGACGATTATGATGATTTCGGTGATCTATTTGATGACCGCGACTTTAATATTGGCTGATGCAATGTCGCCTGATTGGCAAGGCACTTTCCGCGGACGCCGGTCATCCGATGAAGAGGCCTGCAGTTGATGCGGGGATGAAGTGCGACGGGTGGGCGGCAGGCCTGTCCCCACTATTTTCAAGATTGGTGCGCTTCGACCGAAAATAATCTGCAGCCTGGTGCGAAGCTCTGCACCCATGTAGGGGAATAAGGCAACGCGGCTGCCACCAATCAGCCACAATTAATCGCCTCCCACCGACAGGTTAAGCACGATTTTCCTGGAAGCGGGCTGCGCCAGGCAGACTTAGCCTAGTTTTATTCGCTCTTCTTCAATGATGCTCTTATCTAATTTCTTAAAGAGCGGGGTTGGTGGCAGGAGCACGCCGCCAGGTTGCAGTTGACTTACCTGCCATCGTCCATTGCCGCCATCCGCATCATAGGCGAGCACATCATGCACCCGATTTTCTTCTTCAATAGTGTGAATCGCCAGTTTGCCAAAAAGCGGCTGCTCATAACCCAAATTTGCGTGTAATCGTTCTGAACTAAAAGGTAGGAAGGGGGCGAACAAGATTTTCAAATTGTCAATCGCCCGTAGCGCAGTATAGACGGTGGTTGCTGCTGCGGCTTTATCCTCTTCGATCACACGGAACCAGGGGGCGCGATCAAGATATCCATTCACCAGCCGTGCCAGAGCCATGGTCTCCGTGAGTGCCGAGCGGATTTTTACCCCTTCGATTTTTTCTCCGACCTGATCGAAACCTGCTTCCACCGCATCAAGAAGCTCTCGATCTTGAGCTGCTAACTCCCCCGGTTCAGGAATATGCCCGTCCCAATGTTTATAGGCAAACGACAAAACGCGGTTGGCGAGGTTGCCCCATGCAGCAACCAATTCATTGTTATTGCGATTAAGGAAATCCGACCAAGAAAAATCACTATCGCGCGTCTCGGGCAAAGCGGTGGTGACGTAGTAGCGAATAGCGTCAGGATCGTAACGATTAAGAAGATCCGGCAGCCACACCGCCCAATTACGACTCTTGCTAAGCGCCTTGCCCTCCAGGGTCATAAACTCATTTGCCGGGACATCGTAGGGCAAATTCAGGGTTTTTTCCGTATCGGTCTCGTAGATGCGGTTCACGCCCAATAACTCGGCCTGCCAAATGATCGTGTGGAAGGGGATGTTATCCTTGCCAATGAAGTTGTATATTTTTGCTGTCGGATCGTACCACCACTCCTTCCATGCCTCGGGTTGTCCGCTGTTTTTCGCCCATTCAATCGAGGCGCTGAAGTATCCCATCACGGCCTCAAACCAAACGTAGAGTCGCTTTGACTCCCACCCCTCGAGTGGCACAGGGATTCCCCAGGAAATATCGCGTGTGACAGGACGTCCTTTGAGGCCTCCATCGATAAAGTTCTTCGAAAATTTGTAGACATTCGGCCGCCAGCGATCAACACCTTCTTCGAGGTAGGCTTGCAACTTCTCCGTGAATGCGGGCAGATCCAGGAAGAAATGTTCCGTCTCTCGAATAATGGGGGTGCTGCCGTCGATCTTGCTGCGCGGGTTGATCAGATCCAGTGCGTCGAGCAAATTCCCACAGTTATCGCATTGATCGCCGCGCGCTTCCAAATACCCGCATATCGGACAAGTCCCTTCAACGTAACGATCAGGAAGGAAGCGCTGCTCCGCTTCTGAAAAAAGCTGGTGCTGCTTTTGTTGATAAAGGAATTTTCCCTCCAGCAGCCGGAGGAAAAAATCCTGGGCGATACGGTGGTGGTTTTCGGTGTCCGTATGCGTAAAAAGGTCATAACTAATGCCCATTGCTAGTTGGGCTTCAAGAAAACGAGCATGGAAATACTCGAAGACTTCTCGCGGGCTTCGGCCGCTTTGGTCAGCCTCGACCGTGATCGGCGTTCCATGCGAATCCGATCCCGAAACCATGAGTACGCGATTGCCACGTAATCGATGGTAGCGCGCAAAGATATCTGCAGGTAAATAAGCCCCTGCGAGATGACCAATATGCATATCCCCATTGGCATAGGGCCAGGCAACAGATACATGGATCAGTTCAGACATTTTTCCCTCGTGGAATCCAAAAAATATATCAAAAAAACGGGCCGTAATTTTGCCATGTGTTAGGAAGATTTACTCGCTTCGGTTTCCGGACGTATTGAGAATTCTATCGCGACCCGAACCAGATAATGAAAAAAGCCAGCGTGAGGCTGGCTCATGGATTGTTCATGGTCTTGCAAACAATATCAGCCTCGACCGTCCAGGACATGGATTGGAGGCATGGCCATCAGACTCTCCGAATGATTCAGGTTCAGTAGATCCGCCATGTTCCTATTCTAGGTGCAGATCGAGATGTGTCAAGGGCTGATAATCACGGGACAAATGGGGTAGGAATTAATTGTTGAAACGCTCAGAACGCGCTGCAAAGATAAAATCGGCCTCCGAAAGACCTCCAATGCTGTGCGTCGAGATGCGAATGGTTGCGCGACCCCAGGTGAGGGAGAGCTCGGGATGATGATCCGCCTGTTCGGCGAGTTCGCCAACTTTGTTGACGAAATCCAAGGCACTTTGAAAATCTTTAAAGGAAAACTCTTTCTCCAAATAAGTCTCGTCAACGACCTGCCAATTGTTGCCCAGGCGATCGTGTATGGTGCGCAGGGCATCCCCGGCTAAAGGAGAAACTCCTTTTTCAACGGGCAAGTTGAATTCCTGGTCGGCGAGTTCCGTCATACCATCACCTCACTTATCTTTGCGATCTATAGTTAATGGATTGTATCACTGCGCGCGCATAGTGCATCTGCGAGGGAACTCGATTAAGCCTTTGCATAATTGTATTGAGGATGCCTTCCGGATCGTGGAACGTCACAAAATCTGTGTTGCAGCCCAATTTTCATAACAAAATTAATGCAATCGGGAAATACAGAGGTTGCCTGCTTTTCATCAACGAAGGACGCATATACACCGCCAAGCACAGTTTTTGTACTCTTGGGCATGAGTCTCGCGCTCCGAGGCGGGCATTTTCGCAATTAAGCGCCACGAGATCACAGCATTATGCCCACCCTGGGCTATCGCGCATGGATGAATAATTGTTCGAGAATTCAATGCCTTATTCGACGGAGGCACCCTCATTGAGAACGGGTACAACTTCATCTGCACGAATATTCTCGATAAGTTCTGCAACGACGTTGTAGCGCCCGAAGGCTGGAATGAGATAGACTCCTTGAACAAGCTTTCTTACCGAATAAAAAAGCTCGATCGCCATCCGTATGCCTTCCTCGCGGCTCTTTTCCCCTGCGTCCGAAATTCTTTGAATGGCTTTCTGTGGGATATCGATTCCCGGGACCTCATTGTTGAGAAATGTAGCGTGTTTTGCATTATGGATCGGCAGCATACCTAATAACAGCGGAAGTTCGAGGGTTCCGTATGTTGCCGCATAGGATTGCAAAAATTGCTCGACGATTGTGGGTTCGAAAACAGGTTGCGTGAGTGCGAAATTCGCGCCGGCTTCGATTTTATTGTGCAGCACTCGTATTTCATTTCTCAGATTCCTGGCCCCAAGATTTAAAGCACATCCGACAAAAAACGATGTCTCCCCTCCAATTTGTGCTCCCGTGTGATCAACGCCCGCATTAAAACCCTGGCTGATAAGCTTAATCAGCCCCGAAGGGACAAGATCGTAGTTGTCCATTGCTTCCGGATAATCCCCAATAGCGGTGGGATCGCCCATCACAACAAATACATTGCGCACGCCTATGGCATGCGACGCCAATAGATCCCCCTGCACGCGCAGGATATTCCTGCCTCGAGTTGGAAAATGAAGAACGGTTTCAATCCCGACCTCATTTTGGATTAATTGACACGCTGCCCAAGGGCTCATACGCATGCGCGCCATTGGGCTATCTGCAAGATTTATTGCATCTGCGCCAGAATCCAAGAGCAGCTCAGCTCCGGCGATCATTTTATAGGTCGAGAAACCACGTGGTGGATGCATTTCAACCGTAACCACAAAGTGGCCATCATCAAGTTTTTTGGCGAGTTTGGTTGGTTGCTTATCGGTGCTTTCAAAAGGCGTGTCATTTTCAGATGAAATAACTGCACTCAGAATGGCGAATGTTTGCTCAGGGTTATCGAGGCTTGCCCGCATCGCCGCGCTGTGCTCTGGCGTTGTTCCACAGCATCCACCGATGATCTTGGCCCCGGCCTGCTGAAATGCCTGGGCGTATTCGGAAAAATAATCTGGCGTTGCAGGATAGATTATTCTGCCAAAAACCCTTTCCGGCCATCCCGCATTGGGCATGACGGAAAAAACTGCCTGCGGGACGGTGTGTTTCATTTTTCGGATGATGCGCAGCAATTGAGCCGGTCCCTCGGAGCAATTGGCGCCAATTACATCAGCGCCGCTTTCATATAGTTTGGTGGCAACGTGCTCCGGTGTGTCGCCAAGCAACGTGCGGTCGTCGCGTGTGAACGTCATCGTTGCGATCACCGGCCGGTCCGTGATCGATCGCGCCGCGCGCACAGCTTGAATTGACTCCTGCAGATCATTCTGGGTCTCGATAATGATAAGATCGACATCTGCGCTCACAAGGGCATCAATTTGTTCTTGAAACGCAGCAAATGCCTCCGATTCCCTGATACGGCCAAGTGGAGCAAGGCGAACGCCTAATGGACCCACACTCCCCGCAACCAACACACTGTGCGGCGCGGCACTTGCTGCTTCCTTGGCGAGCTGAACTGCCGCAATGTTGATCGCACGTAATTGATCATCCAGCCGATATTCCGAAAGTTTGTAACGATTGGCGCCAAAGGAATTGGTTTCGATGATCTGCACTCCCGCATTAACATACGCCTGATGAATTTCCAATACCACGGCGGGGTTGGTCAGATTGAGTTCATCAAAACAGGATTCGATGCTGATCCCTTTTGAATGCAGCATTGTTCCCATAGCGCCATCAGCAAGGATGGGCTTTTCGCTTTCCATCCATTCCTGGAAAATAGTCGTCCTAGAATTATTTTCTTTCATTGATCCCTCGTCCGTTCATCCGGAGCGCGATTGTGTAAGAGCGCTGCGCGCAGCTAGCTGCAGGCGTGGAGACCTTCACCCACTTTCCATAAGCTGTTCGATTCTGCTGCGGCCTCTATACCTGCTATCGTGATCTGCTCCTTGCCGCCAACGCCTCAAACCCGGTGTCCTCGATAGCATTCTAGGCGGTTGCGACCGCGGGGTATTGATCTCCCCGGCTCGTCCATGGAGACCATGCGCGGCCAACTTGTGGTGGTTGGCTGCAAAACCGTTGGCCTCGATGAACTGCGCCCCGGCCTGGCGCTTGAACCCCGTTTGGAAAATTGGTTCTGATCGCTCATAGGATGTTTCGAGCCTTGCTAGGCCTCGATTTCCTCTCTGATTGCGCGTACCGCTTCCGCGATATTGCCAAGTGAAGCAAGCACCTCATCCCAATTGCGAGTCTTCAATCCGCAATCCGGATTGACCCAGATCTGCTCTGGCCGCAGGTGTTTGGCATAGGCGCGCAATCTGGTCTTGATGTGCTCAACGTCGGGAATGTTGGCGCTGTGGACATCGTAGACCCCCGGACCGAGCTCCCTGCCATACCCGTACTGGGCCAGTTCGCGCAGCGTCTGGTCCCCGCTGCGCGCGTTTTCGATCGAGATGACGTCGGCATTCAAGCGATCGATCGCCGGGTAAATATCGCCAAATTCAGCGTAACACATGTGCGTGTGAACCTGCGTTTCGTCCCGCGCACCGCCGGTAGCTAGTCGGAATGCGTCCACTGCCCAACGCAAATAGTCTTCCCAGCGCGCCCGTTTTAGTGGCAGTCCTTCTCGTAGAGCTGGTTCATCGACCTGAATCACGCTGGCACCGGCGGCTTCCAAATCTACAATTTCGTCTCGCAGCGCCAACGCTATCTGAAATGCCACTTCCTCCCGCGGGATATCACTGCGAGAGTATGACCAGTTTAAAATGGTGACCGGCCCGGTGAGCATTCCCTTTACCGGCTTCTCGGTAAATGATTGAGCTTTTTTGAACTCGCGCACCGTCATCGCTGAGGTACGGCGCACGTCTCCCCAGATAATCGGTGGTCGGACATAGCGATTGCCGTAGCTCTGGACCCAGCCGAACCGCGTAAGCGCAAAGCCGTTCATCTTCTCCGCGAAGTATTCGACCATGTCGGATCGTTCGAATTCACCGTGCACCAACACATCCATCCCTAGCGCTTCCTGTGCTCCGATGCTGTATGCGATCCAGGCATCCACACCCGCCTGGTACTCAGCCTCGCTGATTTCTTTGCGTTTGAATCGACCTCGCAAGCGGCGTACCTCCGCAGTTTGCGGGAAGGAACCGATGGTCGTTAGTGGGAAGGGTGGCAGCTCGATCTGCTTTGCCCGCCGTTCTTCGTAAGGTGTTTTGCGGGCGAAGGAATCGGATCGCAGTTGCTCGAGACGCGCTCTGGTCTCTGAATCTCCAGTTGCAAACTCGCGGTAGTCAGCCCAGGCCTGTTCCAGGCCGTCCTCGGTGGAGCCGGTGCCCAGCGCAACGATTTCGGCAAGCTTCTCATTGGCGAATGCCAGGACACCTTGCAGTTGTTGGGGCATGTGATCTTCACGCGCGGCGACGTAGGGCACGAATTGCAATGAGCAGGAGGCGCTTACCCGCAGGTCTTCGATTTCCCCAAGCCCGTCGAGCACCTCGCGAGTCTGCTCGGCCCGGGTCCGCCAGACATTGCGGCCATCAACGATCCCAACACCAAGCGTTTTTCCCTGGGGAAGGCCGTACTTCTGAACGAGAGCGAAATTGTCGCCGCGCGTAAAATCGAGCGTGATGGCCGACACCGGCAATTCGACCACCCAGGGGTAGGCCTCGCCCAGGTCGTCGAAGAAGGTCACGAGGTTAATGGGTGGGCCGGCTTTCGCCAATCGCTCGAAACTCCTTTTGTAAAGAGGTTTCAGATCGCTGGTTTCATCGAGAACGAGGCGCGGCTCATGGATCTGAACCTCCGTCACCCCCTGCGCATCGAGCGCCTGAAGGAGGTCCTCATAGAGCGGTATGATTTTTTCGAGTACGTCCGCCATTGGCTGCTCGAGGTTCGCCAGGCTGAGCAAGGTGATGGGACCAAGCACAATCGGAACGGCGCGATCGCCGACAATGGCCTTGGCTCGCGCGACCTGATCCAAAAACTCGGTGAAATCAGCCTCCGGAAGCACGCCGTCATCGATTTCTGGTACCAAGTAATGGTAGTTTGTGTCATACCATTTGGTCAGTTTCAGGGGCGGGATACCCTGCGCGCCGCGCGCCATCGCGAAATAGAGATCCAATCCTTCAATGTCTCTGAATCGTTCGGGTATCAAACCCAGGCGTAGGGTCCAATCCAGCACATGGTCGTAGAGGGTAGAATCCCCCACACCGATCAGGTCGATCCCAACCTGCAACTGTTCTCGCCACCCCTGCTCCTGAACGTCGTGGAAAGTCTGTTGCAGGCTTTGCGCCTCAATCTTTCCCTTCCAGTACGACTCGAGCGCCTTTTTAAGCTGCCGGTCTATGCCAATGCGCGGGTACCCTAGAGTCTGCGTAAGTGTCTTTTTCATAATCACCCTTCGAAATAAATACGGCCCCTCGAGGAAGAAGGGGCCGAGTTCAGCGTCGCTGCAACCCTCATCTCCCAGAAGTAAGTTCCGCTACTTCTGCCGGAGTTGGCACCTTCCTCAGGCATCGCCTTTGGAGGTTGCCGAGGCTTCAAAGGGCCGGTCCCTCCACCTCTCTTGATGAATGAATGGTAGGGTAGTTAATACCCATCCTACATATTGATGGGCAGTTTACCACGTACAGTGAACGCTTGTCAATTTGCGATTCTGCGGTCCAAATCTTGTGTTTGTCTCTGCTACAATAGCTGCGTGGGAACCCTTTATTTAGTTGCGACTCCCATCGGTAATCTGGAAGATATATCGTTGCGCGCCTTGCGCATCCTTGGGGAAGTAACGCTCATTGCCGCCGAGGATACGCGCCGCACTGGCAAGCTGCTGGCTCACTATCAGATAAAAACCCCGCTGATTAGTTATTTTGAACACAATAAACTGGCGCGTGGAACGAAAATTCTCGAGGCACTCGAAGAGAACGAGGTTGCGCTTGTCTCCGATGCCGGAACCCCCAGCCTATCCGATCCAGGATATGAACTGGTGCAGGAAGCGATTGCCGCGGGTCACCGCGTCAGCCCTATTCCCGGTGCATCGGCGCTGCTTTCTGCGTTAGTTGCCTCTGGTCTGCCAACCAATACCTTCCTCTTTTTGGGATACATCCCCCGCAAGGAGAATGCGCGCAAAAAAATGCTCGAGGAACTGATAGACGAACCAAGAACATTCATTTTTTTCGAGGTTCCACATCGCTTGCAAGAAAGCCTGGCGGCTTTGGAGGACGTTTTTGGCGCAGAACGACCGATCGCCATTGGTCGAGAAATGACCAAAATGCATGAGGAAATATTGCGTGGAAGCATTGCTGAAATGCGAACGCACTTTAAGAAGGATGCAGCCAGGGGCGAACTGACGCTGGTGATCGGTGGTCAACTTGATCCACTCAGTTGGAGTGCAGAAGAGGTGCGTATAGAAGTAAGCAACCGGCTGCGCAGTGGATTAAGGCCATCCAAAGTGGCCAGCGAAGTTGCTGCCGAATCGGGCTGGTTGCGACGAGAAGTTTACAAGATAACACAGGAGGCAAAATGATTCTCGACAATGTTGAATCTTTTCATGAGCTGGATCCCGAGGACATGTTGGCGGAGATCGACGCGCTTCCCGATCAATTGCAAACGGCGTGGGAATTGGGACAGAAAAGCCCTCTGCCCGCTGGAAAGGCCTATCGACATATTGTTCTCGCAGGAATGGGGGGTTCAGCAATTGGTGGAGATTTGCTGCGGGCCTATGCCGCAACTTCGGCCTCCGTGCCCATCGTCGTCTGGCGAAATTATAGCCTCCCGGCATTTGTGCGGGGTCCCGAAAGCCTGGTTATTATCTCATCCCATTCAGGGAATACCGAAGAAGCATTAAGTGCGTTCGAAGAAGCGAAAAAAGTGGGGGCAAGTTTAATAACGCTGACGACCGGGGGAAAACTCGCCGAGCGCGCGGGCCAGGCCGATATCCCACTTTGGATCTTCGAACACACTGGTCAGCCCAGGGCGGCAGTGGGCTTTTCCTTTGGATTGCTGCTCGCCGCTGTCAGTCGCCTAGGGTTGATCGCCGATCCGAAAGAAGAGATTGCGGATGCAATTCTTCAAATGAGAAATCAGCAGAAGGAAATCCAAGCTCCAGTGCCTGTAGTGCAAAATATCGCCAAACGAATTGCGGGGCAGTTGATGGGTCGTTTGCCTATCATTCTTGCCGCGGAGCATTTGGTACCTGTTGCCCGACGCTGGACCACCCAAATTAATGAGCTCGCCAAGGCGATCGCCCAATACAACGAATTGCCTGAGGCCGATCACAATATGATTGCCGGCGTCAATAATCCCGAAGCGCTCTTTGGAAGCACGATGGTGCTCTTTCTGCGAACGACCGGATTTCATCCGCGGAATTTGCAGCGAACGGATTTAACAAAGCAGCTGATGATGCTCGAAGGATTCAACACCGACTTTATTGATGTCAATGGGGAAACGCGATTAGCGCAGCAGTGGACTGCGCTGCACTTTGGTGATTATGTCGCCTACTATCTCGCCCTATCTTACAAAGAGAACCCGACTCCAATTCCTGTGCTCGAGGAATTCAAACGGCGAATGATTGAAAGTTAGTCGAATCATCGAATTATCCCATCAGCAGCCTTGAAGTTTATGTGTTCCTGAATCGTGCAGATTGGTCGCTTCCCTCGGGCAATAACGAAACAAGGTGGGCAGCAAACATTCGCACGGAATACAAATCATAATTTCCCCCAGGTATAATGGCGAGAACATGTTTTCGAGCACTCGTAAACAACGTTCGCCGCGCATCGGAAGTTTGCTTTTATTTCTTCTTCTTCTCCTTTTAGTGATTTTTGCTGCACCACGCGTAACCAGCGTTCAGCCTTCCCCAGATGCTGAGTTCATTCCAATTTCCGCCGAGTTAACGCTGACCTTCAGCAGACCGATGGATAAAATTGCGGTTGAATCAAGGTTGACCATCGAACCTGCCCAAACGGGCACGTTCACTTGGCAAGGAAATTCAATAACCTTTTCCCCAGACGAACCATGGCCGGAAGGACAGGATGTAAACTTGTTTCTCAAAGCTGGCGCGCGTTCCGCCATTTTCCTGCCCATCCTGCGATCGAGGCAGTGGACCTTCTCTATCGGATATCCCCGAATCATCTATTTATGGCCGGCGGATACCCGCGCCGATATCTATGCGCGCACGATCGACGGGGGACAAACTACACGGCTGACTGAATCGGATTATGGGGTGCTCGATTTCAGCGTAATTGAAGATCAGGCAAAACTGATCTATACGCGATTGCGCGCGGATAGAGGCACGGACCTTTGGCTATTAAACATCCTAACGGGCGAGGAAGATTTGCTGTTTGCCTGTCCGAGCGGCTGGCGCTGTCAGGAGCCGAGGCTTTCTCCCAATTCCGAGGAAGTGGCCTTCGAACAGCAGGTTCTCTCTGAAGGACCGGGATCGAAGATGGTTTTGGGACCCGCGTACGTTCGAAGAATATTCGTTGAAGATAATTCGCAGGCATTCCCCATCATTCCAGACGATCCGATCAGCTCTTCTCCGATTTGGTCCCCACTTGGTTTGTTAACTTTTTACGATGCTGTGCAACGACAAATTCTTGTTGTTGAGCCATTAACCGATACTGAGCCGATCATTTATGGTTCCTTCCCCAGCGAGTTGGGTGTGATGGGCTCTTGGTCGTTCGATGGCAAGTTTTTTGTTTATCCGGAAATGATCATTTTGGACGAGAAATATGCCAAGAATGAAGCCACTGGCGACGAATTCCCCTTGTTCTTCAGCCATATATACCGGCAAACTCTCGACTCAAGCTTCGTCGAAGATCTGAGTGGCGATGTGAATGATCTCTTCGAAGATTCCTCACCAAAATATTCGCCGGATGGAAGATGGATTGCATTTACGAGAAAATTCCTGTTGAGGGATCAGTGGACCCCTGGGCGTCAACTATGGGTGATGCGTTCTGATGGCAGCCAAGCGCGGCAAATCACCACCGATCCAAAATTTGGCCATCAAAGCCTGGAATGGAATAGGGGCGGATCCGCGATTGTGTTTGTGCGCTCGGATCAGACAGACTTGGGAGCGGAACCGCAAATCTGGATCTACGATTTTGAGTTAGACTCCTTATCATTGTTATCAACAGGAGGGTATTCACCCCAATGGATTCAATAGTTAAGTTGGACGAGTTGGTGCCGGATTTCACGCTGTCCGATCTCGACGATAACGCACACACACTCTCCGATTGGCGCGGAAAAATTGTCATCCTTAACTTTTGGTCGGCAGAATGCCCGTGGTCCTTAAGGGCGGATGAAGCAATGGCGAGCGCGGGCGAGGAATGGGGTGAGAATGTGCTGTTGTGGTCGGTTGCGTCGAACAAGAATGAAAGCCGGGCGGAACTAAAAAAATCTGCCGCAGAGCGCGGCTTGCAAACCGTGCTGCTCGATTCTGACAATGTGGTTGCCGACCTTTTTGAAGCCGTCACCACACCGCATTTCTTTGTCATCGATGAACAGGGATTCCTGCGTTACAAGGGGGCTCTGGATGATGTAACTTTTCGGCAGCGAACAGCTTCCAGATCCTATCTCCTCGACGCAATTTCCGCGATGCTGAGTGGAAATCGTCCCGATTTCCCAGAATCGGCAGGCTACGGATGCAGCATCGTTCGTGATTTCGCGGGCGATGCGTTGCTGGCCTCCCCCTAACGCGAATCCAAAGTGAGATCAAAATGAGCAAGTCCCATTTGCAATTACGCGCGGCCGATGGGCGTGCTCTGGTGTATAAGTATTATCGGCAAACTGAAGCTGCGGAAAATTTGCTACTGATCCTTCCAGGCAATCACTATGGCATTGACGGGCCGCTACTTTATTATCCAAATAGAGCGTTGCGTGAGAAGGGTTGGGATACGTTTGCGATGGTGTACGGATTTCAATCGGCGGCCGAATCATTCGCCCCGGAAATGATTCCGAGTTTAATCGCCGAAACAGGCGCAGCCATCAGTACTGTGCTGGCGGAGAGAGAATATCAACGCGTCGGCCTGGTGGGAAAATCCCTGGGCGCTTTGCTCGCCGTGCAGCTATGCAGCACGGAGGAAATGCTCTCAACAGCTCGAGTCGCCTATCTTACGCCGCCCTTGGGAACACCATTTTTTGATCAACTTTTAGAGCAGACTCAGCAGCCGTCATTTCTCGCTCTTGGAACCAACGATCGTTATTATTCATCGACTGCGTTGGAGGCCATACGCAGCCGGCGACCCTTTGTACTTACTCTGGTTGAACATGCCGATCACAGCATGAACATTGGTGGAGATGTGCGTGCTTCAATGGAAGTAGTGAGGAAGGTTTCAATGGATGTGGTGGCGTTTATGGCAGGAAAGGATTAAACGAGCATTCATGTGGAAGATTAATACGCATTCAACGTGAAAAACGATAAAGGATAAAATGTCAGTTACCAGTTACCAGTTACCAGTTACCAGTTACCAGTTACCAGTTACCAGTCTCTAATCTCCAGTTTTAACCCCCCAATCCCCTATCTCAATTTCCAATGAGCGCAGCAGATCCTTTCGCTTTAAGATGATCCCTGCATTTCGAATCCCGGCGCCAACCGATACGATTTCGTGCTCAAGAATCCGTTGGTCGACCAGAATCCTTAATGGCCGCGGCAGGCCGTAAGGGGAGACCGCCCCTGGTTCATACCCGGTAACATCCTTTACTTGCTCAGGCGTGGCCATTGTCACGCGCGAAACATCCAGATGGCGCCTCAATTTCTGCCAACTAATCTGATCCGGGCCAGGTACCAGCAGCATTACGTAGGAATTATGGGTGAGGCTGAAAAGCAGGGAACGAATAATTTGTGAGGGGGAGAGATTGCGTTCCCGCGCAGCCTGCTCCAATGAGCGCACGGTGTTTTCGTGAAGATGAAGGACATACTCGACTTCAAGGACATCGAGTGCCTTGGTGACAGGGGTGGAGGAGTGCATGGGTCGATTGTAACGCGAAATGTGGGGATTAGGAACCAGGGAAAAGTGATCAGGAAAAAGTGACCAGTAAACAGTAAACAGCAACCTGTTATCAGCAAGCAGTATCCAATCTGCAGTTGCCGATCTCCAGTCTCTAATCCCCATGCTCATGTCCCCAATCCGTGATTTCCATTCATCTGCTATAATTTTCATGCCGCTTGGATCGGGCTCCGACCGAGACGGCACGAATCTGTGCCGTCCCGCCTATTGCATGGGCGGGCTTTTTACTGCCGGTTGGCATCTCACTCATAGGAGGAGACAGCCATGTCACCCAGCAATTCCCCCAGAGATCGTAAAAAAATTACCATCAGAACTTTCGCTATTAAGAAAAAGAATAACGAGAAGATCAGCATGCTTACTGCGTATGATTATCCAATGGCGCTAGCCGCTGAACGTGCAGAGATCGATTCGATCCTGGTCGGTGACTCACTAGGGATGGTTGTACTCGGGTACGACACTACCCTTCCGGTCACGATGCAGGATATGTTGCATCATTGCAAGGCAGTGGCCCGTGGGGCAAAATATCCGCTCCTGATTGGCGATATGCCCTTCATGTCTTATCAAGTTTCGGCGGAAGACGCCCTGCGGAATGCCGGTCGCTTTCTGCAGGAGGCGGGCATGGATGCCATCAAGTTGGAAGGCGGCAGGGAGAGGAAAAAGGCCATCGAGCTGATTGTCAGTGCCGGGATACCGGTTATGGGTCATCTGGGCCTCACGCCGCAATCCGTTCACCAGCTAGGAGGCTTTCGCGCGCAAGGGAAGACGGCTGTCGACGCAACAAAATTGCTTGAAGACGCACTCATTTTGCAGGATGCCGGCTGCTTTTCAATTGTGCTTGAGACAATTCCCGCTCGATTGGCAGGCTTGGTTTCGGAGACGCTCGAGATCCCGACCATCGGAATTGGCGCTGGTGTCGATTGTGATGGACAGGTACTCGTTACCCACGATTTATTGGGAATGTTTGAGCGCTTCGTGCCCAAGTTCGTGAAACAATATTCCCATCTTCATCAGGAGATGGTGCAAGCCTTCACCGATTACAAACTTGACGTTGAATCACGCCTTTTCCCGGAGGATGAACACAGTTTCAAAATGCTCGATGAAGATTGGAATACGCTCCTTGATGAGCTTGAAAAACCCCCCCGAATTCGCGCTTGAACACGAATAAGTGCGGGCGCCGGGAGAGCATGTGAAGGATTATCCCTCGATGGAACATGAACCCATCCTCATTGTCGGAACAGGTGCTTTGGCCTGTCTTTTCGCAGCGAAGCTTGCACCAATCACCGCGGTCACCATGCTTGGTTCCTGGCGCGCGGGTGTGGAGGCACTGCAGAAATTCGGCGTGCGCCTGGTCGATGAACACGGAGAAAAAGCATATCGGGTGCAAGCCGTCGACAATCCCAGCCAATGCAAGGATTTTCGCCATGCCCTCGTGCTCGTGAAGTCGTGGCAAACTGAACGTGCCGCGGAGCAGCTCGAGCAGTGTTTGCTGGTGGAAGGCATTGCCCTAACCCTGCAAAATGGGGTTGGAAATCTTGAAAAACTGCAGTCAACGCTTGGTCCAGCACGGACATCGCTCGGCGTCACCACAAGCGGGGCGACTCTTCTTGGCCCAGGCCGCGTGCGGGCGGGGGGCAAAGGAGCTACGCACCTCATCTTGCAGAAAAAACTTGCCCCGATAACATCATTGCTGCGCGCAGCAGATTTTGAGATTATCGCAGCGCATGATCTTGACAGTCTGCTATGGGGGAAATTGGTCATAAATGCCGGGATTAATCCGCTGACCGCTATCCTGGGCGTGACAAATGGTGAATTGCTCAAGCACCCGCATGCCTATGCAATTATGAAAGCCGCGGCGGAGGAAGCTGCAGCCGTGGCGCATGCCCTTGGCGTGGAATTGCCGTATGAAGATCCCGTTGCGCAGGTTGCAGAAGTAGCCGCCAAGACGGCGCAAAACACTTCATCTATGCTGCAAGATCTCGCCCGCGCTGCTCCGACAGAAATCGACGCGATTGCTGGCGCCATTGTTGGCGAGGGAGTGCGTAAACAGATAGCGACACCGGTTAACAATATTCTTTGGAACTTGGTCCACACAATGGTGTCCATGAATAAGGCGGATGGGCAGTGAACATCGTTACCATTTTTGATGATCTCCAACTTGCTCGAAACAAGCTTGTAAACCCCTTGGGGCTCGTCCCTACGATGGGTGCATTGCATGCGGGGCACCTATCTCTAATTCGCCGTGCGCGCGAGGAGTGCCAGAGCACAGCGGTGAGCATCTTTGTTAATCCCACCCAATTCGCTCCACTGGAAGATCTTAAGGCCTATCCCCGCGATGTAGATCGTGATCTCGGGTTGTTGGAAAAAGAGCAGGTCGATTTGGTTTGGATCCCCGATGCAGAGGAGCTTTATCCAGCACATTTTCAAACCTGGGTCGAAGTCGATCAGCTAACAAAAGTTCTTGAGGGCGGCTTCCGTCCGGGACATTTTCGAGGCGTCACAACCATAGTGAGTAAATTATTTAATGCCTTTCAGCCGCAAAAGGCTTACTTTGGTCAAAAGGACGCGCAGCAGACGATCGTCATTCAGCGTATGGTAAAGGATCTCAATTATGCGCTCGAGATCGTCGTTTGCCGGACCATACGCGAGCCGGATGGTTTGGCCATTTCGAGCCGCAACGCTCATCTTGATCCAGAGCAGCGCAAGGCTGCATCCGTGCTTTTCCAGGCCTTAAGTGCTGCTGAGAGGGCGTTCAATCAGGGAAGGCACGATGCCGAGCAACTTCGCCAGATCATGCGGGAAATTTTGGAAATGGAAACACAGGCTGAGGTCCAATATGTGTCCGTGGCCAACCCTACTACACTCGAAGAATTGGATGGAAACGCAGATCGGGCCTTGCTTTCGACGGCGGTCCTGTTTGGAAAAACGCGCCTGATCGACAATGTGATGGTTAAAAATGATAAGAGGTAATTAAGTTGATACGATGAAGCGTAACGAGCGAAGTGGTGAGAGCAAACGTAAATAATTAACCAGCGATACCACAGGAATTTTCGACGGCTCACCCTTAATTCAATGCAAGTCTTGGTTTTCTTTGAGGTGCTATATGTTGCTCACGATTGACATCGGAAACACAAACCTGACACTGGGCCTATACCGCGGTGAGGAACTCGTTTCCGCATGGCGTTTGGCAACTGTACATGATCGCATGCCGGATGAATATGGGCTCCAGCTTTTGGGTCTTATTGAAAGCGCAAATTGCAGCTTTGAGGATATTAAAGCCAGCGTTCTAGTTTCCGTCGTTCCCCCTCTAACCAACACAATATTGCAAGCCTGCGAGAAATATTTGAAGCAGACCCCACTCCTCGTCGATGCCGGTGTGAAAACAGGTCTACGCATCCGTTATGAGGACCCGAAACATGCGCTTGGCGCGGATCGAGTTGCCGACGCAGTGGCGGTTCAGCATCTCTATGGGTTGCCAGCTTGTGTGGTCGATTTTGGAACAGCAACAACATTTGACGCCATTTCGGGTAAAGGGGAGTACCTTGGTGGCGCGATCACGCCGGGAATTGCCATTGCCGCGGATGCCCTTTTTCGGCGTACAGCCAAATTACCGCGAGTTGAATTAGCAGCGCCGCCTTCGGTCATCGGTGGAAATACGGTGCATGCGATTCAATCAGGCCTGATCTATGGTTATGTTTCCCTCGTCGAGGGTATGGTTGCCCGATTTCGAAAAGAGCTGGGGAGCGGGATGAATGTAATCGGGACAGGAGGGCTTGTGAGCGTTATCGCCGCGGAAACCGATGTCATCCAAATCCTTGCTCCCTGGCTGACGTTGGAGGGAATGCGGATTATTTGGGATATGAATCAGGAGCAGGTGGAGGGGTAGATAGTTTTAGACGTGATCGGGGAAGGCGGATACTGGGATCAGGGATAAGGGTCGGGGAGTCAGGGATCCCCAAAATGGCCTCCTCTGGAGTGCCGAAGCTCTGCTTCGGCAAAGCGCAAGCAGAAGCCTGTGGCAAGCACAGGTTGCGCACTCCAAATTAGTCTCTCTGGAATGCAAACCTTCTAATTTCTTTATGCCTCAAGCAAAGCCTCATTTTGCTCACGCGCCACACGTCGCCCCTCGGCCACATCCACCTTGGAAAGCAAGAAAGAACCAAGGATAAAAAAGGCGACGAGGCTTAATATCGCCGGGCGACTGCTCCCAAATGTAACCACCGCGGCAGCAAAGATAAGCGGTCCGAGAATTGCGGAAAATTTCTCCATCACCCCGAACATCCCAAAAAACTCACCGCTCTTTGCAGCAGGGGTCATGCTGGAATAAAGGCTGCGGCTCAAGGCTTGGCTGCCACCTAACACCACCGCAATCATCCAGGCCAGGAACCAGAATTCCACCACGGAGTTCAAGAAAAACCCCCATATCGATATCATCGCAAATGCCGCCAGCGTAAGCAAGATGCTTCGTTTCGTGTTTATAAATCCGATGACGTGCGAAAATACCGGGCCTGCCAGAAGAGCCGAAATTCCCAGCCCAATGATTTCGATAACAATTAATAAACCCAGGATTAACATCAGGTTGCTGCCTCGAGTCGGTGGCAAAATACGAATCTGTGAGAAACTGACCATCGTACCCGCGCTGGAAGTATTTGCCTTGCCGCTGTTAATCAGGGTCAGTACGTGTTCGCCCGGCTGTTCGGCGGAGAATGTTTCTGCTACCCCAAAACGAACCGTGCTTTGATAGGAATCAATTTCCAAAGGCTGGCGCGTTTCTTCATCCAGCACCATGATGTTATCAATCTCAACCGACCATATTCCGCCGTCCGGCCCCATCCTGAACGTTACCTCAGCTTCTTGACCATTAAAGGGGAGAGTTAACCTAGAGCCGCCTTGAGAGCTTGCGCTATTTTCGAGCACATCCTGTCCAGGCGAGGAAAAACTCGATCTTTCCCAATCACCGGAGAATAACAGATGCGGATCTGTGATCGAGTAGGATCCCTCGCCAGCGAAAGTTTCGCTCGTCCGATAGGGAGCAGGGAGTGAGCCAATGCTATCTGCAGGAAGCGTTTGGTTTGCGATGATGCCTGCGATTGGAAGAACAGATAGATTGAAGATAATAAAGGCGAGGAAAAAGGAACGTCTCTTGTCTTTCGTTGTGGGCAGCCTGCCAAAAATTAAGCTGAAGGGGATTCCGACGAATTGAACAAGCAGGAGCGCCAATATCAGCTCAACACTTCCAAATCCTAATTCTGCTCCGTAGATTGCCGCGACCCCGATGATCGTGCCGATCCCGTCATTGTAGATCAGGAAGGCGATAAGGAATCGAAAGAGATCGCGATATTGCTGCAGATCTTTAAAAGTTCCCCGCAGACGATCAAAACTAGTTTTTACGATGGCGCGAGTGCGCGACACGCGATTTCTGTAGGCGTCCAGATTGGCAATTAATGAAGGAGGTTCAGGTATCCGCAGGAATATGGGAATGGAAAAAAGGCCCCACCAGAGCGCCACGCTTAGAAAACTTAAGCGCGGGCCCAGTGTCCCAGGAAGAAATTGGATCATGACGATATTGATTGCGAGAAGAAGGCCGCCCCCCAGATAACCCATTGCATAACCGCGCGTGGAGACGCGATCCTGATCTTCTGTCTTCGCGACATGCGGCAGTAGTGCGTCGTAGAATACGTTCGCCGCGGTAAAGGCGATCCGTGCAAAAACAAATAACACGGAAGCAAACAACCAATCGCCGCTTTCGACAAGGACAAGCAAACCTGTTGCTAGGATTCCAATGCTGATGAAGAAGGATAAGAAACGTTTCTTCCCGCCCATTACATCGGATATGGTCCCCAAGATTGGGGAAATGATGGCACTTATCAATAACGATAGACTTAAGCCCGCGCTCCAATAGGCGGTCGCGGTCGCCGCGCTCGGCAAGGTTGAGCCAGCCACTTGACTATAATAAACAGGCAGCACTGCCGCTAAAATGGTCGTGGCAAATGCCGAGTTTGCCCAGTCGTACATTGTCCATGCGCGGATACGCCTGTTGTACTCCTGCGCGGGGAGCGTGGAGATGATGGATGACGCTTGGTTTGTCATTCTGGGAACCTATTGGCGAATTGGATAAGGGAGTGTATATCGAAATGGTCAGAAAAATGGCAACGAAAATTAGAATTCATTCAAGAAATAGAGCCTAGACGAGATCGAGAAGGGCATAAACAAAGAAGTAACAGCTTGCCCGGCAAGACTACCTGATAGCAGAAGTCAGCCCGGATGAACTCCACGTGATCTTCTTGATCGCAAGTATCCCACACTTGCCGATCAGGCTGCAAGGTAACACCGCTTGTTCGTTCGGCACGCCCTCGCCGGCCTGCGTGAAGCATCTTGGTATGTTCCGACCAGGAGAGGATGCAATAAGCAGCGCGGCTACCGCTTCCAGGTCCAAGCTGCAAGATCAATGCTTGCCCTTCATTGGCTTTTCGGTAAGATTGTAGCGAAGAAAAATATGCTTCATCAGCCTTAGTGATGTCCGAAAATTACCTGGTAAGAATGGTTTTCGAGAGTCGCAATGCATCCAGACCCTAGTAGCCCTCCCATTTGGTTTTATTCGAGGAGAGATTATTAATGAATCTCCAGCTCAGTGTCCCCCTTCTCGTTGGACGCCGCATCGTGCTTGGCGTCACTGGATCGATCGCCGCATACAAGGCAGCTGATCTCGCTTCAAAGTTGACGCAAGCGGGAGCGCAAGTGGATGTTGTCCTTTCGGAGGCAGCACAAAAATTTATCTCCGCACTTACTTTCCGTTCCCTCACAGGCAGAGCTGTGTACACCGATTCTGATCTTTGGTCTGCCGAAGCGCATCTTCTGCATGTCGGCCTTGCCCAGGACGCAGATCTGCTTGTTATCGCGCCGGCGACGGCTAATACACTCGCAAAAATTGCGCACGGCCAAGCAGATTCACTGCTCACGATCACTGTGATTGCTGCGGATTGCCTGATGCTCGTGGCTCCGGCAATGGACGCGCATATGTATGAAAATCGGGCGACGCAAGCCAACATTGAAACGCTTCAAAAGCGGGGGATCACGGTTATCGGACCGGCGGAAGGTCGTATGGCTTCCGGTCTTATGGGATTGGGACGTTTTGTGGAACCACAAGAAATTATCGGACACATTCGCCTTGCCCTAGGTAAAGGTGGCCCACTCGCAGGCACTCGTGTGGTGGTTACTGCCGGTGGAACTCAGGAGCCCATTGATGCGGTACGCACCATCACCAACCGCTCCTCGGGCAAACAAGGGTATGCGATTGCACAAGCCGCACTAGATCGGGGCGCAGCCGTTACCTTAATCTCTGCACCGACCCACCTCGATCCCCCGGTTGGCGCTGACCTGCTGGCAGTGAAGACGGCGAAAGAATTGCAATCCGCAGTGTTAGCTGCAATTCCAGAGGCCGATGTTTTGCTGATGGCTGCGGCAGTGGCCGATTTTAGGCCAGGGCAAGCGAAATTCGAGAAAATAAAACGCAGAAAAGGTGTGCCGAAAATCAACCTTGAACCCACCGAAGATATATTGGGGCTCGTTACTGAGGCACAGCAGAAGGAAGGACTGCCGCGTCTGATTGTTGGCTTTGCTGCGGAGAGTGAGAATCTCATCGCCAACGCGCGACAGAAATTGGAGGAAAAGGGTCTTGCGCTTGTTGTCGCCAATGACATCAGTTCAGAAATTGCCGGATTTGAAGTCGATAACAACCAGGTGACATTGATCGACTCCGAGGGGGGTGTCCAGGAGCTTCCCTTGATGAGCAAGGTAGAGGTAGCCGAGGTAATTATCCAACGCGTGCTGCAGCTTCTGGAATCCTTGGAATAGCGCTTGAGTAGGCCGCTCTGCAGAGCCTTGAACTTGCAGGTTAATGGCACTCTTTCCCACACACGTATGCCCTTTCGATTAATTGCCACCCGCGCCGTAATCGTATGATGCTCTCAAGCTGCATGACTCTTGGAGAATAAAATATTGGCCACGAATCGCAAGGGCAAACTGTACCTGGGGACACAAGGGTTTTCTTTCAAGGATTGGGTGGGGCCCTTTTACCCAAAAAAAACGCCGAATAACCAGTTCCTCGAACAATACTCGCGCCACTTTTCTACAGTGGAAATTGACTCGACCTTCTATGGAGTGCCGAAAGAAAGCACAGTTCAAGGTTGGGGAGAACGTACACCGGAAGATTTCCTATTTGCTGCCAAATTTCCACGCCTTATCACACATGACAAGAAACTTGAGAATGCAGTCGGTGACGGTGAATATTTTGTTCAAACGATGCAAATACTAAAAAAGAAACTCGCGCTGCTCACGCTTCAATTCGCCTATGATTTTACGCCGCAGTATTTCGATCGTTTGGATACCTATCTCAGAACTCTCCCAGAAGGGCCGCGTTACGCCGTGGAAGTGCGCAACCGAAAGTGGTTCAACACCGAATTTGGGGAAATGCTCTCCGAACATAATGTGGCACTCGTTCTTCAAGACTTATACTACATGCCGCGGTTGGATTGGGTCACCGCGGATTTCACCGTAATTCGGTGGTTAGGACGCCGGAAAGACGTTGATAAATTTGGCCAAATTCAGATCGATCGTACGAAGAATCTTGAATCCTGGTCTGAAAAAGTACAGGATTTTATGGAGCGAGGTTTCGACATCTTCGGCTATTTTAATAATCATTTTGCAGGGCACAGCCCCGCCAGCGTGCGTCAGTTCGCCGAAATGATGGGTGTGAATATAAAACCCGCAAAAGGCGGTTGATGCAAAAACCTATGCGGGGAGCTTGAGGGAACTTCAAATGAATGATGTTTATTTAAGCCTGCCTCCCCAGCCGATTTTGAAGGAGGTGATGCAATCCCTCGAACTTGGATTCAAGCGTGAAATCGGGAGCGCGGAGTACCTGGAAGGAATGCGCAGAACGGTGCCCGGGGTTGCAAAACTTTATGGAGTAAAAGTCCCCAAATTGCGGGAGATAAGCAAACAAATATTAACGACGAATCTCAGCGACGATTCTGCCGCGCTGGAAATTGCGAAAAAAAGCTGGAGCATCGGCAGCCGCGAGCATCAGCTGATCGCCTTGTTTATGTTGGCCAAATTAAAAATGGACCCCGACGAGCGTTGGGAACTCGGCGTTCAATTTCTTGCGGATGTAAACAATTGGGAAAGCTGCGATCAACTCTGCCATGCGCTCCTGGGGCAGGCGTTGGCGCTAGATCCGGGCTACATGGATCATCTGGAAAGCTGGTTGCAGGACGAAAATTTTTGGGTCCGGCGCGCGGCATTGGTGAGTCCAGTCCTGCTACGAAGGGCGAACTACAGCCCAGAGCTTGCCCGCGATCTTGACACACGCACGCTTGTAATGAGTGGTAAATTGCTGGATGATCCGGAAAAACACATCCACAAGGCAGTCAATTGGACGGTGCGAGAAGTGATCAAGCGCCAGTATGATCTTGGGTTCAAATGGCTAATGAAGCAGGCGCGCAGGCGCCCAGCACGAATCGCACATACAACGCTTAAGCTTGCTAGCAAGAAATTAACTGCTCAAGATCAAGAAGCCTTTCTGCATGTATTGGAATAGGTCGGCCACCAAACCTTTCCCTGCGGCGATTTCCACTCAGCAGCGGGCATTTTTCGGGTAGGGAAGCGGGGCGGTCTAAAAGGTAATCAAACATAATCTAGGTGTATGGGCAACGCGAGCTAAAGCTCGTTCCCGGTTGTCCGTACACATGGGATAATTGCCCAGCATTGTTAATATGTCAACCATGTTCGATTCACATATACCCATTTGGGACAGCTCTTGTTCCCGAGGAAAAATAGTCCATAAAACCCACGCTGGCCACTGATTCTTTAGCAAGTTCCGGGCGCTGCGGTTTTTTCGCGTAGATCAAAAGTAAGGGGACTGCTGGCATACTTTGCGCGCTAAACTTTTCGAATAGTCCATATCATGGATGCCCAAATGTCAAACGCCTTATCTAGATCGAAAATAGTTCAAGCCATGCTTTTGGCAATGCTGCTCATTGCTTCGTGCTCGGCTCCCGCGCAGCCGATGGCGCAAACTCCAATGGCGACAGAACGTGCAACCGAACAGCCAACTTCGCTTCCCACCTCCGTTCTTGCGACGAATTCACCACAACCATCGCCCACCGCCCTACCTACGAATACACCCCCGGGGGTGGGTCCGGATACTTACCCCGAAAACATTAACCCGCTGACTGGGAAAAGCGTGTCCGATCCCGAACTTTTGGAACGCCGTCCGGTGATGATTAAGGTCTCCAATTACCCTGCCTCATTACGCCCCCACTCAGGACTCTCGTATGCCGATCTCGTTTGGGAATACTTTATCGGAGTGGGAATGACGCGTTTTCTGGCCCTGTATTATGGTGAAAATTCGCCACAGGTAGGGCCTGTTCGCTCCGGTCGGCTGATTGACCCCCAGCTGGCATTGCTGTATGGAGGTGTTCTGGGAATCGCCAGTGCAGATGCCTATGTTTTCGAACAGATACGCGAGATGCTCCCTCAACGGTACGTATCCCAAACTCCAGCAACCTGCCCCTCATTCTGCAGGGAAAATCTTCAAAGCGGTGTTTTCGTCGATACAGCCGGGTTCACAGAGTATGTTCGTGCCAAGGGTTTCGAGAATTCAGCGCCCGCCTTGCAGGGGATGAAATTTGATTCCCAGCCACCGGCTGGCGGAAAACCGGCGTCCTATTTTTGGATTTACTTCTCCTATTACGACCAAGTGGCCTGGGATTATGACCCTGTAACAGGTCTGTATTTACGTTCGCAAGAAGTAACACAAGAGGACAAAACTGTGCAGCTGCAGCCAATAACGGACCGTCTGACCGATGAACAGCTGGCCTTCGAAAATGTTGTGATTCTCTATGCCGCGCATGAGATCTTGAAACCCGAACTGATCGATACACATCTTCTTAATGTTGAAGGAATGCGCGCTCAGATCATGCGTGACGGAAGGTTATACGAGGCGACTTACGCGGATGTGACGGGAAGGACGCCCCTGCGCTTTTTTGACAGGCTTGGCAACCCTTTTCCGTTCAAACCTGGCAGCACATGGTTCACTGTCGTCGGTCTTGCTACTGAGCTTGAGATGTTGGAAGGTGGATCTTGGAAAATGAGATTTTATCCGTAGTGTTCAGGCATCGTGGATGCGATGGGTTGTCATTCTGATCCGAAGCGCAGCGGAGGCGAAGAATCGGATTACGCATGGACAAGAACTTTTTTGTTGGAAAACGAGATTCTTCCATCACTATCATCTTGACTCAGTACCAGGTGATTGAATCTTCTGGCCGGTATCCACTCCGGGATCGCTCACTTTGTCCTGATCCACTGCTGCGCTACAATGGGGAAGTGAGTGATCAGTGAATCCGATAAAACATATTCAGGTAGATTTCAATGAAAGAATGTAAATAATCCTATAGGAAGACAACACTTATTCGCCTTCACGACAAATACTCTGCCGCACGGCGACGCACGCGAACTATTGTTGCGGTTTAAGGATTCCATCGGAGCGTCAGAGATCGAAACGAGTGGATATAGGTAACAGAATGTCCCGCAGGAATTGAAGATGAACAACCTTTCTGATAGGAGGTGAACTTATGGACTTTTTGACGGTTGTGATTAAGAAGCCGGAAGAGGTGAACATGATCTTGGGCCAATCGCACTTTATCAAGACCGTCGAGGACATTCACGAGGCCTTGGTTGGCGCTGTGCCGGGGATCGAATTTGGCCTGGCTTTTTGTGAAGCTTCAGGGCCCGCGTTGGTGAGATACAGTGGCACAGACGAAGAACTAATTGAACTGGCGAAAGACAACGCGCTGGCACTCTCAGCAGGTCATATCTTTATCATATTTTTGGGGAATGCTTTTCCAATAAATATACTTAATACGCTAAAAGCAGTCCCCGAAGTTTGTCGAATATTTTGCGCTACTGCAAATCGCGTCGAAGTAATTCTGGCCGAGACAGATCAGGGCCGAGGGATTCTGGGAATTATCGATGGTGTATCGAGCAAAGCTGTGGAAAGCGACGAAGATATCGCCGATCGCTACGCACTGCTCCGAAGTTTTGGCTATAAGCTTGACTGAGCACCTTCATTCCGTCGAATGAGAAAGTTGGGGTGAACGTATGGCTCGTGAGAATGCAATAACGGATGTCCCTGGAATCCGAATTGGTCATGCGCATGATGTTGAAGCTTTGACTGGGTGTACGGTGATCCTTTGCGAAAAAGGCGCAGTCGGAGGGGTCGACCAGCGCGGAGGCGCACCAGGAACGCGGGAAACCGATGCATTGCGACCGATGCATCTTGTACAAAAGGTGCATGCTATCGTACTTTCCGGAGGATCCGCATTCGGACTTGATAGCGCTTCCGGTGTGGTGCGTTATCTTGAAGAAAGGCAGGTTGGTTATGATGTGCGCGTGGCACGCGTTCCTATCGTTCCTACAGCCATCCTGTTCGACCTCGCTATTGGGAAATCCGATGTACGGCCGGATGCCGAAATGGGTTATCAGGCATGTAAAAATGCTTCTCGCCAACGGCCGCAGGAGGGAAACGCCGGCGCTGGGATGGGGGCAACCGTGGGAAAAATATTTGGTATTCAGCACGCGGTTAAAAGTGGCATCGGCACGGCAAGCATCGCTCTGGGCGGAGGCGCGATCGTAGGCGCTATCGTTGCCGTCAACGTTTTTGGCGATGTTATTGACGAAAAGACCGGGAAAATTTTGGCGGGTGCAAGGTCGGCAAAGATCGGGCCAACCCAGGCGAGTGAAAAATCCACATTCGCCAATACGCTCGAGGTGTTAATCAGTTTAGCGGGGAAAACGATACTGCACTTCGCGCAGCCCAGCAATACGGTCATCGGTGTAATCGCGACCAATGCAAAACTTTCGAAGGAAGAGGTGAACAAAGTCGCCCAAATGGCGCATGATGGGCTTGCACGAACCGTTCGGCCTGCACACACGATGCTTGATGGGGATACGTTATTTGCCCTCTCGACTGGCCGAAAAAAAGTTGATGTGAACGTCGTCGGTGCTTATGCCGCTGAAGTCGTTGCCCGTGCGATCATGGGTGCTGTCCTGGCAGCAGTTGGGGCAGGCGGCCTTCCGGCGGCGAGTGACTTGCGGGAGTAAGCTGCGGCGAATGATGAATTTTCCACAGACGCGCTTGCATATCCCTCGAAAATGGGCCGTCCCAAAAGCACCATCGGATGATGTTCCTTAATCGAAAATCAGAAGGGGCGACTGGCCCAAAATTTAGTTCGCGGATTTCGCTCGCATCGCCCTTACACCAGGGAGTAGATTGCGGAATAGAGAAAGAAGGCGGTTTTCTAACATCAAATTGAAAAGTATACTCATTTTTGGGACAGCCCCAAATCAATAATTCTATCTAAAAAGGAAGGTTCGCATGTTTCGTAGTGGTCGAGATCGGGCACCCTCCCCCGGTGAACCATTTGATCGTGTCACTTCTGTCTTGGGAGAAGGCATCTCATGGCAGGGCAAGATCAGTGGCCAGGGAGGTGTGCGCATTGAAGGCGCCTTTGATGGAGAAATCAGCGTTCATGGATTGGTTGTGATCGCCGAGGGTGGACGCGTTACCTGTGATCATATTCGGGCGGAAACTGTAATAATTGCCGGCTCAGTGAAGGGTGATATTACGGCACAGAAGGTGGAAATTGCCAGTACAGGACGTATGTGGGGGCATGTGGTAACGGCACGTTTTTCAACGGATGAAGGTGCGTTTCTAAAAGGAGAAATCACCATGGAAGATAAAGTGGACCTGGGATTCGGCGCTACCCGAGATGAAGAAAAAACGGATGAAGAGTAGCGCGTTTTACTATTAAGGCCCCTTGAAAGTTAGCAGCCAGGAACCCGGGAAGGGGGTTCCCGCTTCTACGGCGCAATTCTCCACTTTCAAATTGGAAACCGGCACACTATTCCCTGGAGCATATACGGAGTAGACCAACTCAGCTTCCATCTCAAAATCTGCAAAGCCCTCCCCCAACTCAGGCTTCAGTCCCGTAAAGAAATGATCTTCACCTGACTCCCAAAATACCGTAAATTCAACACCGGGAAGCTGCACTGCATTCGAGTCGAGCGCCAGGATTTGAATTAATGGAACGCTGCGCGCGGGATCACATATTTTTTCCAGTGCGAGCAATTCGAAAGTAGGATTTTCTGTCGGAGCAGGGCTGGGCGAGGGAACCGGAGTGGCCGGCGCGCGTGTGCTGGCGGGTCCCTGCATAATGATCGTTGGTGTGATTGCAAGGAGCAGCGCATGCGAAAGATCGGAGGCCAGCAACGCCAGCGCTCTGATTTCTTCCTGTGGGCGACCTGCTGCCAAATACTCTTGAGACAAGGAGAACAAGGTTTCTTGCGAGTCGGGATCGTGTAGCAATCGCAGGCGATTCTTTGCGCGAACAAGGTCGTTCGTATTGGCATAGGCCACGGATAGCAGCGCGCGGTATTCGTTCTGAAACTCGACGCTAAGATCGCCGGGAGATGCAAGATTAATCAAGCGCGGGCTCACGTCCCAGGCATAGTAGAGTCCGAATATAAGTCCCAGGGCAGTGCCCAGAATCAGGCGGAAGAAACTTAACCGCGTCAAGGTGGGCTAACCTGAGTGTCAGGAAATTTGCGTTCAAACTTATCTGCAAGTTCTCGGAGCAGCGCGATATCTGTGGGATCGAAATCATGCTCTGTGGCATACGCCAGCGCTGATTGAACGTAATCTTCCGTTTCCAGCGATCCAAGGAAAGAGAGCCATTGTTTTGCTTGACCGAGATCCTGCTCGTCAGCAGTGGCTTGAGCAGCCATCAGAACATAATCAACCACATAATCTTCGCGCAACGCATCGGGGCTGGAGCTTGTGTACTCCGTTGGCCTGATGAACCATCCATATACTAACCCCAACGCGATTCCGAGGATTAAACCGAAGAACAGGGGCGCGTTGCGGGTGATCATTTCTTCCTCACGAATGGTTTCCTGTGGGGTACCTCTACCGCCTACACCTAAAGGTAAACGGCCCCATAAAGCCTCGGGGCCGCCCATGCTATAATCGGCTGATGCCGAAGGTGGGAGTCGAACCCACACTCCCGAAGGAACGCGATTTTGAGTCGCGCGCGTCTGCCAGTTCCGCCACTTCGGCTTCCGGAATAGTATAGTCAATCGTTAAAATGAGGTCAAGCAACTTCTCCCGGGCAAGGCTGCCGGGAGCATTGATTCTCAAATCGAGTGGGGAGGGCGCTTGCGTATCGGAATATTAGGATATCCTGGCTCGGGAAAAACGACGCTATTCAATCTGATTAGCGGTGCCGCATTGCCGCTGGGACCAAGCTCCAAAAGCGATGCACATACGGCTGCGGTGGAGATTCCAGATCCACGCTTGGATGCACTGCAAGAGCTGCTTCAACCGCCAAAGGTGACCTATTCGAAGATGACCATCGTGGATGCTGGTGGATTCCAGGAAATGAAGGGCCGCTCCGGATTGGCGCCAGCGTTGCTCAATCAACTGGCAACCATGCAGGGGCTTGTGCATGTTGTGCGCGCCTTCCACAATCCAAATATGCCCCACATTGCAGGATCGGTTGACCCCCAACGTGATATCGCAGATATGGAGTCCGATTTTCTATTGCATGATGTGGATATTGTGGAACACCGCCTGCAGCGTCTGGAGGAAGAAAGGGGAAAAGGGGCAGGCAATCCGGCCGACATTGAGCGCGAGCAGCTGCTATTGCAACGCTTGCTGGAGTCCTTAGAAGATGAAACTCCACTACGCATGCTCTCCTTATCAGCTGACGATGAGCGCGTGCTCTCCGGATTTGGATTAATGAGCCAGAAGCCGCTGCTTGTAGTTCTTAGTGCTGATGAGCAATCCAATGCCGCCTCATTGAAAGAAATCCCGGGCGTCGAGACGCTTATCCTGCAAGCCGAGCTTGAATTGGATATCAGCACCCTTGCGCCGGAAGAAGCGGCGATATTTTCAAAGGAGTATGCGATCGAAAAACCAGGCCGAGAGCGCTTCTTGCAAGCTGCGCGGGAATTGTTAGGCTTAATCTCATTTTTCACCTTTAACGATAAAGAATTGCGTGCGTGGGCTCTCCAAAATGGAAGCTCTGCCCTCGATGCTGCCGGTGTAATTCACAGCGACATTGCCCGAGGTTTTATCCGCGCCGAAGTGATCGCATGGAATGATCTCGTTGAGCTGGGAGGGATGAGCGCGGCGCGCAAGGTAGGAAAATTAAGAGTTGAAGGGAAAAATTATCAAATCATGGATGGTGAGTTGATCACGATCCGATTTAACGTTTGAGGAGAACGCGATGTCTGAAAAATTTGTGCAAAAAACTTGGGACCTTGGTGAGTTGTTTCACTCCATGGAAGGTGATGAAGTCAACCAGGCAATCGAGGAATTGCAGGCGAACTTTGAGAAATTTGAGCAAATCCGCCACCTTCTCAATGATGAACTTGATGCGCAGAAGCTGCTTGAGATTATCAACCAATATGAGCAGGGAATTCGCCTATTAAGCAAATTGGTGGGCTATGCACAGCTGCTCTTTTCCGAGGATACTCAGGATCAAGTCGCCCAAGCATTTCTAGGCAAGGTACAACAACTTTCCGCTGAACTGGAGAATAAAACACTGTTCTTCAATCTTTGGTGGAAGGGACTGGAAGACGAAGTAGCAGGGCCTCTCCTAAAATCCGCGGGAGATTATGCCTACTGGCTCAAGCAAATGCGCCTCTTTAAACCGCATACCCTTTCTGAAGCGGAAGAAAAAGTGATCAATCTCAAAGATGTCAATGGCGTGCAAGCCATCGTGACTCTTTATAGCTCGATCACCAACCGCTACACTTTTAAATTAATGGAAGATGGCGAAGAAAAACAACTGACCCGCGGAGAGCTTTCAGTTTATTATCGCCATCATGATGCTGAACTCCGAGAAGCATCGTACAAGGAGCTTTATCGCCTCTATGGTGAAGACGCTCCGATTTTGGGCCAGATGTACCAATATCGTGCTCGAGATTGGCGGAGCGAACAGATGGATTTGAGAGGGCATAGCTCACCGATGGGGGCGCGCAATCTTGGAAACGATATTCCGGATGATGTCGTCGATTCGCTTTTAGAAGCCTGCCAGGCGAATTCATCGATCTTTCATCGCTTCTTCCGCCTCAAAGCGCGCTGGATTGGTATGGATAAGCTCAGGCGGTACGATATCTATGCCCCGGTTGCTAAAGGGGATAAAACGTACACATTCAACGAAGCCATCGAAATGACTCTTGATAGCTTTCGTCAATTCGATCCCCGCTTCGCTGATTTAGCGCAGTCGATTCTTGATGAAGACCATTTGGATAGCGAGGTGCGCAAGGGGAAAAGAGCGGGCGCTTTTTGTGCGACTTTGACTCCCGATCTCACGCCATGGGTGCTCGCTTCCTATCAGGGACGACCTGACGATGTGGCCACTCTGGCGCATGAATTGGGGCATGCGGTTCATTCTTTGCTCTCCAATCATCACACGGCGCTCACACAAGGCGCCTCACTGCCCCTTGCTGAAACGGCATCCACATTTGGAGAGATCCTGCTTATTGATCATCTTCGAGCGCTGGATACGAGCCCGGCTGTCAGGCAGGATCTCTTGTTCCGCCAGATGGATGACGCCTATGCGACGATCATGCGCCAGGCCTATTTTTCCATATTCGAAAAAGATGCGCACGATCGCATTCTGCAGGGGGCGGCGGTGGATGATATTTCGGAATTGTACTTAGAGAATTTGAAGAATCAGTTTGGCGACTCACTCGATTTGAGCGCAGATTTTCGGTACGAGTGGTTGGCAATTCCACATTTTTATCACACCCCATTTTATGTATATGCCTACGCCTTCGGTCAACTGCTGGTCTTTTCACTTTACAAGCAATATCGGCAGGATGAGGGTGAATTCAAGCCGCGATTTATTGAGCTCCTCGCTAGCGGAGGATCGGATTCACCGGTGAACATACTGGAACGTGCGCACCTTGACGTGCGCTCACCCGAATTTTGGCAGGGCGGATTTGATGTCATCGATGGAATATTGAAGGAACTTGAAAGTCTGGAGGTGCCCGCGTAAGGCCGGACTAAACAGGGTGTGTCGAAAGCACATCCACCCCCTTGATCTCATCCTGAATCGGGCTTGCAAAGCAGGCTTTGCGAGGTCGCCGAAGGATATTGTTTTCCCAATACGCGCGCACGGGCAATTGAAAAACGAGATCCTGCGCTCCATTTCATTTCGCGCAGGATGACATTATTCTGGGATATTCAATGTCCCATTTTTTCATCTGATTAGAAAACGATCGAATAAGGATGTCGGATGATAGGCATCAGGCCAGGCCGCCCCTAGGATTTTCGATGTTTGTTGATTATCCAGCTCCAGCGCAATTCATTGCAGGCGATTGTTCAAATTCGAGATAGTTCGAAGGGATTCCGCCGTATCATTCAAGGATGCGCCTGGAGAACGAACAGCCGCGCTCGGAAAGCAATTTTCTTGACGAAAAAAGCCGCACAGAATTAAATTCTATAATCCATATTCATAAATAGAAGGGCGGCAGGCCAAGGTATTTCTTGGACCGGCGTTCACGAAAGAAATGGACACGATCAACATTCATCATCCGGAAATTTTTGAAACCTCCATCCTGCTGGGGATGGTCCGTCGCTTGTTTGAAAACGAACGTTTGGAAGGAATTTTGAGCAGGACTCAACTTTACTCAGCTTACCTGGATTTCCAAAATGAAACGGCATGGCCTGATGAGGGAAAGCAGGACCAGAAAAAAACTTCCCATGAGTTTTTGATAAAAATTTCTTATGAATTTGCAGTGGAAGGTGAACTGCAACGGTTTCAGGATGTGGAGACGGGATACAGCAAAACCAAACTGTCCGGGAAAGCCGGGGATAATGATTTGGAATTGCCTCAAGGAGAGAACCCGCTAACCAAAAACGGCATGATCATTTCCGAATGGGAATGGGCGCTACAGCAAATCCCAAA
>JADFRQ010000003.1:83832-113931 GCA_022561215.1 Chloroflexota bacterium | reverse complement strand
TCCAAATTGTCTGGGGCGATACGAGGTCTGGAAATGCTGAAATTTATACACGTCGCTCAGATGATGGCGGGCTGAACTGGGATCTGGAGTACCGCATAACGGATGAGCCCTTTGAATCTCGGGTGCCCAGTGTAGCCATTTCTGAAGATGATGTCTTTGCGGCATGGGTGGACTATGGTGACGCCAATGAGGAAGAGTACTTCCGCCGCTCACTCGATGGTGGCAGCACTTGGCAGCCGATCGCCCGTCTTACAAATAATGAAGCCGACTCATGGGCTCCCTCTATCGCAGTAGAAGGTGATTTCGTGCATTATGTTTGGTTTGATCGACGCGATTCTGAGGTGAGTGACGAAGCAGTTGAGTCCATAGTAGATGATGCTATGCTGATCCTTGGCCTTCCAATGCAGCCCGCACCATCCCGCGATCCATCCGTATATTACCTTCCGCCATTTCAAGCACGCATCCAGGATAAGATGCAGCGCATTCAACAGGCAGCGCCGCGTTGGGTAGCAGATGGCGGAGATCCTAAGTTGCTCGAAAAAATATTCCAGGAATTCGAAGAAGCTATACAGTTGTGGGCACAAAGCTGGGAAATCTATTACAAGCAATCGCAGGATCGTGGAATCACATGGGGGCCCGATACGAGATTAACCAATGCACCCGGGAATTCAGCCAGGCCATCGATTGCTGTTGAAGGCGAAAATGTTTACATCGTTTGGTTTGACGGTCGAGATGGCAACACCGAAATCTACTTCAAGCATTCGTCGGACGGCGGGATGACTTGGGAACCCGATGTACGTCTGACAACCGCCGAAGGAGAATCTCTGCACCCGACGATCGCGGTGTCGGAAACTGCCCTGCACGTTGTTTGGTATGATCAAAGGGATGGAAATCCCGAAATCTACTACAAGCGTAAGTTGATTGGGGAATTGCCGCAATTTAATCAGAAAATCACCCCTAAAGTTTCTCTAAGTATACTTATTCCTAAGGAGGCATTCGATGAATAAAGTAGTAAATATCATTGCTGGGTTGATTGTGCTCACAGGCGTCGTCTGGTTCTTACAGGGTATCAACGTCTTGCCAGGAAGCTTCATGACTGGACAGCCCCAATGGGCAGTTGCCGGTGTTGTAGCATGGATCGTGGGGATTAGCCTCTTTCTCTACAACAGGCGGCGGATGGAGCGAGATACGCCTGAGAGCGATCGAGATAGCATATCACCTGATTAAGTTCTAAAGGATAAGATGCTGGAATTTGGATGAATGACAACACTCTTTCTCCGCGCGCGGGTCAATGCCCATAAAACGCCGCACATGCAATTGGGGTTGAGCACATCCTTGCTGAGCTGTTCAGATGGTCATTTAATCTCACCGCATCTGCATATAAGCCGTATATTCCGTTGAAGGCAGATTGTCATGTCGACCGTTGACATTCTAAGTCTTCTCATGGAAGTTGTAAGGCAGAAACCGTGGTTAGAGCAGTTGATTCCTAACCCTGGTATGTTCGTAGGTGGTGACTTCTAGGAGGTTGCCAAATGGATCAGAAAAATAGACAGATATCGCCTTCTCGTGATCCTGAATATCCTCGGGGCCAAGCGGCGTGGAACGCCAAGTGCCTGATGACTCCATAAAGCGCAGGAAGTCAGAATCGGTCACTCGGAAGGCGAGACGGATGAAGCCGCGGACTTCTTGCTGACCCTGCGGCGGACCCTTAAAGAGGGCGATCATAGTCTTTGCACCGTCGTTGGATATCATGAGGGGACCTCCCTCCACAGCCCAGTCGCGATGCTCTTCTAAAATCTGGAAACCGAAAACCTGACCGTACCATTCGGCGGCCTGCTCCCGACTTGGTACGAAGAGCTCAATATGGTCAATCCTCATCAAAGCACCTTCTGCCTAACGTCCGCGAGCTGAGCGTGCTAAGCAAATTAAGAAGGTTAATATCTTCCATAGCTTTCCTCCAGAATTAGGATGGATCAGTAAACCAAGGAATCTGAACCTTATCGAATTTTAATAAGGTAGCAAATTTGACCTCGACCGGACTACTTTCTCTAAGCTCCGTATCACGCGTTTTAATAAGCTCTGCAATTAATCCATCCGCCAATTCTGTGAACCAAATAGAGACTTTAAAAAGCTCCCCTACTAGAGCATCAGCTGCTTTATCAATATTTGATTTGCCCATCAAATTAGGGAGACCACTAATTATCAATTGTTCAGATAAGAAGAATAAGTTTTCAGCAGGTTTATCTCTATTCAAATAAATGTAGAGTGGTTCGGTAACATACGGGAGCATTGCATCTAGTGAATCAGGCGAGTAGTGAAAACCGAAACTATCTCGTATTTCCTTAATATGATTGTCCGGTTTATCAAAGTACCTCGCAATATTCTTTAATGCATCCGCTGGTTCTCCCCTTAGTTTAGGTACATACTTTTTAGCCAATTTCCTTTTAGAAAACTTCTTTTTTACCACCTTGTGAGACTCATAAAGTTTCCCTGCGAGGAGGCGCATTAGTAAGAAGATTATGGTTTGCATTCCATTTTCTTCTGCTTCATTTAGTTTGTCGGATTTGCGATTTGCCGCCCAATACAACATCCTTGTAAGTGCGTTAATCTCATTAACGAAGAGACCTAAAGACAGGAATAGGATTCGTTCATCATCTGGTAGGGACATAAGTTTCTTTCTATCAATATGAACTCTTATTACCTTCATTGCCACACCTCCAATCGTTTGAATATGCCAGAACTCTTAATTTTCTTCCATATTCCTCCTAAATGGGGCAATGAGAATTTCCCGTTCTTTGTATTAATCTTCTGATAACCTAGTCTAAATCTATCCGCTCAAGTAATGTAATTGTGCCTATGGTATCGCTGGCCCGCACGTTGATTCAGCGGAGAATACTCGTTCGTTATTGTCTGGTCTAAGCAACTCGAAGCACAATTTAGGGTTTCTTCCTGCAAATGAAGAGAGTGAGGGTTAAATGGCCACGATATCGCGGACCTACCACAATGTCGGCCTTGGGCAGCTGATCTTAGCCGCAAGTTTTGTGGTCTGGCTGTTGTTCTTCCCGGAGACAGCAACGAAATTTGCCTGGCCCATAGCGCCACCACTATCGGCAATGTTCCTCGGTACCTCCTTCATATTGCGTGCATTCCAGGGGTATCATATGTGGCGCGCACAGAATTGGTATCGCCTGCGCTGGATTAGATGGGGTACCTACGGATTTCTGGCGGTAATTTTCTCAGGGACCTTCTGGCATGTGCATGAGATGAACTGGGGAACGAACATAATTGTCGCCCATATCTGGGTGCTTGCCTATATTGCCGAGCCTCTGATATTGCCATTTATTGAGCCGCGTGATAGCGCTGCAAATTCCCCGGTTCCGGCGGAGATTAAGCTAGGGCCTATTCTTCCAGGTCTCCAAAATACGTTGATGATCATTATTTTCGTTTCCGCCACATTGGGCGGGTTGATGTTTATAAATCCGGAATTCATGGACACGCGCTGGTCATGGTCGTTGGCACCATTTGATGCGCGCATTATGGCAGCCTTTCTGGTTGGCGTTGTCTTGTGGGCCGCAAAAATGAAGCTCTCCGAAGATTGGATTGAGATCCGCATGGGCATCCAAGGATTTGCGCTGTACGCCAGCGTCCTCTTTCTTGTCTGGGGTCTCGCCATGTTTAGGGGTCAAATAGATCTTGGGCGTGAAAATGTCTGGACCTATGGAATAGGGACCGCTGTGATGGCTGGATTGCTGATCTATTACTATCAAAAACAGGAAAGCGCGGCGAAAAAAATCCAAGCAAGTAAAATGACAACATCCGCATAGCGAAGAAAATTTATTCTCGAGGGAGGCAATCTTGACTGAAGAATTAACTTTGGATTCCGTACGTGGCTATCTTGATGGCTTGGTGCCGCCGCGAACTGAAGAGATGAAGGCCATGGAGGCGCATGCTAAGGATCTTCGCTTCCCAATCATTGGTCCCGCGGCAGGCTATTTCTGCTATCAGATTGCGCGCATGATGGGTGCGAAAGAAATTTTTGAATTAGGATCGGGGTTTGGCTATTCCACAGCATGGTTTGCGCGGGCGGTGGACGAAAATGGTGGGGGCAAAGTCCATCATGCAGTGTGGGACGAGGGATTAAGTGCTGAAGCTCGAAAACATATGCAGGCTCTTGGCTATAGCGAGATCGTAGATTTTCACGTGGGCGAAGCTGTGGAAGCGCTTCGAGAAGCGCAGGGTCCTTTTGACCTCATATTTAACGATATCGATAAGGAAGGCTACCTTGATTCTTTGCCCGTGATCAAACAAAAGCTGAAATCAGGCGGCGTGCTCATCGTGGATAATCTTCTCTGGAGTGGAAAAATATTTGATCCCGAGGATAAATCCGCCAGCACCGAGGGCATTCGCGAGCTAACGCGCGCCATTACGACGGATGAGGACTGGATTGCGGGCATTGTGCCAATCCGTGATGGATTGCTCCTTGCTTATAAAAAGTAAGCGAAAGAAGTCACTGTCTTGGAATCGCGTCGGCATCAATTAATATAAGTGCGGCTCTCAAACTGAGAGCCGCACCTTCGCTTTTACTCAAGGAACTAGTGTATATTTATCATAAGTTGCTTGGGCAGCGAGTTGAAACACTTTTCTAAACAAAGAATTTAATCTGCCTCGGTTATTGGCCTGGCCCCAGAAGCGGACAAAGGAAAAACGAATCTCCCTCATCCTGCACACCATTTTTATTTTCATCAACCCACCAGCGTCCGCCAAGATAGCCAGGATCGCCTGGTCCAAAATCGGTTTCGAGCCCGTTCATAGTGGGGAACAATTCCTGGAATTTTCCCTGCTGGGGTAAATCCGTCGTTACGATTGAATCATACGACAAACGCGTGCTTCGAACATAAACGGTGACTCGTTTCAATGGCCCGCCGCCACGTGCAAAAGCCGGCACGGCTGCAAGCGCTACGAGTAGGACCAACATGGATGAAAGTACGATCTTACGTTTCATTGTGAACACCTTTCCTTCTGTAGAATAGATTTGCTGCTCGAATATCAGCCTTCTGGTTTTTCTAAGCCGCACCACCTCCTTATCGATACCATCCCGTCGAAAACTTGAGCCGCCCGCCATTGACCTAGAACGTAATCAAATTGGGTAGTTCAAAAACCTCATTGGAAGAAATGTGTCTCGGAAACGGACTGTAGATAGGTACGGGGATAGTTTGCCGACTGAGGCTTGCCTTGTCCTTACGCAACCCTTATGGCATGCTTACATTTTGGGTCCAGGCTTAATCATTCTGTAATGAAGTGCGGTTATCATTCCGTGCAGGAAGGGAAAATGAGCGAAGCATCCATTCTTGTTGTTGAAGACGAACCGAGTATTCGTGAGGTGGTCACCCTCTATCTCGAGCGCGCGGGTTATCGTGTGCGTTCAGTTGAGGATGGCACACATGCCAAACAAATCTTGAAGAAAGATCCCCCCGATCTGGTAGTGCTGGATTTAATGCTCCCCGGCATCGATGGCTATGAAATCACCAATTGGCTTCGATCGAAGAGCGATGTGCCCATCATCATGCTCACCGCGCGGCGCGAAGAGAGAGACCGCATCGCGGGGCTGGAGTTGGGCGCCGATGATTACATCGTCAAGCCGTTTAGCCCGCAGGAGCTTGTCAGCCGAGTGAGAGCGGTCCTGCGCCGCACAATGGGTGGCCTGCAAGAGAAACGCGAGCAACCCATCGTTTTTGATGATCTCAGCATCGACCCCGCGAGACGTCAGGTAATCGTGCGCGGGGTGGAAAAGCAGCTGACGGCGAAGGAATTCGACATGTTGTGGCTCTTTGCCAATCATCCTCTGCAGGTGTTCACACGAGGACATCTCCTGGATCGCGTCTGGGGTATTTCTGATTACATCGATCCTGGAACCGTCACCGTTCATGTTCGGCGCATAAGAGAAAAAATTGAGGCTGACCCCTCAAATCCGAGACACATTATCACCGTTTGGGGAGTGGGTTATCGTTTTGAACCCTAATTCGTATCAATCGGATCCAGAAATGGTTCAAAAATGAAAATCATAGAAAATAAATCGCGTCCGGTTATACAGATGGGGATTGGCGTCGTACTGGTTCTGCTGAGCGCATTGGGGATTTTTTATTTGGTAATGCGCCCGCCCCTGGCAGATTTTAAATTTATAACCTACTTTTTCAGCACGGCTTCATTCGTCGTCATCTTAGCGGGCTTCCTCGCTTTTCACTTCGGCTGGCTGCGGAATCTTCCCAGAATCCGGTGGGCAGTATTTGGCACCTACGCAATTTCCAGCCTGATCACTTTTCTCACCATTTGGTTAGCTGCGCGCCTTATGTTCGCCAGCGAGCACGATTTTTTGCTGGGGATGATCCTGTTATTTTTTTCAAGCGGGATTAACTTAATCTTGGGGTATTATTTTTCCCAAGCGCTGACTCAACGCATCTCAAGTCTGCGAAATACGCTGCGTGAAGTTCAAGGCGGAAATCTTGCCACGCGCGCGCTAGTAAGCGGACGCGATGAAGTTGCAGAGCTGGCCAACACTTTCAATTCGTTTGTGGACCAATTGCAAACCGTTGAGCGTAAGAAGAAAGAGCTGGATACCCTGCGGCGCGATTTGATCGCCTGGGTAGGCCACGATCTGCAGACCCCGCTCGCCTCCATCCGTGCGATCGTTGAAGCGCTCGCCGATGACATGGTGGATGATCGCTCCACGCGCGAGCGTTACCTCAGGACCGCAAAACGCGAGCTTCAGGCGCTGTCAAGCTTGCTTGATGACCTGTTTGAATTGTCACAACTGGACGCCGGAGGGATCAAATTGGAATTACAACGTAATTCGATGACCGATCTCATCTCCGATGCGCTGGAGAGTTTTTCGGCTTTGTCGCAAGAACGCGGGATCACCCTCGATGGGGCCATCGAGGCAGAGGTCGATCCAGTAGTCATGGATGCGAAGAGGATTGGCCGGGTTATCGATAATCTGATCAGCAACGCATTGCGTTTTACCCCGGAGGGTGGGAATGTTCGTGTTCTGGCAAGGCCCGCCGCAGAGGGCGTCGAAGTAGAAATACGCGATTCTGGCCAGGGATTTGACCCCGATGATTTGCCCTACTTGTTTGATCGCTTTTTTCGCGGAGAAAAATCGCGCAATCGAGAAACAGGCGGCGTGGGGTTAGGACTGGCCATTGCGAAAGGGTTTGTCGAGGCGCACGGCGGACATATCGATGCCCAGAGTATTCCCGAAGGAGGATCGAGCTTTCGATTTACAATTCCCGCGTAGCATAGGTAATTCATCGGTATTTATTCTCACCGCAACGAAATCCTCAATCACGTATACCCCAAAAAAAAGAGCAAGTTGGCTTAGTCCCTGACCCCATGCAATCGCCAATACCTCTATAATTTAGAAGACCGTGGCGGCGAATGACCATGAGCAAGTTTGTTGCCTGGAACAGTCAGGATTTGGAAATCTGGGCTAACAAATACGCTGTCGGAAAAATTATCGAGCTTGAAGGGCATCAGATCTATTATGTAGAAAAGGATGAGGGCGAGCCGGTGATATTGCTCCACGGTTTCAATCTTGATTGGCATACGTGGATCGCCAACATTGATGCATTTTCCGAGCGCAATAAGGTGCATGCTTTCGATTTTTGGAGTTCCGGATTTAGCACACGAAACCCCCTGGATTATGGATACGATCTTTTCGGCTGACAATTGCAGTTGTTTATGGATAATTTTGAGCTTGAAAAGTCCGCTATCGTTGGGCACTCAATCGGAGGCCAGGTTTCAAGGTGAACGCAGTTCGCACACCTGACCAAATATCGAAAGCACCTATTTTGATTGTGGATGAATTCGGCTTTGAGCATCTTGGGAAACGATTGTATCTTACCCTTATGCGAAGCGGCGACGCGTGCCGAAGCTCGTTTCCAGTCGTCCATTAAATGAGAAAAGATGCATTGCATTTTCAAAGTGCGTTGCACTTGCTTATCCTAACCTCCGGGAGGTTTCTTTTGGAGTGCGCAAGCTCTGCTTGCGCAAAGCTGAAGTAGAACTTCGGCACTCCAGAGAACTGGATCCTCTGTTTCTCAAAACGAACAAAACGGAATGAGTATCGAATGGGAGCAAAAGTGTCCAAAGTCGGCACTATACGAGTGCGGCGAGAATTTTCAATTATCTTTCTTGCTCTTGTCCTTATCATCCTCACAGCCTGCAGCCAAACTGCGAGCAAGATTGAAATCGGCCTATCGCGAGCGGACGTGAAAGCAATCCTCGGTGTGCCGGGCATGGTCCAGGAATTTAAGATGCCGGATCAGCCATTGTTCTTTGGTCCGCAGGAAGACTTGTATAAACTTTCTGATCCAGGAACTCTTATCCTCGAATGGGTTTATGAACGGGGCGAAGAGGTCCTATACGTATGGTTTTCCAGAGATCCAGGTCGGCCGACAATGAATTTTCGTGTAATCGAATTTACGACAGCTCCGAAAGACGCAATATATTGATAGTGGATCTCGATCTTCTTTAGTAATTTTTTAGACACAAAAGGAGGTTTCAGGACGTACAATGATTAGGGCCTGCAGTAGCAGTGGCCAATGGCCAGGACTACACCCTGATTAGAGGAATCCGAGAAGAAAGGAAGAAGCGCAGATCGCCAGAAATCAGAACGATCCCCTCATTAGGATCTGCGTGGTAAATCCCAAAATTTGTCATGGATAATAAAACGAATAATTACGAAGTACTGCTTTTTGATGTCACCGATGTTTTAGTTGAGCCCTCATCAAAGGTAAGGAATACGATACTGAGCTGGACGAACATGAGCAATCAGGAGCTTGGGGAATATTGGATTCAATCGCCCGCGGCGCGTGCTTTTGATCAGGGGAAGATATCCAGCCACACGTACGCCAAATTGGTGGTGCAGGAACTCGATATTCCCGTCCGTCCACTCGAATTTTTGGAACTGTATCGCAATTGGCCTCAACGACTCTATGAAGGAATTCCAGAATTGCTCTCTACACTTGGAAGCCAATGCCGCCTGGCTTGTTTTTCCAATACGAATGAGGCACATTGGCCGCGCATCCAGGAAAAATTCAATCTCAGCGCATTGATCGGCGAGCGTTTCCTCTCCTACGAGATTGGTTTGCTAAAACCAGATAAGGATGCATTTGAGTTTGTTGTGCAGGCGCTGGATTGTCCTGCAGAGAAGATCGCCTTTTTCGATCACAATCAGCTTACTATAGATGTGGCAAAAACACATGGGTTGCACGCGTTCCACATCACCGGAGGTGACCAGCTACAGTCTATACTCGGGGCGTTAGAGATCCTGGAGAGCTCCAATCTGCCTGCTGGGGTGGGCATTGAGTAAGTTATCGAGCTCTCTACGTTAATTATTCCCGTAACCTTTTAGACGGTCTATCGAATGGCATATAATTCCGAGAAACAACATCATGTCAAACACGTGCAACTGTGCGCATTTGCCGGAAATATTCGGATTAGATGAAACAGCTTCCGTCTTCGAGCACTTGGAAATGCTCGCCGAGAAGGAAGGTGGTGTTCGTAGCATCCACCGCTGTCGAGTTTGTGGACGACATTGGCAGCTCGCCTATTGGGATATCATCAATAGGCGATTGGCAATCCGGATTGATCAACCGCAGGAATGGTCCGACTTTGATGACAAATCCATTCGCATGACTTTCCTGGTTAATTCGCGTGGGGGTTTATCAGAAGAGAAATGCACTTGGCCAGAATGTAAGTCATTTAGTTTAAGTGGAATATTATACTGCGCATTTCATGCCACAGAATAGTATCCTCATTTCTTAGATAATCCCCTGGCTGATTTGGCATCGTGAATAATACGGATTCATTCAGCTACTTGAAATCGGATTTGTTCGGTTTTTCAACCAACGGAGAGAGGTTCAATCAGTTATGGTCGACCATTATCGACGTATTAAGAAGGCGCGTTGCTTTCTCGTTTACGCCAAAGCCCCAGAAGATTTGCCTGCATTGGAGGCGAATAGAAAGTTCAACGAGTTTGTTAGCGATCGCTCCTTGCCGTTAATTTTATTCCACGATCATTGGATCGGGCAGGCTGGAGGAGTGGCCATCTTCTATACAGAAACAGGAGAAGAGAGGGAAGCCTTATTCGATCAGTCACACCTGGAAGATTGGCACGTACACTTCCAACCGTTGATCTTTTCCTATTCTCCAGCCGCGTTTGATGAGCAAATTGCCTACACGTTGCGTGCTTACCGCGGTGTGGATTGGGCTACCCTGCGCGATCAGCATCGTCCGGCATTCGGCGATCCCGACCGCGAAGCCCAAACGGCGGAGGAAAACAAGTAAACGTATCCAAGTCATGTTAAAACGCGTAGGGGCGTTCAATTGAACGCCCCTTTTGATTCAGGGAATTTCATGAACTCGAAGGACGTTGCAAGGGCGGTTCAACGAATCTCTGGTTCGCAACCGGCCGTTCCCCAATCGCCCAAGGTTCTATGAAAAGCAGCTTGAACATCACCCTAACTTCCCCTAGAATGGAATTGCTAATACGCCTAGCACATCCACAACAGCTCCTATGGCTTGGGGGTTCGTCCGCAATTCACTCGGCCGTGCGGCTATATTGATCCTCCTGTGCGCGGGCATAAGTGATCCGGAATTACGATAAATTGGGTAAAAATGTATTGAAATATCATTATTATGCAATGAGAGGCGTCTTGATCCTAATCCCCTTAATCTTCTCACATTTCTGCATGGAAGGTGAATGATGGGCGAAAAGGACCATCTCCCCACCGGAACGATCACCTTTCTCTTCACAGACATCGGGGGATCGACGCGAGTGTTGCAATAGTTAGGACAAAAATAAGCCCAAGTTCTTGAAGATCATCGAGAGCTGATACGCGTGTGGTTTGGGTTGCCGGCGGTGGAGGTAGTTGTCGATCAGGGCTAAGTTGCGGGCACGGCATACGGGCATCGGGATTCCCCGGTAGCTTGGGAGATTGGGATACCTTGCGGTTGCCCAACCCCCATTTCTCATTTTGTGCAACTACAATATTCGTAATTATCGTAGGGGTGTTCAATTGAACACCCCTACGGGATTCGGAATTAAATAGGCCCCTACGAACCGCCCCTACAACCAATACGTAGGGCGGGGAAACCCTGCCCCACGATTTCCTGTGGAACCGCTAAAGCTTAATCCCCATCTCCCCGGCTGCCACTCCTTGCGCCATGCGAGCGAAATGGGGGATCACTTTACCAAAGTCAGAAAAACGTTGATCCTGTGTCTGTCCACGAAGGAAGCGGATATAAATCTGGGCGATAATGACGGTAATGCGAAAGAGCGCCAGCGCATAGTAAAAATTGATATGCTCCACGGATCGCTCTGTTTTCGCCGCGTAGCGCTGGACGAGCTGCGCGCGCGTTAGAAAAGCCAGATCGCCGGTCGGCATGCGCGCCATTTCAAGTGCGTAGGCCGGGTCCGAAGGTTCCGACCAATAGGCAAGCAGTGCGCCAAGATCGCTCAAAGGGTCGCCCAAAGTGCACATATCCCAATCAAAAATGGACACAATGCGGGCCGGGTCGGCCGCCGCAAACATGGCATTGTCAAGTTTGAAATCGTTGTGTACCAGAGAATGGATTTCGCTTGATGGAAGGTTTTCCCGCAACCATGAATAAACGTCGGCCATCTCGGGTACATCTTCGTTCTTCGTAGATTCCCAACACCGAAACCATCCATCAATTTGTCGCGCGATAAAGCCCTCGGGTTTGCCTAAGTCGGCTAATCCGATGGATTCATAATCCACAGCGCGAAATTCGGGCATGGAATCGATCAGCGCCTCGCTCATTTTTCTCGGGGCCTCGTCACTACCCGGCAAGTTTCCATGAAGAAAATCAGCGACTTTAGGGGCATCGATGTGCTCATCTACGCGCAGATCGATCAGGTCCTCCTGGTAGCTTGGGTCTGCCATTGGGAAATGTCTCCTGGCCCTGGTTACTTACGTATACGTCTTTAAAATGCGCCGGGCAACTGATCGCTTGTGAACTTCATCGGGCCCGTCGTAAATACGCGCGGCGCGTTCATGACGGTACCAATAAGCAAGGGGAGTGTAATCCGTCAGGCCCAATGCCCTATGTACTTGAATTGCGCGATCCAGAACCTGCTGTAGGACATTGGCGACAAGAAACTTGATGATGGAAATTTCATCGCGGGCGGCTTTTGTTCCCTGCTGGTCAATCGTGTCTGCGGCCTGCAATACCATCAGGCGCGAGGCACTGATCTGCGTCCGGCTCTCGGCAACCCAATTTTGAATTGTTTGCTGGCTGGCGAGTGTCTTTCCCGGGGCAACTTCGCGCCGCACAGCATGTGTACACATTAATTCAAAGGCGCGCTCGCAAATGCCGATCCAGCGCATGCAATGGTGAATGCGTCCCGGGCCCAAGCGATTCTGGGCGATTACAAACCCGGCTCCATGTTCCCCCAGAAGATTCGCAACAGGTACATGGCAATCCGTGAATTGCAGCTCACTGTGCGTGCCATAGCCCTGGCCGCGCTTGCCCATCACGGGGGTGTTGCGCATGATTTCGAAACCGGGGGTTCCCAGAGGGACAATGATTTGGCTGGCCCGCAGATGTTTGGCTGCTTCCGGATTGGTCACCACCATGACTATCGCGAACGAGGCCCCGTCGGCGGAGCTGGTAAACCACTTGCTGCCATTAATCACATAATGATCTCCATCAAGCACGGCGCTTGTGCCCATCCATGTCGGGTTGGATCCGGGATGATCGCGCTCGGTCATAGCGAAGCAGCTGCGAATATCCCCTGCGAGCAGTGGATCAAGGTACCTTTCTTTTTGTTCCTGCGTTCCGTCTTCGATCAGAATCTCCATATTTCCTGCATCCGGCGCCTGACAATTGAGGACGTAATGCCCAATGGGTGAGCTGCCCAGGATTTCGCTGACATGGCCATGCTCAACCAACGAGAATCCCATGCCGCCATATTGCTGTGCAATCTGAGGCAGCCAGAAGCCAAGTCTTTTTGCCTTGGCGCGTTTTTCATTAATTTCCGGCAGCACGCTCCCAAAACCTTCGAGCAAGAAAGTTTCCTCCAGGGGGAAGAGTTCCTCGCGCACGAAGGAGCGGATAGCATCCAAGGTAGTTTGAAATTCCTCGTCGGGGGCAAAGTTCATCATAAGCTCCTGCCGCAATTCGAACTATGTTGTGCGAAATTTTATCGCGTAAACATTCATCAAAGGGGGAGGCAAATCAAGAATCGAGGAATACGTGAGCGCAGACAGGAAAATGGTATCGGGTGGCGAGCAATGTAACGGGGAATGAGTATACTTTTTTGGAGTTCAGGCGCTTTGTAAACAAAGCTAGTGAGATTGGAAAATCGCCAATCTCATTTTGCAACTAATGATCAACTATCAGGAGTTGGGAGCGCGGGAGCAAGGAGCAGGATGTTTTTGCAAAGTGATAAGCGTCAATTCAGGAGTAATCATTAATGTCATCCTGAGGCCTTTGCTGCGCAAAGGTTGAAGGATCTCGTTTTCCGAATGCGAAGATCTTTCCTCGTGAGAAACGATGATTCTGCCTTTTCACTATGTGAAAAGGTGTCGCTCGGAATGACAAAAGCTTTTGGAAGGAAGCAGAGAACAACTTTGGACACTCCGGAAAATCCATACACACTGGCCCAATGGCGCAGAAGTGTAGCTGAGCTCTACGCGCAGGTACGTCGCTCATCCGCTGCTGAACCATTAAAAACCTGGCGCGCATTCCGTGAATCAAAAAACGATCTTCTGCGTCAGCATCCCCAAAGCCCGCTTGATAACGAATCGCGCAGGAATTTTCGGGGTTTGGATTATTTCCCCTATAATCCCGTCTTCCGCACGAAAGGCACAATTCGAATGGACATTGATCGTGTGGGTGAAAAAATGGATCTGGGGCGCGATGGTCTATTGCACTACACAAAGGTGGGTGTGGTGGATTTCAAAATTGAAGATCAAAAAGCCAGCCTGAATATCTATTGGATTAATGGCTATGGCGGCGGGATTTTCTTGCCTTTTCAAGATGCAACAAGCGGCGTGGAAACCTATGATGGGGGCCGATACCTTTACGACACCATCAAAGGGGTTGATCTCGGTGTGATGGGGGAAACGATGCTCCTCGATTTCAACTACGCTTACAATCCATCCTGTGCTTATGATGAAAAGTGGGTGTGTCCATTGTCTCCGAAAGAGAACAGACTCGCTCTTGCGATCGAGGCCGGCGAGAAAGCTTATTCTCCTTAGCAGCATTACGGATTGGTACATTCACTGCCAATGATGCGCAGTTGTTCGCGGAGCATCTCGTAAGTAACTCCAGCAAAGATCTATCCCCCCAGAAGGATGTTTCACCTTGACAAAATGCAGAACCATTTATACTATTCGGGTAAAGTTAGGCATCTATAATTAAGAAGTTAGGCGAGCTTAAATTATTTTGACGCTAGAAAGCAAGTATTTCCACATACCCCCGGAGGTATGAGAAAGAGGAATTAATGAATAGACGAAAGAAGAAATCAGAGGTCATCGGCCGCAGACAATTTTTAAAGGCAAGTGCTCTGACGGGAGGAGTCGCTGCCGTATCCGCTGCTCTGGGCACAGATCTTAATCCAACCGCGAACCTTACGAAATCGAAGATTAGTGATCACGATAATAATACGCACGGTGGGTTCGGAGCAGTCGGTCAGGTGGATTACGCACGCAACGGTTTTGATCCCTCCGAGCTGCTCTATGACTGGGACTATGGCGAGGTGAGCGAGCTCGACAATGGGCAAACGCTGCGCGAGTATACGTTCGTGGCGGTGGATAAGGAAATTGAGATTGCACCCGGGGTATTTTTCCCCGCGTGGACCTACAATGGCAGGGTTCCGGGTCCAACTATTCGCTGTGTTGAAGGCGACCGCATCAAGATCGAATTTATCAACGCGGGAAGCCATCCGCATACGATCCACTTTCACGGAATTCACCCTGCCTCCATGGATGGACTTCCGGGGTTTTACGCGGGCTCCATTGCACCGGGGGAGAGCACCGTATACGAATTTGACGCTTTCCCATTCGGTTGTCATCTCTATCATTGCCATTCTGTTCCCTTGAAGCGTCATATTCATAAAGGTCTGTATGGCGCCTTTATCGTGGACCCCGATCCAGACAAATACAGTGGGGAGGAGAAGCAAATCGCCAAAACGCGCAATCACAATTATCGAGAAAACGAAAACGTAAACGAGATGATGATGATCATGAACGGCTTCGACACCAATTTCGATGGCGACAATGAGATCTATGCCGTAAATTCGATCGCATTCGCCTACAGCGCGGACAATGCGCCGATAAGAATTCGCAAAAGCCAGCGCCAGCGGATCTACCTGATTAATGTAACCGAGTTTGATCCGATCAATTCTCTACACCTGCATGCTAACTTTTTCAATTATTACGATCACGGCACAACGCTGCAACCAACTTTAAGGACTATCGATACGGTCATGCAGTGTCAAGCACAGCGTGGGATCCTAGAGTTTTCCTTCGCCGATTTTGAGCCCGGGATGTATATGTTTCATGCCCATCAATCCGAATTTGCCGAACTAGGCTGGATGGCCTTTTTCGACGTGGTCGAGGGGTAGGCGGGGAGGATTTCCATGAATAACCAAACTAACGTAGACACCGCAACGCGATCCGGATTTCCAACATGGTTGATGATTCTCCTGCCGTTCATTGCCTTGGCCCTGCTGCTCTCAGTCTTCGCCTTTACCGATCCATTGGCCTTGTTCAAGGCAGATTTACCCCCCATCGAAGATCTCATATTCCAGCGTATCGAAATCTTTGATGGTGGATTTCGTGTTGATCTCATCAATGGTGGGCCGGATGCGGTTACGGTTGCACAAGTGCTGGTGGATGAGGCCTATTGGAATTTTTCGATGGAGCCATCCCAGACGATCCAACCCTTGGCGCGAGCAGAAATATTAATTCCTTATCCCTGGGTCGAAACCGAAGCGCATGAAATCGTCCTGCTCACGGACACCGGAGCGACATTCAGCCACGAAGTTGAACTTGCCGTTGAAACCCCTTCGCCGGGAATAACCGAGTTTATCGCCTATGGGCTCGTCGGTGTTTATGTTGGCATCATTCCTGTCGGGTTGGGCATGCTCTGGTACCCAGCGATGAAGCGCATTGGGCGAAAATGGCTGGGAGCTATTCTCGCATTAACGATTGGATTGCTGGTGTTCCTGCTCATCGATACTTTTCTTGAGGGGTTGGAGATCGCTGAACAGCTACCGGGCGTTTTTCAAGGGGAGGCTTTGGTATTTTTTGCGGCCTTGCTTACCTGGATGGTGCTGAGTGCCATCGGAACGCGCCGCGGCAGGCCATCCCCACGCTATATTGCAGGATTGCTTGCGCTTGGAATCGGTATCCATAATCTTGGGGAGGGATTGGTGATCGGTGCGGCGTTCGCACTTGGTGAAGCAGCGCTGGGCTCTCTGTTGGTCATCGGCTTCACGCTGCATAACGTAACCGAAGGGATTGGCATCGTGGCTCCACTTTTACCCTTTGCCGCAGTAGGCTACAGCCAAGAGGGAAAGGATCGGCCGGCGCTGAAGCTGTTTGTTGGCTTGACTCTGATTGCTGGCGCTCCAGCAATCCTTGGAACCTGGATCGGCGGTTTTGCATTCTCACCACTGTTTGCTACAATCTTTTTCGGCATCGGCGCCGGGGCGATATGGCAGGTGATTGTCGACGTCGGTCGCCTGTTGCAGCGTTTTGCAGAACGCGAGAATGAAGCGACGCTTTCCTGGATGAATGTCGGTGGGTTCCTACTTGGATTGACGATCATGTATCTTACGGCCTTCCTGGTCAGCGCTTGAGAAGTTAGTAAGCCTTAGAGCAATCCGTTTATTAATTTCATAGGAATGGTTATGAAAAAGCTTCAAGTTACCCTTGTCCTCCTTTCCGTAATTCTGGCTGCATGCGGAGGATCCAAGGGTGATCCTGAAAATGGAAAAATTTTATTTGAGCAGAAAACAATAGGGAGCAAAGAAGCACCCGGCTGTGGCACGTGTCACGCCCTAGAAGTTGGGGAGGTGATTGTGGGGCCATCCCTTTTTAATGTGTCTAGCCGGGTGGAGCTAACCATCAAAAGCTCAGCGTATACTGGGGAAGCGACATCGGCCGACGAATTCTTGCGCGAATCAATCCTCAAACCGGATGTATTTGTTAAGGAGGGATTTCTTCCCGGTATCATGTATCCAAAGTTTGGAGAAGAATTAACGGAAGAGCAGATCGACGATCTGGTGGCCTATTTGAAAACTTTGTAAGGCCGCGAGGTATGTAAATACCACGCAATTGAATTTGCGAACGAGCTTCATACGATTCATACAAATCAATTCTAATAAAAAATTTTCTTCATTTCCCTCGAAGCGCGCATGCGTGCTGTGTGTGGAGTCCTGCCGCGAGAAAATGGAATGCAATTCATTGGAGGAGAACATGACGATCGAGGTGATAAATCTCGCCGATAAATTCTCGAATTTTACCGAACATTGGCAGCCGAAGATCGTTGCCCAAATGAACGATTACCATCTTAAGCTGGCGAAGATCCAGGGTGAGTTCGTGTGGCATCAGCATGCTACAACGGACGAGGTTTTTATGGTGATCGATGGGAAGATGATCATCGAATTGCGCGACGGTTTTCTGAACCTGGAGGAGGGTGAACTATGCGTCGTGCCGAAGGGAATGGAGCATAAGCCCGCGGCTGTAGAGGAGTGCCTCATTCTGTTGATCGAGCCTGCTGGGACGCGCAATACGGGAAATGCTGAAGGTGAGCGCACCGCGCCAGCAGATACCTGGATCTGATCTTGTAAAGTTAGTGTTTTTGTGTGCCTACACAATTTCTTGGAATGATCTATGCCATTTCTGCAGTCAGCGGAAAAGGAGGGAATATATTCAATGATGGATTTCGAACTTGAGAACGCGGTAGCGATTCTTGGTAGAACCCCAGAGCTCCTAAAGACCTGGTTGCAAGACTTGCCTGAACCTTGGGTGTACAACAATGATGGTGAAGGCACCTGGAGTGCATTCGATGTAGTAGGTCATTTGATCCAGGGTGATCGCGCCGACTGGATTCCCCGCATGCAGCTGATCATGTCTTCCGGCGGGATAAAAGAATTTGAACCTTTTGACCGCTTCGCACAATTCGAGGCAAGCAAGGGCAAATCAATTGCCGATTTGCTTTCCACATTTGAGGAACTTCGCCAAGCAAACCTCTCTGTATTAAGTGAAAGTGTGCTCCAAGAATCAGATTATGAACGCACGGGGAAACATCCCAAGCTAGGAATATTGAACCTGCGCCAATTGCTTTCAACATGGGTAGCGCACGATTTGAACCATCTTGGGCAGATCGCCGAAGTTATGGCACGTCAATACAAAGAAGAGGTCGGACCCTGGAAGGTTTATCTGGGGATCCTCGGAGATTAGGCCAGTCGCTGGCAAACGTGGCTTGGATATACAAAAATCCCTGCACCGGGCAAGCGAGAATCTTGACCCAATTTAATTTCACCGTTCGGACTTTCCGCAATCTATTCCGTCATCCTACGCAGGAGCAGGGCGGAGGCGAAGAATCCCCTTTACCAGGATCGAGGCCCGGACTGCTGAAAAGATGATCCCGCCACTTAATCCTGAAGAATTTCTGCTGGGGATGATATTAAGCTTAGATTAAGTGTGTCAGCTCCTCGTCCCAGTATTCCGGAACTGCGCCCCGATGACAAGTATCTTTAGGATGAGACAACGAACAAATGTCATGATGTGTTGAAATCGCTAAGCAAGGTACAATTACCCGTTCCTACGAATACCCAACACATCGATTGAAAACGGAGTGACGAGTGAGTATTACAAGAAGAGTAGATGCGGCTCGGAAGGCATTTGCGGAGGATAATCATGCCGCGGCAGCAGCGGCTCACGATCCCGCGCTTATCGCAGATTCTGTGCACAAACCACCCGAGGAGCATGGTGGCATAAGCTCGCAATATGTGGGCGATTTTATATATGGCGGCCTCGATGGCATCATCACAACCTTTGCCGTCGTCAGTGGGGTGGCTGGAGCAAATCTGGGAACGAATATTATCCTCATTCTGGGTCTCGCCAGTTTGTTTGCCGATGGATTTTCCATGGCTACGGGCGCCTACCTTTCTTCAAAGAGCGAAAAAGAGTACTTTGATAAGGAACGTATGCGCGAGAGCTGGGAAGTAGATAACTTTCCCGAGGGTGAAAAAACAGAACTTGCCGAGATTTACCAAAAGCGAGGGTATAGCGCAGAAGAAGCATCTCAAATGGTGCAGATCCTTAGCAAGGACAAGGATCGCTTTGTGGATGCGATGATGGTTGATGAATTGGGACTCATTCAATCCGAGAGAAAACCACTTTACAGTGCCCTGGCGACTCTCACCTCCTTTGTTTTGGCCGGGGCGCTGCCGCTGCTCGTCTATCTACTCGGCCTTTTTGTTACGATATCGGACCGCACCGCATTTCCGATTTCTGTACTTCTCTCAGGTGTCGCCTTGTTCGGGCTCGGAGCCGGGAAGGTGCTGATTACGCACCAAAACCCAATTAAGGGCGGAACAGAAATGCTCCTGGTTGGCGGGTTGGCTGCTGGCGTCGCCTTCGCCATCGGCGCATTACTGAAGGGGCTGCTGAGTTAATTCGAGGTCGATAGGTTTAACATCGGGCGGAAGACCAAGTTCATCTGCTTTGTTGTCCCCTGGGTGATAGATTGGACTTTGCGCCAATCCATCGCGGATAAGTTGGATTCTAGAGGCATGTGGAATAGGATTCGGTGTGCAATCCCCATTCCTTGTCAAGGAAGTAATTCGCCCACTGCTCCATGCGAAACGCGTTGTCCGGGAAAAGGCCAGATCATGCAGAAGATGGACAGGGCGCAGAGCGCAATTCGATATCTCGAGTTTGATGCGGGCTCCATCACAGCCCGATACTCAAAAAAAATGTGACGGCGCCACGGCTACTTTGGGTCTTATTCGCCTTGCCAGAGTTTGTGATTCATCATGAATAGTAGAAGGCCAATATTCCGCATATAGGCACAATCCCACCATTGTTAAGAGCTTCGGGGGCCCCCAAAATTTTGAAGGAATTTTTATGAAAATTCTTGTCCTCGGCGGGGCAAAATTCGTCGGTCGTCAAATTGTCAGTTCAGCATTAGACCGGGAACACGAGGTCACGATATTTAATCGAGGGAAATCCAATGCGGACCTATTCCCTCAAGTAGAAAAATTGATCGGTGATCGCGACGGTGAACTCGATCAGTTAATGAACAGAAGTTGGGATACCGTCATCGATGTAAATGGTTATCTTCCCCGGCTGGTGCGTGAATCAGCAAATCTCTTGAAAGAAGCAGTCGAGAATTACACATTTATCTCGACCATTTCGGTATACGCTGATTTCAGCAGGCCTGGGGTGAATGAAAATTCACCTCTGGCTCAGATCTCCGAACCTTCAACCGAGATCATTGATGGCGATACCTACGGTGCATTGAAGGTTTTATGCGAACGTGCCGCGGAAAAAAGTTTTGCGGGGCGCAGCTTAATCATTCGACCAGGCTATGTAGTTGGCCCGTATGATCATACCGACCGTTTCGCATCCTGGCTGCGACGACTTAACCGCGGCGGGGAAATACTTGCTCCTGGGGATGAGTCCATCCCGCTGCAGTTTATTGACGGACGTGACCTGGCAGCATTCGTGATCCGAAGAGTAGAAGCAGTAGATTCTTCGATCTATAATGTTAGCGGACCAGCAAAGCCGTTTACATGGGGGGAGCTTTTAAATCAAGGGTCACGCGTATTCGAAACCGATGTGCGCCTCACATGGGTTAGTGATGCTTTCATCGAAAGCCAAGAGCTTGATGAGTCAGATCTTCCGCTGTGGACGCCTCCTGAAGCGCGCGGGGTAGGCGCGGCGAATATCGGCAAGGCGCTGAATGCCGGACTTGCTCACCGGCCGCTGGAAGATACGCTACGCGACACCCTCGCTTGGGACGCGGAATATGGTAATCCGAGGACGGGTCTTTCCCTTGAGCGGGAGGCGGAGTTGTTGAAGCTGTGGCATGTTAGACGGATTAACTCAGCAACAGGCATGTAGGCCGGGTTTCCCTACCCGGGCGTAGGAAACAAATCCAAAATCGGGCAGGTGTATCGATGTCTGCCCTCCAGCAACAGGCACGTAGGCCGGGTTTCGATACCCGGTCGGCGCCAGGTGCAATCTACCTGGAAAGTGCAATGCACCTGGGGTGATTTACCCTTACGGGTTCAATCATTGAAAATTCCAGACAATCCTTGTGTATATTAAAACTATTCCCGAAGGAACGCGATGATGGATTTTCCAACCGGCACAGTGACCTTCCTCTTCACCGACATCGAAGGATCGACAAAACTTCTCCAGACACTTGGCGATGTCTATAGCAGGGTGCTCACGCGCCATCAATCGCTGCTGCGAGAGGCCTTCGAGAAATGGAACGGCAAGGAAGTCGATACACAAGGCGATTCCTTCTTTGTCGCTTTCCCGCGCGCCAGCGATGCCATCAACGCCGCTGTTGATGGTCAGCGGGCGCTGCGTGCCCAGGCTTGGCCCCAGAATAAGCAGCTGCGGGTACGTATGGGATTGCATACGGGAGAACCGATTGTCACCGATGACGGTTATGTTGGTGTCGATGTTCATCGCGCGGCGCGCATTTCAGCCGCTGGTTATGGGGGTCAGATCCTGCTTTCCTCCTCCACTGAAAACCTGCTTTCCGGGGATTCCCCCCAGGGAACGCGAATTGTCAACCTTGGCGAACATCGATTGAGGGACCTTTCTCACCCGGAGCAGATCTATCAATTAAGAATGCATGATCTTCCATCAGATTTTCCACCATTGCGAACACTCGACACGCACCGAACAAATTTACCCTTCCAGCACACGTCATTCATCGGAAGGGAAAGAGAGCTACATGAAATTAGCGACTTGATGGCAAAGCCCGAATGCCGTCTGCTTACGCTGCTCGGCCCTGGTGGAATTGGAAAATCGCGCTTGGCGCTGCAATCTGCTGCGGCTCAAGTTCCATCGTATGTCGACGGCACCTACTTTATCCCCCTTGCGCCCGTACGTTCAGCGGATTACATCGTTTCTACAGTCGCCGGAGCACTACAGCTAACAATTGATACACACTCCAGTGATGTCGATTCCAAGGGCCAGCTGCTGGATTACCTGGGCGGACGTTCGCTGCTAATGGTGATGGATAATTTTGAGCACGTACTCGAAGGCGCTAATTTGCTGGCGGATATAATCGAAATGGCTCCCAATATTAAGTTCTTGGTAACTTCTCGAGAGCGGCTCAACCTGCAGGGCGAGTGGACATTTGATGTTGAAGGAATGAGCTTGCCCGAGAATGGCAGCGGGGCCGGAATAGAAAAATACAGCGCCCTTGTGCTGTTTCACGAACGCGCGCTCCAGGTGAAGCCAGATTTCGAATTATCCAAAGAGGTTTATCCCCACATTCGCCGTATTTGCAAATTGGCTGGCGGAATGCCGTTGGGAATTGAGCTTGCGGCGGCCTGGGTATCGATGCTTTCGTGCCAAGAGATCGCCGACGAAATCGAGAAAAATATTGATTTTCTGTCTTCCTCTCGAAAAGACCTACCGGAAAAACACAGAAGCCTGCGCGCAGCGTTCGATTATTCCTGGAACCTGTTAGCGGAGGACCAACAGAATGCATTTCGCAATCTTTCTGTCTTTCGTGGAAGCTTCACCCGCGAAGCAGCAAGCCAAGTTGCTGGCGCGCAGCTTAACCTCCTTTCCGATCTCGCAAACAAGTCGCTTCTGTTCCGGAACCCTCGCGGTCATTATGAAATTCATGAATTGTTGCGCCAGTATGCTGAGGAAAAATTGGGCGAAAATCCTGAAGAAAGGAATGAAATACTCAATCGGCACAGCAGATACTTCATTGAATTCCTTGCTGCGCGTGAGCAGGAGATGATGGGGGAGAAACTGATTGAACTGCGCGCAGAAGTGCGTGAGGAAATTGATAATCTGCGTGCAGGCATTCATTGGGCGGTGCTTCGTTGGGATCAGGAGCAGGCCCGGGAAGCTCTCGCCCATCTCAACACCTTTTACCTCGTTCACGGATGGCATGAGGGTAGTAATTTTTTTAGCGCTATTGCTGAAACCATCAGAAAGAAACGCAACATGGATGGCCGGACCGAAGCTAAGAATGACCCCGTTTATCTATCTGCGTGGATGTATGAAGCGGCATATCTCACACACCTCGGTGTGCACGAAAAATCAGAGGAAATTCTGCGGGAATTATTGCCGCAAGTGCAAGAATTGAAACTGCAGCTTGAAACCGCAAGCACTATAAGCTCCTTAGGGATCAATAGTACATTGCGCGGTGAATACGCTAATTCCATTGCGTTGTTCGATGAAGCAATCCCACTTGCGAAAGCGATCGATGAGCATGTCCTGGTGGGGATTGACTTGCTCTGGCAAGGTTGGGATTACTATTTGCTCGGTGACTACGAGCCGGCGCAAGCATGTTTTGAAGAAAGCCTGCAGATCTATCACCGCCGAAAGAATAATTGGGGATTGGCGTTTGCGCTGAGCAAACTTGGACTCCTGGCGGAGGCTAGAAAGGACTATGCCAAGGCGGAAGAGTATCATGAAAAGGGCAAAGCCATTTTTATTGAACTTGGGGATAAGGCCGGGGAGGCTTATACCCTAAGCCGCCTGAGTATGACCTCATACAGTTTGGAGGATTACGAACGCGCCTCGGAATTAGGGCGTCAAGGGTTGGAGATGTTTAAAGAAGTTGGTCATCGCTGGGGTATTGGAGTAGCCCTCTGCAGAATAGGTTTCGCGGCAATTGCCCTCGGGAACACAGAAAAGGCGGGTGGATTATTTTATGAAGCTCTCGAACGCGCGCTGGACCATAAACTTGATAGCCTCGCATTGTACGCGCTCGGCGGTATAGCTACGCTGCTTGGTCTTGAGGGCGAGGACGAAAAAGCCTTCGAGATATTCTCCTTCACTTTTGAGCATCCCGCGCTCCCCCAGATTTACGATGATCTTTTAAAACCAATTGCTGAAAAACTTAAAGCGAAACTATCCGATGAGCAAATACATACGTTGAATGAGAAGGCAGATCAGCTCGAATTACAGGAATTAGGGGAAAGAATGCTAAGGGAAAATGTGGTGGTTGCATTGTAGAGAGTCTCGCGAGCTCTGATACAGGTGCGTTGCACATTTAAAGTGTATTGTACTTACCCCCACCCAGGTTTGGAAACCTTGGCAACGATTTAGCGAAAGTGAATCTTCTGCTGCAGGTCATTCTGAGTGTGCACCGTGAGTCCGAGAGGGATATCCCTACGATGATTCTCGTCGTAGGAAGTTATAGATTATTCGGTTTGCCGGATCAGGTATGGGTACCTGAGCTATAGATGAATGGGTCGCGCAGTAGCCCCCAAGAATCTGGGAAGCGGCATGAGACCCCCGGGGGTCAAAGCGATTGGCGCTTGGTATTTGTGGCACAGGCGTAAAGCACGGTTTTAAGTTGGAATGGGGTTAGATTGGGATGTTTGGAACGGATCAAGGCGGCGATGCCAGCGATATGCGGCGCGGCAAAGCTGTTGCCCGTGGTCACGCTGTGGCCCTTGTTGATCCATGCAACTTCAACGTCAATACCCGGGGCACCAAATTCGACCGGTGGACTGGGGTTGTAATAATAGGTGAATGGGTCCTTGCCCTCATGCGCAGCGACGGAAATTACAGAAGAATACAGTGAAGGGTAACTAGGGGCAGGGAGGTTATTTACGGCTGAAACGATGATGTTTTTTTTGAAATAAGCATCATCCGCCAGGCGATGAAACACGGCATAGTATGCGTTTTTCGAAGTGCTCAGACTCAGGTTTATTACGTGCATATCGTTTTCGATCGCCCAACGTAATCCGCGTGCAAACTGCACCGCCTTGCCGGTGAGATCGGGGCTGAAAACTCTAACCGAATATATTTCGGCTTGGGGGGCAAGTGAGTGGATGATCCCCGCGCACGCAGTACCATGCCCAAAGAGGTCGCTCGGCGGATTGGATTCAACAACCTGCGTTTCTTCCACCGCACCCTTATCATATTCAATGATGATTCCGCCTCGAACCGAGTCGTCCAGATCAGGATGATCCGCCTCGATCCCCGTGTCGATGATGGCGACACGCACGTCCTTCCCGGTGCTGCCACCCCAGGCCCACTCGCGGTTCAAATCACCAATTGGACCAACGGCCTCCAAATCGCGAATGGCGTCCGCGGCGAATTGGGATGACCATGCCGGCCGAGGAATGTCTGTCATTTGTGTCAAAACCTCTAGTGGAAAATACCAGATCTGAGCTGAGGAACTAGGGCATAAAACCTGGCTGGGAGAGAACATAATCGCGAAAGGCAGTCAGGATTTGCAGACATGCCTTGCGCTCGGAATCGCCTAAATCACTGATTGCGCTAAAAATATCGGCGATGGCGAGTACATCATCAATGCTCTCCCGATCCTGAGAGGAGCGTTCGAGAATTGCCAGAAGCTGCGCCTTATCCCCATCTGCCTCATCTGTTAGAATTTCTTTAATGCCCTCCACAAAAGCGAAGCTAATATTACGAAATTGCTGGGCTTGGAAGATGGCAATGGCTGCCTGATCGGCGAACAAACCCAGAAGCTCCATCTCCTCCATGCCAAAGGATGGCGCGCTGATCTTATCCAGTACTTCCATAACGCCAATTACGCGATCGCCCCAAAGCAAGGGTGTCGCCAGGATCGATTGCGGAACATAACCTGTGCTTTCCGCAAAATCCTTGTTGAATCGTGCGTCCTCGCGCACATTGGAAATGCCAATCGGCTGGCCAGTCATGGCGACATAGCCGGCGATCCCCTTGTCGATGGGAATTTTCATGCCAACAATTTCATCATTGCCGGCGCCAAATGAAACCTTGAACTCTAATTCCTTGCGTTCCGCATCCACCAGGGCGATCGAAGCCGCAGCAGCGCCGAAAATCCGTGCAGAGGCATCGACTATCGATTGCAACAGTGGCAGATCGGAGCTTGGAAGTAGAGCGCGTCCTGTGATCTCGAGTGACTCGAGCAGGCGCAGGAGTTGATCACCGAGAGAACGATTATCAGAAGATGTGCTGGTCATGGACCATCATTGCGCGTTAGGGATGCGAAGCAGATTTCAACAACCTTCCCGAGAACGCGACCATACCCAGAAATAATCTGGGTATGATGCGCTCGAATCAGATCAGGAGCTCAAGGAGATAGAAGCCTATACTCTGCGTTTGCCTCGTCGAAAATAACTCTAGGCTGGGCGCCAGATGCTCTCGATTGAGCACCGGCAACACCCTCAGCAGAGGCAACTCCCTCCGCACCGGAGACTCTCTCTGCGGCTTGTGCGGCATCAAATTGATGAAGCGATACTTCTGCAGCATCAGCACCCTCTGCCGCACCCATATTGCGGGCAATAATACCGTCCATTGCCGCCTGAACTGCTTCAGGAGCATCCGCACGCGCTGCGGAAAGTCGACCCAATGCTTGCTCAATCGCTGCTTGATCTATGTTACCCATTTTTTCTTCCTCCTCTGATAGTTTCCTATCGGCTTGTGTGAGATTGAAGAGCTGCTGCGCTGTCTTCACTGATCTCCCTTGTTCAACCCCCATTCGATCTGTTCAATGCACAAAGTCTAATCCTTAAACATTCACTTGTCTGTCACCCAAGTGACAGATCACGTCAAATCCGTGTTAAAGACTTTTCACCTGATCGCGGAGGGCAGATCGGTCTAGAATTTCAATTCTACCGCGTTTGGTGAGCACCCAGCCCGCGCGCCGCCAGCGTCCCAGCGCCTTGGCGACTGTTTGACGTGCCAGGCCAACACGTTGGCCGAGCTCCTCTTGTGAGATAGAAATTACCCCATTCTCTCCCACCCGCGCTTCCAATTGCAAAAGCGTCTTGGCAAGGCGCGAGGGAGCATCGAGAAAAGCAAGCGCGCCCTCGCGTTGACTGCTAATTTGTAGGCGTTCGGCAGTGGTCTTGAGAACATGGCGCATCACGCCGGCATCTTCCTCGAGCTCTTTCAAAAACCGCTGGCGCGGGATCCAGATGATTTTGCTATCTTTCGTCGCAACGGCGCCTGTCGATCGTCGGCCGCCGGTGAGCAAGGCCAATTCGCCAAAATAGTCGCCGGAATGCATCTCATTGATCACCAGCTCGCGGCCGTCGGGCGTGGAAAGCAACAGGGCAATGGCCCCCGATTGAACGACAAAAACAGCATTGGCGGGATCATCTTGCTGGAAGAGAATCTTTCCACGTGGAACATGACGTGTATGGCTCGCCCCGGCGAGGGCTTCCAAAGATTTTGTGCTTAAATCCTTGAATAAGGGAACGGCTCGAAGCTGAGAGGCCAAATTATCTGCAATCACAGCTTAATCTGTCTGCAGCATGAGTACGGTAACATCATCATGCTGGGGAGCCCCTTCACGAAAGCCTGCTAACTCCTGGAAAATCTTCTCGCAAACTTCCTGTGCCGGAATTTGTCGATGGGTACGCAATATCTCTTGCAGGCGTTCTTCTCCGAAGAGTTCACCACGCGAATCGATGGCTTCCGTCACGCCATCCGTGTAAAGAAAGAGTGATGTGCCCGGAGAAATTTCGAGATGATTCTCATCGATATCGAAGTCGGCGAATAAGCCAATGGGTTGGCCCGGGCCGCGTGCGGGGGTGTAGATCTCCCCCACGGGGTCCAGTAATATGGGCAGGGTGTGGCCGGCACGCGCATAAGTAAATGTGCGCGTTGCGTAATTTAAAATCCCGTACAAGAGGGTCACGAACATATCCATATCATTCATTTCCCGCAGCTGAAGATCAATGTTGCGTAAAACTTCGCTGGGGGTAGGGGCGCGATAGGCTTCTGCCCGCAGCAGCGTCACTGTCATTGCCATGAAGAGCGCTGCTGGTACGCCGTGGTCGCTGACATCGCCAACTGCAATGCCAAGCGTGTCCTCTCCCAGCGGAATGAGATCGTAGAAATCACCGCCTACCTGGCTCATCGGGACCATTTTCTGACCAAACATAAATCCGGGACGTTGGGGTGTTTCCCTGGGAAGGATGTTGCTCTGGATTTCGCGAGCGACTTCAAGCTCGCGCTCCAGCTTTTCCTTTTCAATGAGCTGTTCTTGAGCGGCTTTTAAATCATCATAGGCTTGCTGCAATTGCTTGTTTTTGCGCCTTAAATCTCGGATGGTGAGATCCTCCGACTCATCTAGCCTGGAGGTCAATGTGCGCACCATTTCGTACGCTAATCGAGGCTGGCGATGCAGCAAAGCATCAAAATCTTGGCGGGACATTTCGAGTATTTGTAAGCTTGTGGAAGCACGAACACTGGCGGTGTGCTGACCTTCCTCTGTGAATAAACTCATTTCGCCGATAAGGGATATTGCCTCAACTACCGCTAAAAGACGTTCGTCCCCAGTACCCAGAGCTTTGATGATTTCGACTTTCCCCTCCAGCAAGATGAATAGTCCCCCCTGATTTTCATCCTCCCGAATCAGCAGTGTTCCTTCGGAAATGCTTTTGCGATCGAGCATTTCGGAAAGGTTCTGGATTTCATCGTCGGGGAGAGATGCGAATATGGGGAGATCTTTGATCAGTTCTTCGATCATTGGACCTTCTCATTGTTGCAAGTGTACTCATCTTGCGACTTTGATCATCGTTGAGGCTATCTGAGTATACACGCTGATTCCAAGGAATCGAATTATTGATCATTTATTGAAGGAGACATTCCTCATTCTTGGAAAGCCGACCGAGTCGAGAACCATTCCCTTCACATTGTGCTTCAGCAACGAGACGTTAGTTTTTTCCCGAACATGATCGGGAGGTTCACAACGTGATCCTGTATCAAGACTTTATCGGCCTGGCCGCAGTTCTGACAGAATTTGGCGTCCGCAAAATTTTCGTGGGAGAAGTTTGTGCAGGTTAGCATGAGAGGGTGTTTAGCCAAGAAAGCGCATAATCGGGATCATTGTTAACCTCTAATGGCATCAAGTCTTTGGAGTGCTGAAGTTCTACTTCAGCATAGCACAAGCAGAGCTTGTGGGTCTCCAGAGTGATCATTATGGAGTGAATTTCCTTGCTCTGCGAATAGCGGCAAGATGATTCAAACCCAGACGTCATTCCAATTGAGCCAGCCTGCCAGGCCAGGTTGCGACCGAGGAATCCCTATGATGAATCAAGATAAAGGGTCTCGCTTCTCCGAAAGCTTCGTCAAAGGGATTCCTCTCTCGAACTTCCAGTTCTCGCGCGGAATGACATATTGCGTCGGGGTGGGGTTTCCCCGCCCAGGGCGACTGGCCAGAGCTTCAGCTAACGAGCTTTAGCTCGCCGGTGCCCCTACAACATAATGTCATTCTGAAAAAAACCCTTTTGCGTAGTGAAATGGCAGAATCCTCGTTTCCCGGAAGCAAGCACTTTCCTCCTGGGTAGTCTTCAATTCAGGTGCAACGCACTTTGAAAGTGCAATGCACCTTTAAGGGATTCCTCCCTCGAACCTGGACTTCTCACGCGGAATGTCAAGCGCAGGTTTCGAGATTAAATCACGACAACAATCGGATCTCCAATCACACACTCGTTACCGAATTACGCGTTCATGCATTCTCTAATTTACGTTTTCTCTTCTTTACTTTTGACAGAGAAAATTCGCACCTTCTCCGCCTTCCCTTTGAGCTTAACCGCCTCTTGCTCTTTGATATGGATCGAATCGGGCAGTCCTTCAGACAAAAACTCGTTGATCAGAATAGGCTCGCCGACAACTTTGGTATGTGCTTCCAACCTAGCCGCCAGGTTTACGGTATCCCCCACACATGTGTAGGTGGCGCGACGCAGGGTCCCCGTATAGCCGGCAATCATCTGGCCGGAGGCGATTCCCACGCCAATCTGAATTTGCTGCATATCCAGCAGCGCTTGTTCTTGATTAAATAGCTCGACCAGCTCTACCATTTCTAGACCGACGCCCACCGCGCGCG
>JADFRQ010000003.1:0-83822 GCA_022561215.1 Chloroflexota bacterium | reverse complement strand
TTTGAAAGAAGCCAAGCAGTTTGCAGATGCTGTCCACGGAGCCTTTCCCGATCAAATGTTAGCATACAATTGTTCTCCTTCGTTTAACTGGAGACAGAATCTACCAACCGACTCTGAGCTTAGTGCATTTCAAATTGAACTTGGTAAGCTAGGATACAAATGGCAATTCATCACTTTAGCTGGATTCCATTTAACCAACTTCGCAACGTTTGAATTTGCAAGTGAGTATGCACAAGATGGTATGTTGGCTTATAGTGTTCTCCAAGAAAGAGAGTTTGTTGCACAGCAACATGGTTATACAACTGTCAAACATCAACGTGAAGTAGGTGTTGAGCAGCTCGATCACCTCCGTGGGGGTGCGCGATTCGGAGATGGCGGTGAAGGAACGAATGTCGGCGAAGAGGGCGGTGGCATCGACATATTTGCCCCCCAGCTCAAACCCGTCGGCAATAAGCTCATCTGCAACTTCGGTGGTGGCAAATTTATTGATTAACTCGCGCTGTTGATCGCGCAGGCGTTTCTTCTCGAGGCTGGCGCTGATGCGCGCATTGAGCAGAACAGGATTCACGGGCTTGAAGAGGTAGTCCTCGGCGCCCAACTCAATACACTTGGCTACGCTATCGATTTCATCCATCGCAGAGGTCATGATTACGGGGATATTGCGCAAGTCCTTATCGCTGGTTAGTTCTGCCAAAACTTGATAACCATCGAGCACGGGCATCATGATATCGAGCAGAACGAGATCAAAAGGTTGCTTGAGCAGCATGTCGAGTGCCTCACGCCCATCTTTGGCAAACGCCACTTGATGCCCTCGTCCTTCCAATCCGCGTCCCAGCAGCAGGCGATTTACCTTGTTATCGTCTACGACAAGCAAGCGGCCAGAATCGTTCGATCGTCTGTTATTGAGCACGTCAGCGATTCCTCAACTCTTTTTCAACCAGGGCATAGGTGGCTTCGAAATCATCTATTTTATCGCCCACCGATTCAAGATCACCTGATTTGCCGATCATTTCGAGCTCTTTTGCAGATTGCGAGAGTCCAAAAGCGCCAAAGCTGGCTGCGTTGGATTTCAGCGTATGCGCGGCTCGCCGAAATGCCTCTACATCATGTGTACCCAATGAGGTGCGCATCTCCGCAATGAGGTTGGGAGAATCTTCGAGGAACGTTTCAATTAATTCTTTGACAAATTCTTCATCCGTGGCCGCGGTGAGGCTATCGAGGGTGCCTTTATCGATTTCTGGGCTCGTCATTCTTTGGTTTTCTCCTTATTGCGCCTGGGCATGGTGTTGCTTAGGGCATTCACAAGGTCGTCCACGCGGATGGGTTTGGACATATAGTCGTCCATCCCCGCGGCGAGACATTTTTCACGATCCCCTTGCAAGGCGTTGGCGGTCATTGCAACGATGCGCGGGCGATCGGTGCGTCCCCAGCGCTTGTTAATCTGCCGGGAGGCCTCAAGTCCGTCCATTTCGGGCATTTGCACGTCCATAAAAACCACATCGTATTCTTGGCGTTCGATCGATTGGATGGCCTCCAAACCGTTGCCTGCAAGGTCTGTGCGATATCCCATTTTCTGCAGAAGACGGACGGCTAATTTCTGATTGATGGCATTATCTTCTGCCAGTAGGATGCGCAGCGGATGCCTGGTCGCCATTTCTGGATCGAATGTCCCGGCAACCTTCCGGGATGCCGGAACGGAGCGCACCTTCCCTGCAAATATGCCGATGAGGCCGTCATAAAGTTGCGAAGGCTTGATTGGTTTGGTCAAATGCGCAGCAAAGTGAATTTCATCCTCCCCAACCTCGCGTCTTCCCAGGGAGGTAAATAGGATTAGAGGAAGGGCATCGGCATCATGGAGTTTGCGGATTAGCTTAGCAAGTTCAAGACCATCCATCTCCGGCATATGCATATCCAGAATGGCGACATCAAACGGATCGCCTTTGCGGATCCACTCTAACGCTTCATTAGGAGATTCTGTGTCACGCGGGAGCATGCCCCATGATTGCGTGTGCAGTACCAGAATGCGGCGATTGGTGGCATTATCGTCAACAATGAGCACGCGCTTCTCCGTCAATTCGGGCTTCGCGCCTTCTAGGGCTTGGCGAGAGACTTTAAGCGCCTCGACAGCTTCTGCCAAAATGGAGAAGTGGAATGTTGAACCTTTTCCAACTTCGCTCTCCGCCCACATATCGCCACCCATGAGAATGGTCAAGCGTTTGCTGATCGCCAGTCCCAGACCAGTGCCTCCATACTTGCGCGATGTCGAGGTATCCACCTGGCTGAAGGATTGAAAAAGGCGGTCTTTTCGTTCGGGCGGGATCCCAATTCCTGTATCAGACAAGGCGAAATGTAACCCATGGACGCCCGACTTCGGCCGTTTAAGTTCCTCGCCCTCCTGCAAATTCACACGCAGCACAATTTCTCCTTTTTCTGTGAACTTAATAGCGTTGCTAAGCAAGTTCAATAAAATCTGCCGCAGCCTGGTGACATCGCCAACGATTGCTAATGGCACATTTTCGTCAAAGACATAAGCCAGATCGAGACCTTTTTCGAATGCATTCGAGGCCACCAGATCGAGTGTCTCTTCGACACAATCACGCAAATCGAAGGGTTGCATCTCGAGCTCCATCTTGCCGGCTTCAATTTTCGAGAAATCGAGGATATCGTTAATGATCGTCAGCAAGGCATCGCCGCTAGTGCGAATGATATCGGCGAATTCGCGCTGTTCTTCATTAAGCTGTGTATCCAGCAGAAGCCCGCTCATTCCGATCACGGCATTCATCGGCGTGCGGATCTCATGGCTCATCGTGGCCAAGAAAGCGCTTTTCGCCTGATTGGCGAGATCGGCATCCTGCTTGGCCTGCTGCATCTCAGCAAATAGGCGAGCATTATCGAGTGCGATCGATCCCAATTGGGCAAAACGGCTGAGAAGCTCCACCTCTTCATCCCCGAAGCGGCGTTGCGAACCCTGATCAAAGCCCAGGCCGATCACCCCCGCCACGCTGGCGCCAGAATAAAGCGGAAAGCCCGCGATTCTTTGCACGAATTTGGAGGCATTGGCTAAGCGCCCCTCCCACGTGCCGTAATCATCGATCACGAGCGATTCACCCGACTCCCACACTCTCCCAGCAATGCCTTCTCCGGGCATCATATCCGCCGTGTTTGCCTCATCAAAGATGCCAATCCCAACCTGGCGCTCCAACACATCCCCTTCGGGCGAGACCAGGTATATAAAGCCGTGGGGTGTACCCAACAAATGCCCGGCACGCGTGATCAGATTCTCAAGTAAATCCTTGAGTTCGAGGCGGCTGATAAGCCCAAGGCCTGTCTCATGCAAGGCGGCCAGGTATTCATTCTGACGGCGGACAGCTTCTTCGGCTTTTTTCAACTCGCTGAGATCGTGATAGATCACGATGAGGCCGCTATCCTGGCCATTAACCAGCACGGGGACGCCGGAAAGTTCCACATCCACAAGTGAGCCATCTTTGCGCGTACGTTTAACGATGACATTGTGCAATTTTCCCGCGTGGGCTTCCAGGTTATAGGCGGCGGCCTCGTCACGGAGATCTTTGCTGTTGGCCACAAGTTCATCAATATGCCGTCCGATGGCCTCTTCTGATGTGTATCCAAATAGCATCTCCGCCGCGGGGTTCCAGGAGACAATGGCCGACTTGTTATCGGTGGTGACAATCGCCACTGGGCTGTTTACCACCACACCTTCCAGGTACAGCTTCTGCTGGCGAAGTTCCTCTTCTGCACGCATGCGTTCGGTAATGTCGTGGTAGATGCCAATTGAGCCGGCAGGTTTACCATCGACCTTCAGGGGAACACCGAGAAGCTCGACCTCCACAAGGCTACCGTCTTTATGTTTGCGCTGTGTGGTCTCGCGATTTTGAAAACTATCATCCTGCAAAGCTTTTCGGTTGAGATTAATCGCGTGGTCCATGAATTCTTCAGGTACGATAAGCTGATCGATGTTCTGACCGATCGCTTCCTCGGCCGTGTATCCGAAGAGGGCCTCGGCTTTCGGGTTCCAGGAGACGATGTTGTCCTGCAAATCAATTGTGAGAATCGCGACCGGACTGAATTCGACCAAGGATTCAGAATAATCCTTCTGCGATTGCATCTCGCTGAATAATTGGGTGTTGGCAACTGCCGTGGCAGCTTGATCGGCAAAGGCGGAGATAATCTCAGCATCCTCAGGTCCGTAAGCGTTCACGGCATGGCTATCGACACTGATGATGCCTACGGCGCGCTTGCCCAACATTAGGGGGGCGCCAATCCATGATCGCACAACTGCCGATCCAGAAAGCTCTTCAGAGACCAGCCAACCCTCTTCTTGCTGCACATCGGGAATAACCGTTGGTTGCTGTGAATTGAGGGCGCGCACAATCATTAGATCCGGATCCAGGGGGATGGTCTCGCCGAGCACGCTTTCCTTCTTTTTAAAGCCACTCTCGGCGACGACAAGTAAGACATTCTTCTCAACGACAAAAATACTGGCGCTGTCATAGGAAATGACACGTTTGAGCTGGTCCAAAATTTTTGGAAATACCTCGCCAGGATCGAGCGTTGCATTGACCACCCGGGCAATTTCTTGCAGGGTGAGAGCGAAACTGCGGCGTTCTTGTTCCGCCTGGAAAAGGCGCGCATTTTCTACTGCGATAGCTGCCTGGCGTGCCAAACCCACCGCAAAATCTAAATCGGATTGGGTGAAGAGGCCCTCCTCTTCCCTGTCTCGCCAGAGCACTAAAACGCCAATAATTTTTTCACGCGCGGTCAATGGTGCATAGATGATCGCCTCATGCTCCTCATCCGCGCTCGTCTCCGGATTGCGCAGGATGCGCGCATCCTCGAGCGGGAAGTTAACGATCTCGGCAGCGCCTGTTTTGGCGACATTGCCCGTGATCCCCTGCCCGGGCTGGAGGGTGTTTCCCTTGTAGAATTTTGCGTATTTACCGATGGCGACTACGGTGGGCAATGTGCCATCGGGCTCAATCATCCTGAGCACAACGTCGCGCGCCTGCAGAACATCTTTGGCATGTGTGGCAATGCGCTCCAACACGGTGGGGAGATCGAGCGATTCAGAAATTTCACGTCCGATTTCCGTTAAGGCACTCATCTCATCGGCACGTTTTTCCGATTCCTCGAAGAGGCGCGCGTTCTGGATGGCGATTGCCGCTTGTTGTGAAATCGCGACGAGTAGTTGCAGATCACTATCTGTGAAGAGCGGTTTGTTTTTGTCGCGCCAAACGGCCATCACGCCAAGCACTTTTCCCTTGGCGAACAGTGGCGCGCCCATGAGTTTCTTGCCTTCGTTTTTCTTCGACGTCCCGGCAATATGCAACATTCTGGGATCGTCGGCGGTATTGTTAATCACCTCGGCAACACCGTTCTGGGCGATGCTTCCCACGACGCTGTTGTCGATTGCCGGCCGCGTGCCGCGTATCTGTTTGGCGATCTTACCCACCGCGGCAATAACTTTTAATGTGCGATTATCCTCTTCGATCTCAAATACAGCGCTGGTATCTGCGTTAAGCAAATCACGAACACTGGTGGAAATACTCTCCAATACTGTGGGGAGATCGAGTGTTGCCGATATCTCGCGCCCAATTTCAATGAGTGCCGCATTTTCAACCGCCTGGCGCTGGGCTTCTTCGAACAGGCGCGCGTTCTGGATAGCGATTTCGGCTTGCTTGGAAAGACCGACCAGGAAATTCAGTTCTTCTTGCGCAAAAACTTCCGCATCCCCTGCGCGCCAAATCGCCATGGCGCCGATCACCTGCTCACCGGAGAACAATGGTGAGACCATCAACCTCTCGGTATTTTCATCCTCATCCGTCCCGGCGATATGGATCCCGCGCGGGTCCTTTTTGGTATCTTCGATCCGTTCTGCGACTCCAGCTTGGGCGATGCTGCCGATCATGCCCTCGCCAATTTTCCACGAGAATGCTTTTATTTCCTCTGAGACTTCTCCCACGGCAGAAATGGCGCGCATGGTTTCACCATCTGCATCGAGCAAAATAACTGCGCTCGTCTTGGCATGCAGCACCTCGCCGGCGTTTTCTGTGATGCGCTCCAAGACGGTGGGTAAATCCAGGGTAGAGGAAATTTCCCGCCCGATGTTGGAAAGAGCGGCCATCTCGCTGGCGCGGCGTTCGGATTCACCCAGCAGCCGCGTGGTTTCGTCGAACAAGCGCGCGTTCTCCAGCGCCACACTCAGGCTGGATGCAAGTGTCACCAGCAAGCGTAAGTCGGCATCGTCAAAAGCATGTTCATGATCGTTGTTCTGCAGGGAAATGACCCCTCGAGCCTCCTCACCAATCATCAGCGGTACATTGAGCAATGATTTAGGGAATTCCTCTCCCGTATGAATGACTGACCCCAACTCTACAGCGCGTGCTTTGAGGTCTTCACTGATCATGATCGGTGCACGCGTCTTGAGTGTCTCCCCGGCGAAGCCTGTCGGAGCGATCGGCGGCACGTCATGTCGCTCTCCTTGTTCAATGGTGTAATTATGAATCAGGAGATCTTTTTCTCGATCATAGGTCACAATCATGACAGTTTGTGCGTCGAAAATATCGCGGATTTTGTCGCCGACAAGGTCGAAGACGGCCTGGATGTCAAGTTTGGACGCTAAAGCCTGGCCGACACTGTTGATGATCGCCAGCTCGTTGGCGCGATGTTCGGCTTCGTCCAGGAGCCTGGCCGTCTCATCGAACAAGCGCGCGTTTTCGAGAGCGACGCTCATACTGGAGGCGAGTGTCACCAGCAACCGTAAGTCGGCTTCATCAAATGCATTCTCTTGGTCGATATTCTGCAGCGAGATCACACCTCTGACTTCGCCGCCGATCATCAGTGGCACACCGAGCCAGGACTTGGGCATCTCCCCCACTGTGGCTCGGGCACTTACTTTTTTCGCATGCGCTTCCAAATCAGAGTTGATCATTACTGGGGCGCGGGTCTTAAGGATTTCTCCAGTAAAACCACTCGGTGAGTACGGATCATCGTAAAGGCGTTCCCCGCGTTCCACAATGTAGCTGTTGTGGAAAAGGTCTGTTTTGGGTTCGTAAGTGACAATGGCAACGACCTGCGCGTCAAAGATCTCCTGGATCTTGTCGCCAACGAGGTCAAAAATCGCCTGAACCTCGAGTTTCGAAGCGAGACCCTCCTGCACGCTGTTGATAATGCTCAGCTCCGCAGCGCGTTCTTCTGTCTCTGCGAGAAGATGTTTTGTCTCGTCAAACAGGCTGGCGTTCTTCAGCGCAACGCTCATGCTGGAGGCCAGCGTGTTCAACAGGCGCAGATGGGATTCGTCGAAGGCGTTTACCTGGTAGCTTTGCACGCTTATAGCGCCGGTAGCCTCATCGCCCAGGAGGATTGGCACGCCAAGATAAGATTCATTCATGTCGTCAGGAGGACGCGCAGCGCCACGTGCGATCGATTCTTCCTTCGTGCCAATGATGATCGCTTCTTTCTTTTCAATCACAGTCGAAACCAGTCCCCTTCCTATTGGAAGGGGCTCAATAATAAGTTTCTTTCCACGATCGACATAGTAGGGGATGGGGATCGTATTTGTCTCGGCATCATACAGTGCGACGTAGGTTGTATCGGCGCCAAAAATATCGCGCACCTTGTCGCCGACGAGGTCGATAATTGCGTCGAATTGCAATTGTTTCGCCAGGGCCTGACCGACGCTGTTGATCAAGCTCAACTCGGCCGTGCGTTGCCTGCTTTCCTCGAGCAGGCGATTGGTTTCATCGAAGAGGCGTGCGTTCTCCAGGGCGACGCCCATGCTGGAAACCAGGGTCATCAGCAGCCTTTCATCGGCCTCATCATAGGCATTCTTCTCGTAACTTTGAACGCTAATGGCCCCTATCGCTTGATTGCCTACGATAATGGGAACGCCCATATAGGTTTCATTGAGATCCTTCTCTTCTCCGGGGAGCGTCACGGCAACCCCGGGTAATTTACTTTGTTCAGCGAGCGTCCCTAAGCGTAAGGATTTGCGACTGGTAACCATATCGGAGGTCAGTCCCTTACCCATCGCCAGCTGCGGCCTTTCGTGGCGGTGCCCCTTTTCCACGTAGTAGGGAAAATCAAAAAACCGCTTATCCTTTGTTAAAAGAGCAATATAGGTTGTATCGGCACTAAAAATTTCACGCACGCGATCACCAACAAGATCAACAATGGTTTTGAAATCGAGCTGTTCGGCGAGCGCCTCACCGACGCTGTTGATGATTCCCAGCTCCTCTGTCCGTTGACGGCTCTCCTCGAGCAAGCGGTTGGTCTCGTCGAAGAGATGCGCATTATCGAGGGCGACACTCATGCTCGCGGCGAGGGTGCTCAGCAGGCGCACATCGTCGTCGTCGAAGGCATGCTCTTCATAGCTTTGTACGGTGATGGCGCCGGTTACCGTATCTCCGGAGATGATCGGCACCGCCAAAAAAGATTTGTTGAGGTCATCTTCCCCGCCTGGGCTGGCGATCGTGATGGCACCCAACTCGGCCATCTCATCACCGGTTCCCAAATTCATCGGCTGGCGAGATTCAATCACCTTTCTTACCAGACCCTTCCCACGATCAAGTGGGGTCGGTGGAAGATCGTGGTGATGATCATTTTCCACGTAGTAGGGGGCGTGGAGTAATTTCTTTTCATGATCAACGGTGATGATACTGGTTGTTTCCACGTCGAAGATCTCGCGTACTTTATCGCCAATGAGATCGTAAACCGCCTGCACATCGAGCTTGGAGGCCAACGCTTCGCCTACGCTGTTGATGATGGCCAACTCGGCGGCGCTTTGCTTGGTCTCATCCAGCAACCGGACGGTCTCGTCGAAGAGGCGCGCGTTTTCCAGGGCGACGCTCATGCTGGAAGCCAATGTCGTTAAGACTCGCAGATCAGATTCATCGAAGGCGTGCTCCTGCTCAACGTTCTGTAAGGAGATCACACCCCTGACCTGCTCCCCAACCATCAGGGGAACACCAAGCCAGGATTTTACGGGCTGGCCGGGAGTCTTCCAACCACCCAACTCTTCATAACGCGCTTCGACGTTCTCATTGATCATGAGAGGCTTGCTGGTTCTTATGATCTCAGCGGAGAAACCATGGGGTTTGCCCTCGCTAAACTCAGATTCTTGCCTTTCACCCAACTCGATCGCATAAGGTACAGCTGCTGTGTCCGTCTCGGGATCGTATGTGACGATCATGACCACCTGGGCGTCGAAAATTTCCTGTATTTTGTCCCCGACAAGGTCGTAGACCGCCTGCACCTCCAATTTGGAGGCCAGTGCTCGGCCGACGCTGTTGATGATCATGAGTTCGTTGGCACTCTGCCGGGTTTCGTCGAGCAGCCGGTTGGTCTCGTCAAATAAGCGTGCATTCTCCAGGGCGACGCTCATGCTATTCGCAAGAGTCGTCAGAAGTGCAATATCGGAGGTCGTGTAGGCGTTCTCTTTCTCTTTGTCCGCTAATGTGATCACGCCCAGCGCCTTGGCGCCCGAAAGGATGGGAACGAAGAGCATCGATTTGGGGAGTGGTGACTCGGGATCACCCACGACAGCGTTGCCTTCGTCGGCCATTTGCTGCTGTAATTCAAGATCCACAATAACAGGCTGGCGCGATTCGAGAGCGCGTTTGGAAAGCCGGGCATCATCGAGTGGTATCGGATCAATGTTGAAGCGCTCTCTGTGTTCAAGAAAATAATGGGAGATCATGTAATTCCCATCTTCACTGAGCAGACCGATACCTATATTCCCAGTGTCGAAAATCTTCGCCACCTCATCGCCGACGACCTCTACAATCCCTTTGAAGTCGAGCTGGGCAGCCAATCCATCCTGCACGGTGTTGATCACCGCTAATTCGGCATTGCGCTGGCGGGTTTGCTCGAGGAGATTGTTGGTTTCGTCGAATAATCTTGCGTTCTCCAGGGCGACACTCATGCTGGAGGCCAGGGTGGAAAGCAGACGCACATGGCTTTCGTCAAAAGCGTTTTGTTTGTAGCTCTGGACGCTGATCACACCGGCAACTACATCTGCAAAGAAAAATGGAACGAATAATGTAGATTCTGCAACTTTGACCTCATCAAGGCGCACGGAGCCCAATTGATCAGATTCTTCTGCGGTTTTGGTGAGCAATGGCTCTCGCGACTGGACGACAAGCGAGACTAACCCTGTCCCGAGTGGAATGGGATCATGCTCTTTTTTATCGCCCTCATCGTTAATATAAGGAACGGAGATCATCTCACGTTCATGATCGATCAGCGATAAAATCGTAATTTCTGCATTGAAAATTTCATGGACGTTATCACCCACAAGTTCGATTATGGCCTCGAAGTCGAGCTGCTTGGCAAGCGCATCGCCGACGCTGTTGATGATGGCCAACTCTCCTGCGCGTTGATTCGTCTCGTCGAAAAGGCGCGCATTTTCCAGAGCAACACTCATACTCGAAGCTAAAGTCGTCAGCAAGCGAACGTGGCCCTCATCATAAGCATGCTTCTCATAGCTCTGCACACTGATCACCCCGCTGACTTCCCCGCCGGTGAAGATGGGAACGGCGACGACCGATTCGTTGAGGTCTTGCTCGCTATCCGGCCCGCTGGGCATGAGGAATACGTCGTACTGCTCCGCCTCCTCAAATTTACCCATCAGAATGGGTTCAGCAGCACGGATGACTGCTGAACTGAGCCCGGGGCCAAGTTCAACCTCAGAGCGCTCGGGCGAATGGCCGCGGTCGACATAGTAGGGGGTTGAGATGATATTTGTTTCGCGGTTATAAAGGGCGATGTAGGTCGTGTCTGAGCCAAATATTTCGCCTATTCTTTCTCCCACGAGCTCAATGATGGCCTGGAAATCCAACTGCTTCGAGAGCGCGTCGCCGACGCTGTTGACAATCGTCAATTCAGCAGTGCGTCGCTCGAGCGATTCATTGGACGTCTGCAGCTCGGCGGTTCGTTCTTCGACCCGTATTTCTAGCTCATGATATAGATCGGCGTTCTGCATCGCAGCAGCCGCCTGGTTGGCAAAAGCGGAAAGCAGAGCGCTGTCGGTTTGGGTGAAGGCGCCGAAGATCTCCCGGTTATCGGCATATAGTATCCCCGTGAGACGGCCTTCAGATAGCAGCGGCACGCTTAAGATAGAAATCGCGTCGAGCGGATCATCTGTCGTGTCTTCAAGATTGTTGGAATCAATGCTATTTTTAAGGAGAGATTGCTGTGTTTTTGTGACTTGATCGAGAATTCGTGCCGTCTGCGAGAGGATTGCGCTTTCGGCCGCCTTTCTAAATCCGCGCGCTGCAGCAATCCTGCGGTGACCATCTTTATCAAGTAGGATTAGCGCCGCGCGCTCGGCGCCATTTAATTCAATCAGCTGGTTCATGATGAATTCGATCAGCGAGTCAGGGTCACGGCGTTCATTCATGCGCAGCCCAATGGCGAGCATACGCTGCAATTGATCCTGCAGATTGGTTTCTCGAATTTCATCATCCCCAATTGGGAGACCGCGGGCGATCGCTTGCTCGGTCCATTCCGTTAATATTTCGCGATTAATGGTCACTTTATTAAGATAGTTCCGTCTTAAACCTTCATCGCTGAGTTGAGCGATATCGGCCAGCATCAGTTCGCGCGCGCGTTGGAGCATCATCCAGGAATAAGTCTCCGAAGGCAGATCGACGTCGGCTATCTGCAGGCGTCGCTTGGATTTTCGGCCTGCCGAATCGTAGGCTGCCTTGAGCACCTTGTAATGCAGCCAGTAGACTTCCTGGGGGGGGAACTCGCCTTGCGCATCGCCGAGTGCATTAAGCTGGGTGACGGCTTCGGAGGTAAGTCGATAGGCCGACTTCCAGCTCCCGCTCTGCAGATGCGCCTCGCCTAGCCACGCTAGCGCCGTGGGTACTTCCATGGGGGCATCGATTTCTTGATACACATCAACGGCTTCCTGCAATTTTTTACGCGCTGAACTTACCTTCCCCTCATGCAGGTCGAGCATGCCGAATACCAATTTATAGATAGCAATAAGTGATTTAAATTCGTACTTATCGCTGAGATCAAGGCCGTCTTGCAGCGTCTCTCGCGCATGATCAAAATCACCTAAATAGAGGTAGGACCTTCCAAGGCTCTCCAGAAAATAGGTAAGGTTAAATGCCGCGCCACGTTCACGCGTGATCTTCACTGCCCCTTCGGTATAGTCGACGGCAGTTTCATACAACCCAAGCTTTGTATAGCGCAGCCCCAGGTTGTTGTAGCTACGAGCGATTTCGATGCGATGCCCAATCGCTTTAGCGATGGCGAGCGCCTGTTCACCGTAGGTGCGCGCCAGAGCGCTATCCCCTGCGACGACAGCCATACCACCCAGGGCAGAGACCTCGTGCGCACGATCTCCGATTTCACGAAAAATGGCTAATGAATGCTTGACTTTTTCAAATCCCTCTTTCTTTTGACCCAATAGACCTTCATTCCAGCCCATTCTGCCGATGACGATTGCTTCCCCTCTGCGGTCGCCAATTTGCCTAAAAATCTCAAGCGCCTGCTGATTGACCTCCTTGGCGAGGCCCACTTCATTGTGAACCGCGTGAAGGGTGCCGAGTATATGCAAGCTTTCTGCCTCCCATTTCTTATCACGAGCCGCGCGCGCACGTGTGAGCACATCCTCGCTGAGCTTTTGTACTTCAGCCAGTTCACCTAATTTGCTTAGTGTTTCCGCTAAACTAATCGCCGCTTCGAATTCCAAACCCTCGTTTTTCAACTGTTCCGCCAAATCCAACATCTGTTCGCGATCTGCCTTTTCAGCGGGCTGGTTGCCGAGCCGCCGATAGCATTTGGCGCGAGAGGAGAGCAGCTCGAATTGGGTTTCGCGTTCTGAATCGAACTCTCTTAGATCATCGAGCGCTTGGGAATAAGCCCGAATGGCTTCCTCGTATTCATAAGCCTCCCAAGCTGCATCGCCGGTTTGTTTGAGCAATAGCGCTTGCTCTACGATCTCGCCCTTCTTACGCTTCTTTGGCGCACGCGCTCGTTTTTTCTTCGATTCGGATGTTGTCGTCATTCCGGATCTCCTTGATCCAAAGTCTCGGAGGAAGGTTGCACATTCTTGGGTGTTTCAGCCTTTAACCTTGGGGTGCGCAAGTCGGCCAGGAATTCCTGGTCAACTCCGGCCAGCCTTGGCAGGTCAGCCACTTGTGTGCGATTAAGTCTTTCGTGCATCTTCGAATGGAAGAGTTTTTTCAGCTGTGGATCTTTTATCAAGATTTTCAAATTGGCCGCGGAGATCTTCCAGAGGGTGGTTTTTTCAACGGCCACGACATCGGCGGTGCGTTTGCTCCCGGCGAGTGCGGCTATTTCACCGAAGAAATCGCCTTCCGACATTGTCGAAAGTGAGCGATAGTCGTTATCCTTGGTGACGAGACCAGCCACGGCGCGTCCGGAGAGGATGAAATAAACATCATCGCCGCTCTCGCCGTGGTGGAGAATTGTCTTTCCGATGGCGACCTCGATGATCTCCGCATCTCCCGTAAATTCATCTCTTTCCTCAACCCCAATGCTTGACAGCAACGGCAAATGTCCCGCAAGACGATCAAAATCGGCAGGTGTGGCCGTACGCAAAAGGCTAATGCTCGGTGTGGCAGGCGCGGCTTTCAGTAAACGAAGTGCCCTGCGCCATTCCGCCGCCGGCTGACCAAGCCCAGGGAGTTTCAGCGAAACAAGCCCGGAGCCAAGCAGCAAGATCGAGCTCCCAAAAATTAGCACGCGAATGTCGATCACGTCCGCCAACCCCGCAGCCGCCATGCCAATCAGAAAAACAACATCGCGGGTCACGAAAAAGGCACTGTTGATGCGGCCACGCTTATCACGCGGTACGTTGCGTTGGATCACCAAGCGGCGTGAAATTGCTGAGGGGGCATTCGCAAAGCCCGATATGGTCACCAAAACAATGGCCATGGATATCGAAGCGGTTTGTGAATAGATTGCACCCACCACTCCCATAATGAGGAAGCTGATGGATATCCACTGACCCTCTCGCAGACGTTCCGACCAGCGTGCCATGATCAGGCTGCCGACCACAAACCCTACGGAGGTGAGCCCTTCTTGCACTCCATATTCAAATTCGCTCGCTTGGAGGGCGCGTATGGCAAAGGGAAGCAGCAAGGAATTCCAGAGACCGAAACTTAAGAATACGGGGAGCGAGACCAGGTAGAGGGACTTTAGAATTGGGTTCTCAAACAAGAAACTTAGCCCTGAACGCAAGTTCCTGACCACTGTTTTGACTGTTGCGCGTCCTTTGGCTACCGTGGGCTGGATGCGCACCAAGTAGATGAATAAGGCGGAAAGCACAAAGGATAGGCCATCAAGATAAAACGCCCACTCGATGCCAAATTGCGCGGCGATAAGTCCGGAAGCGGCAAATCCAATCGCAGTTGATCCAAACGAACTTATGGCGATGAAGGAATTGGCAGCCGCCAATTCCTCATCGGAAGCGATTTCAGGCAGCACACTGGCATGCGCTGGCTCAAAAAACTGTCCAATCGCACTGGTTAGCATAATAATTACGTAAAGCCATACGATGTTGTAAGGGATCAGAATGGGTATTAAGACCACAAGACCGCCGCGTAGAAGGTCGGCGGCGATCATGATGCGCTTGCGGTCGAAGCGATCGACAAAGACGCCGGCGATTAGGCCGACAACCAAGCTTGGGGCGGCAGTTGCCATGAGCATAAGGCCAACGCTAAGAGCAGAGCCGGTAAGTCGGAAGACCAGGATGGAGGCGGCCAGGGTCGCGAGCGAGCTGCCAATGGTTGAAACGAGCTGTCCTAACCAAAGAAAGGTGAAATTCCGATTGCGAAAGATGGCCAGCGGCGAAGGTTGCGGTTGAACGGAGGCTGTGGTCATCGGCGAACCACGTATCCTTTCCCACAATAAGATTTCAGGATGATTGCCTGGACCCGGCAACTCTGACGGGGCCACGGGCGAAACGAGTAACCCATTTTTTCAATCCATTTGTCCCTATCAAGGGCTCTGCTTGGGTGCCTGAGAGTCAACAAGTTGCTGAGTGAGGGGGTTGCAATTTAGGTCTGTTATTTGTCGAGTGGAAAAGTCTTCGTTCTCTGGCGCGTCCCTCTGCTCTTCACAACCGTTTGCCAGCACTCGGGAACGGGTAGCTATCCGCGCGAATATCAGAGAGTGGGCAGGATTTGCGGCTGCAAAATATGCACCTATCCGCGAGCACAAGTCTCAATCTAGCGAGAAATTCCCTCAACCGAAAATTATAGATGATTATGCACATATTACCACTCTTGGGCCCTGCGCCGGGGGATCATGATGCTAAGCAGGAGAATATTTGTTGCAAATTGCATGCGAAAACGTGACATTCGGTGTTAACTTATTCGAGGCCAGGCCTCATAATGTGGGGACAGGAACTTTTATTGCGTCAAATTACTCGAGTAGATGCTCTTCAATTAAAGGAAGGGGAGGAAAGGGATGCCCACGAGCGTTGCGATCCTGCGCGTTATCCATATTCTCAATGCGGTTCTCATGGCATGGCCGATTTATGCCCTCGTCATGGTTAACCAAAGGTTGCGTTTAGGGCCTCCATTGGGAGACCGTGTCGACATTTTTATGGAAAATACGATTAAGAATCGCACTATCCCATGTTTAATTTTTCAACTTACGGCCTTGGTCTCGGGGTTAGCGTTGATCCTGGCGAGTAATCAATCGCTGAGCGTAATTTTTTCCAACACGGCCCTGGCGGTTAAATTCGGCCTGCTTTTGGTGGTGATGGGGTTGCTGGCCATGGTGCACTTTAACCTGCAGCCGCGTATTGACTCCTTGTTCGCCTCCGGGCAACCCCCCCTATGCATCTGAGGTTGCTGCTGAAATCGGAACGCTGCGCCTCGTGCGCAAGCGTGTGGCCTCGATTTGTATGTTTCTTGTGCTCATCATTGTGATGTTTGGTGTCCAGGCATGGGTTGCTTTCCCCATCTGGTTGACGGGAATCCTGGATTTGATGATCGGTTTTTTTACCTGGCGAGTGTACAGCAGCGAAACGCCCTATGGGTGGGTTTGACTTAAAGACATAGGTGTAACGCAACTTTGGAGGTTAAGTCTCAGCGCAAGACCGTTGCGTTCGCGCAAGTTCCTCTGGAGTGCACAAGCTTTGCTTGTGCAGCCGAAGTAGAAGCCTGGGCTGCGCCCAGGATGTGCACTTCAGATTCGCTCAATAGGTCGTTTGTCACTGCGGATTGCGTTTCGCGGGCCAGGTTTCTAAGTGAACACAGTTCACACACCTGGCCGGGAAACGGTAGGGGGCTGTCCCAAAAGGACACATTTTTCGATTTAAGGCCAAAAAAAAATCGGTTTTTTCACTTCACCGCAGTCTGCTCACTCGTGTTAGGGCGACTGGCCACTCGCCCTAGCGGCCGGATCTCGTTGAGCGAACATCACAAAAAGAGCTTTTGGGACAGCCCCTCACGAAAAATATATGTTTTGCAGACCAGGTTTCTATACCTGGTCGGGCATAGGCAATCGCGCTCAACTGCAATAGTCATCCGCTATCCCCAGCGCTTTATCCAGAATCGATAGTCCTTCGGCGATTTGTCCCTCGTTTATCACCAGCGGCGGGGTGCAAAATATCCAATCCCACTTGAGAAATGTGCTCAACCCTTGCTCGCGCAGCGATGCACCCACCTTCTGCATTCCCTCACTTAGCGGCTGATTAAACCCACTCATCGGTTCGCGCGTCTCCTTATTTTTCACCAATTCAATCACGTGATGCAGCCCAACACCGCGTACATCACCCGCACTAGGATGTTTTTCCACTAGATCATTGAGGCCGTGTCTCAGGAGCTTGCCCATTTTACGCGAATTATCAATCAGGTTTTCATCTTGATAGACCTCGAGGTTTGCGATTCCTGCAGCACATCCTAAGGGATGTGCTCCGTACGTTAATCCGGTCCATAAGGTATGCTCGTCAAAATACTCGGCGATGGCATCACTTACCATTACCGCACCCAGGGGCACGTAACCACTCGTAAGACCCTTCGCCATTGCAACGATATCGGGCTTCACATTGGGGTAATGATCGATTCCAAACCATTCCCCGGTCCGTCCGAAACCGCTCATCACTTCATCGATGATCAGCAAAATCCCGTATTTATCACAAATTTGCTGAATACGGTTCCAGTACACTTCGCCGCCCTGCAATATGCCGCTCGAACCGCTGTAGCCCTCCAATAGGAAGGCGGCGATATTTTCGGGTCCTTCAAAGAGCACGGTATCCTCGATCAAATCTGCAAGGAGCTCATCGCCCTCTTGCACCGTGCGACCGCGATAAAGTGGGCTGCGGTAGGAATAGGGGTCATGAATATGCACGATCCAGGGAACACCGGGTTCATTCGCCAATCCGCGTGGGTCGCCTCCAGCGGTTAACGAGCCAAAGGTCGCGCCGTGATAAGAGCGATAGCGCGAAAATATTTTCTGTCGACCGGAAGCAAGGCGGGCAATTTTCATCGCATGTTCGATAGAGTCCGTCCCCGCCAGCGTGAAGAAGGTTTTATTCAAATTCCCGGGAGCAATATCGGACAACATTTCGGCCAGTTTTGCGCGCGGTTCGGTTGCAATTCCCGGGAACGCAAAGCTAATGCGCTCGATTTGATCTTGAATTGCCTTATTGACGTGGGAATGGCCATGGCCAATATTGACGTTAACCAGTTGCGAGGACCAATCCAAATAACGTTTGTTTTGCTCATCCCAAAAATAGACCCCCTCTGCGCGTACCATGGAGATGGGGTTCCAAGCATCCTGGGCGGTCCAACTCGTTAGTGTAAATTGTTTATTTCTCTCGACGATGGTAGCAGGGGAATTCTGCATTGCAGCTCCTTAATGGCTGGATGCGGGAGGCAGATCATGTGCTTGTGTATACGGCTTGTTGAAGCGGCGCCCAGGCGAGGCAAGATGTGAGCTGCGCGCAACCATTGAAATTTCGTTATACAATCAAGAACCAACTGCGATCCGCCAAGCGCCGGATATGGTATGTGCCGTACATTTTGGTTTCCATTTTGGTCGAATAATAGGACTTATTCGGGTTTTTTTGCAACTAATTTATGATTGTGGGATTGGAAAGCGAGAGAAAAAATGATGTTGGCCGAACAACCGCTCTTAACATTTCATCCCGTGACCAAGGAACGTTGGAGCGATTTTGAACAGCTCTTTGGGCCCAACGGCGCCTATGCCGGATGTTGGTGCATGTGGTGGCGTTCGAAACGCAGCGAATTCGAAGAGCGCCATTGGGCAGGTAATCGCAAGGCGATGAAGGAGATTGTTGATTCAGGAATGGTTCCCGGGATCCTGGCCTATCAAGATGGAGTTCCCGCGGCCTGGTGCTCGGTTGCACCGCGCGAGCACTATGGTTCGCTTAATCGCTCACCGGTCCTAAAACGGCTCGACGACACACCAGTCTGGTCTATCGTTTGCTTTTATGTGGGTAAGGAATATCGCAAGGGCGGGATGTTGGCGGCCCTTATTCGTGGGGCGATTGAATATGTGCGCGATCAGGGAGGAAAGATAGTCGAAGCCTACCCTACGGTGCCAAAAGAGGGTGTTCGCATGCCGCCAGTATCGAGTTTTATGGGGTTGCCATCGGCATTCGAGAAGGCCGGATTCGTGGAAGTGGCGCGGCCATCAAAAAGCAAGGTCATCCTGCGTTATACAATAAAGTGATTCAGGGGGGCACAATAGGTGTACGTGCAAACGAATGCGAAAGGAAAACAGGAAGCTTGACCGCGGACGGTGCAGCCTATGGCGGATGAATGCCGGCAATGACTCTAACAGGATCTTTTAGTTACCATCCACTCGTTCCCACGCTCCCGCGTGGGAACGAAAATAGAGACCGCCCACGCAGGAGCGTGGGAACGATAGAGTTACCATTTAAACAAGAACTAGTTGAAAAAGATTCGTTACGAATTTGGTCTGCGTAATCTCAATTACGAACGTATGCTCAGAAAAAATCTATGCTTTCCACGGGATGGCACCAAGCCACACCATGGATGCTATTACGTAAGAAATGAGGGAAGATGGATTGGCGCGAAAACCTTATTGTCAAAGAAAAAGATATTCTTGAGCTCGCGGGCTCGGTTCGCCGGCTTGCCGTATTAGGTATTCGCAGTGAAATGGTTCAATTTAGGCCTGCGTATTACGTGCCCAAATACATGGCCGATGCGGGTGTGGAAGTGATCCCAGTTCCGGTTTACGAGCCAGAAGTGACGATGATTCTTGGGGAGAAAGTCTATCGAAAACTGGTGGATATCCCGGGTGAAATCGACATGGTGGATGTCTTTCGCCGCGCGGCAGATATTCCACCACACCTGCCTGATATCATCGCTTCGGCGCCGAAAGCGGTTTGGTTTCAGCTTGGAATCCGCAACGACGAAGCAGCGGAAGAACTGGCGAGCGCAGGAATTAAGGTGGTTCAGAACCGCTGCATCATGGTCGATCATCGCAAGTCGATGTTTCTACAGAGCACCTCCTCGTAAAATCCTAGACCGACAAACCAGGCCAAGTTCTATTTCGTTTTAACGATTGTTGAGAGGCTGATTTAGGTGCATTGCACTTTTCAAGTACGTTGCACCTTGGGCGCTAGGCTAGCCTTCGGTTAGCTTGAACCGCCCGTAAGATTCTATGGGGGCTCATGATCGCACCTCTTAGGGGAGACGGTCAAAGAGAGGGAAACCTACGGCTGCCACACTCCATTGAAATCGTCGGTTGGATGGTCGGTTATCTGGCATAGATCAGAACATTCGGTGCGCATTAACAATAGAACGAAAATTCCCCTCAATAAGCGCCTTGCAGAAACCTAACAATCTGTAGTATTTTTGTTGGATTTTAATTATGATGGGCCATAGGGTAGCGATACAAATGCGATTTTATTCTAGCTTCGTACTGAGCTGAAATACGTAAACCGGCCAGTTCTTCCTATTCTTGCGCGTTGAAAAAAGAGTAAAAAGATCGGAATTGGGTGGGTTGCGTCAGAATTGATATTGGGAGATAATCCGACTTTTGACCATCTGCCGCATTTCGAATTTAAATTAGTGCAGATTGGTTTTTAGAATAACCCCATCGCAGGATGGATTATTTTTTGCCTGTGGATAGATTCATTAGTTTACGTTACTACCGGGAATGTCTGAGCTGAAATATTATCACGAACATTGAACGATCAATCCCATCAATTGTGATCACGTAGGAGAAGATGCCATGCGAGGCTTTGCTCCAAAGGCAATCAAGGTAAATGGCGGGATATTGCGAGTAAGGAAAAAGGAACTCCGATTATTTGCAGCTGTTCTCCTCGCGGTTGCCACTTTGCTGATTATTGGTGTAGCGACATCATTTGCATGGACGGCCCCCACGCTCGACGGCAAGTTGGATCAAGTCTATATCGATTACGGCACGATTACGCGCTATAGCAACACGACCACCCACACCCCAACGGGTTTGGATAATTTTTCCACGGCCTACATGTATGTGCTCGAAGATGCCAATTTTATCTATATCTTCTACCACCAGGACATGTTTTATTCCAACGACAATTCCTACGGCGCTAACTCAACCCACTGGGAATCAAGACCAAGCGGCTTTCGGAGCTTTGAAGACATCTGGGAGAGCGATCAGGGCGAATTCACCTTTAAAGATGGTGATGGCAACATCGTGGCGCACTTTCAAGTCGATCAACTATCGGTTGAATCTGGTACCCCTTCTGGTTATGGGAATCTAGGTTTTACTGGAGACGATGGAGTATGGCTCGACGGGCCGACATCTAATCAGGTCTATTTTGAAATCTCAAGCCCCATGGAATACAACCTTAACTCCACGGGGTACTGTACTTCCGGTACCTGCACATGTGGGACTACTGCCGATCTTCTGGAGGACTCCCCCTTAGTTTCAGGGAGCTATGTGACCACGGATGCAGGATGTAATGATTGGCAATGGTACAACGGCTGGGAAATCAAAGTTGATAAAGCTGCCTTCGCAACCTTTGGCTTCGGTGTCGTCATCGGCAACCACCACAACTCGCCCACTAAAGAATGCCAACAGAAAAAGAATTGTGCGACGGATCTCTTCTTAGCGGAGAATTCCATCGGCGATCGTGTCTGGTTGGATATCAACCGTGATGAGGTACAGGATAGTGGTGAACCTGGGCTGCAAGGGGTTACGGTTAACCTCATTGACCCGCGCGATGGGCGCATCATCGAGAGCCAGGTCACCGACGCCAATGGCGAGTATCTGTTTGAGATGCTCAGCAACATGTACTACCTCGTCCAGGTGGACGCGAGCACGCTTCCCTCTGGCTTTGTCAGCACGCTTATTACCACCATAGGTGATTATCATACTTCTTATGAGAACAATGTCTGTGGTTCGGATTGCATCCAGCGTGATGGAGCAATTTATACCGTCGCGTATTACATCGATCTCGACGACGGCGAGCACTACCGCGCGGCCGATTTTGGGTATGCCCCCTCCGGCGCTGCAATCGGCGATTATGTCTGGTCGGACGCCAGTGAAGACGGCCTTCAAGACATGGGCGAACCGGGGATAAGCGGCGTTCTCGTGGAACTGCTTGATGGAAGCGGAACGCCAACCGGGACAACCACGACCACCGATTCTGCCGGCTGGTACATGTTCGCCGGTCTTAGTGCCGGTAATCATCAAATTCAGATAGCGGCAAGCAACTTTACCGCTGGGCAGCCGCTGGAGGGCTATACGTTGACGGTTGGGACCGAGAGTCAGCAAAATCCGACAGGTGTGATAAGCCTTATTACCGATCAGATATACGTATTGGCTGATTTTGGTTATTTCAAATCGGGGTTGGGTACCATTGGAGATCTCGTCTGGTTTGATCTCGACAACGACGAAGATGATACAGGCGAGCCCGGCGCAGTAGGCGTGACTCTGGCGCTGCATCTTGACACCAACGAGGACGGCGAACTCGATCCTGGCGAGCCTTCCATCGCCACAGCAATCACGAATGCCAGCGGTGCCTATCTCTTTTCGGGACTTGTTCTCGATGAGTTTTACATGGTCACCGTCACTGATAGCAATAGTGTGCTCGATGGGTATTCGATCACCACCTATTGGGGCGATGACCCGGGCGAACCGACGATAAACCGATACAACGACCCTGCGCCGGTTAACCTGACCACCGGCTCCCCTGATGCGCTGTATGTGGATTTCGGCTACAACCTTCCAGGCTCGATTGGGGATACCGTTTTTTACGATTGGAATGACAATGATGTCCAAGACGCAGGGGAAATTGGTGTCAGCGGTGTCACGGTCACCCTGAGTGGGGACGCCAGTGCTACAACCACCACCGCCGCCGACGGCACCTACATGTTCACCGACCTTGATTCTGGGGACTACGATGTCACCATCACAATCCCATCTGGGTATGTTCTCTCGTCAACCGGTTCCAATCCCCATGGAACCATCACGCTCACCGGCAACCAGAGCTATCAGGATGCTGATTTTGGCATCCTTTGTGGAGGAGCGGGTGCCTGTACCGCGTATAGCATCGGCAACCTGGTCTGGCACGACACCAATGCGGATGGGGATGTCGATGGCAGCGAACCGGGTGTCGATAATGTCACCCTCGCACTTTACGAAGACACGAATGGCGACCAAACATTAGATCCAACCGAGCCGCTCCTGGGAACGGCCCTAACCACCGGAGGAGGCGCCTACAACTTCTTCGGATTGCTCGCCGGCGATTACTTCGTCGTTGTCACGGATGACAACGGCGAGCTGGATGGGCAGCTGCATACCGATGGTATCCCTGATACCGATAACAACAGTCAGGTCACGCCTTACCCGGTGGCCATGGCCGGCAATGTCGTTCACGCTGATTTTGGATTTGACCCGACGCCCACACGCGTTTTTCTCTCTTCCTTCAATACCTTCGCCCAATCCGGCAAAGTTGTCGTGCAGTGGACGACCAGCGCCGAGCTGGGCACGCTCGGGTTTTATGTCTATCGCGAGGATCCGATTGCAGGACGTTTTGTCAAACTAAACAACCAAATGCTGCCGGGCCTGATCACGGTTGCGCAAGGCGGCACGTACCAATACGTGGATATCGGCGCCTCACCGGGCAAGCAATACGTCTATAAACTGGTGGAAGTTGAAACCAGTGGTGGCGAACGTACCTATGGCCCGTTCACGGTAACTGCACACGGCGCTTCGAATGCAATCCATGCGCCAATGGCCTCTTCGTTTATGAGCAGTGCGCACGAAAGTCTGCGCGTTAGCGTCCCAACATTGCGAGAACCTGAAAAGGAATCACTAGTTGAGCCGGCTGTTCTCGGCCAATACAAGATCTTTATCCCCTTCTTCAAACCCGGGTTGCTGCAAACGCCCGTTATTACAAACACGGCCAAGGTATTTCTTAACGATGAAGGCCTCTATCACCTGGATGTAGGTGACATTGCCATTGCAATGAGTATTCAAAAGTGGCAGGCAAAAGAACTCATCAAAGACCAGCGTTTGCAAGTCACCAACCAGGGAGAGCAAATTGCCTATCTGCCCGAAGGTAACAACAACGGCATCTACTTCTTTGCCCCGCAGATAGATTCCAGGTTCACCAACGAGAATGTCTTCTGGATCTCCGATGGCCAGGGTACATGGATGAAAACGATTGCAGGGGAAGGGCCGACTGCATTGAGTGCAGAAACGACCTTCAGCGATGCGCTGCATATCGAGGACAACAAGGTGCCCGCGAACGGGGTGCTGAAAGACGCGGCGCTCGATTTCTGGTTCTGGGATTATGTGCTTGCCGCCCACCCCAGTTTGGGGTCGAAAAATTTCACATTCGATGCCCTGGGGGTCGCGGCAAGTGGCTCGTCTAGCCTCGCTATCCGCCTGCAAGGCGCTTCTGATTCGAGCGCAAACCCCGATCACCATGCGCTTGTGTACCTGAATGGGACCCTGATCGGGGAGACGAGCTGGAACGGCACCAGCGCACATAATGCCCTTTTCGGTTTTGATCAGGGATTGCTCAACGAAGGCGCAAACACGATTGAGGTTAAGGGCGTGCTCGATGCAGGCGTGCCGAAAAGCCTCTTCTTTATCGACTCTTTTGACCTTGCTTATAACCGCTATGCCATTGCAGTCGACGACGCTCTCTACGCCTCGGGGCTCGATCAGCCGATAATGACAATTGATGGATTTTCAAGCAATAAAATCATGGTTTTTGATGTGACAAATCCAGGCACTCCAGAAATTGTGGAGGCGACAACGATCACCTCTTCAGGTGGCAGCCACAGCGTGAGCTTTGAACCTGAGGGATCGAGTAAGCGCTACTTAGCCATCACGCTTGATAGTGCAGACGGCGATGCAGTGATCACTTCCGACAGCGGTTCTGATCTGAGAAGCACAGCCAATGTTGCCGACTACCTCATCATTACGCCCAATACATTTATGGACGTGGCACAAACGCTGGCCGATTATCGTCAAGGGCTGGGCCACAACGCGCTGGTTGTCGATCTGCAGGACATCTACGACGAGTTCAATCATGGCATTGCCGAACCTGAAGCAGTGCACGAGTTTCTAACGTATGCCTACCAGAATTGGTCCAGTGCACCGGCTTATGTGCTCCTCGCAGGATCGGCGACGATCGACTTTAAGGATTACCTTGGCTATGGTGAAAACATCGTGCCCACTTTGCTTGTGGGCACCCCGTATGGAATCTTTGCTGCAGACAATCTCTTTGGGGATGTCGTCGGTAGTGATGGTCTGACGGAAATAGCGATTGGGCGGCTGCCTGTTGTTTCGCCTGACCAACTGGCACAGGTGATCGCTAAAATTATCGCCTATGAGAGCTCAACAGGGGATTGGCGCAATGAAGTGGTTCTGTTGGCGGATGATCCTGATGCGGGAGGGAATTTCCCCGCCGACAGCGATGATCTCGCCGGGCTCTTTGATCCGGGTTACACAGTGGAGAAGATTTATCTTTCCCAGCAATCGATTGGGGAGGCACGCCAGGCGCTCCTGGATACGATCAATGATGGCGCCGCGCTGCTTAATTTCATCGGGCATGGTGGTGTGGATCGCTTGGCCCAGGAAGGTTTGCTGACAACGGCAGATGTGGCCTCGCTCAGCAATGGTTCAAAATTACCTGTGGTTACGGCCCTGACCTGCAACATTGGCCGCCATGAGTTGCCTGGGTTTACATCACTGGGAGAAGCCTTGGTGACGAAAGCAGGGGGCGGGGCGGTGGCGGTCTGGGCACCCACCGGTTTGTCGCTCAACCGCGATGCGAAAATCTTGGGCGACCAATTCTTCCAGTCAGTTCTCCAGAGTGGCGATGTTCTCCTGGGCGATGCAATCCTGAATGCGCTCGAAACGTACGCGGCATCATCGAGCAATACTTTCTCGATCTTGGAGATGTTCACCCTGCTGGGGGATCCGGCGCTCAGGATAAATCTTGTGGGGCAATAGGCGCAGTAAGAATTAAATGAACATACTATATAAATATGAATGAAATAGCGCAAAATTATGGAATATGTTAGCATTCGTGGTCTTTAAAGATGGGTGAGAATTCAAAAACCCTGGATTCTCAGCCTGATTTTTGGGCGAAGCGCTACAAGCGCAATGAGCATATTGTCTCACGTGCGATCGTTGGTGAAACCCTCTTGGTTCCGATCAAGGGTCACCTGGCAGATATGCGGCGTATTTTCGCTCTCAACCCTGTGGCGGATTATGTTTGGGAAAAATTGGATGGGGATACGGTAATAGATCAAATTGCTGCCGCAATTTTCGAGGATTTCGAGGTCTCGAAAAATGAAGCTGATAGCGATCTGGTTGAACTTCTAGAAGAGTTGATCGCAGCAGAATTGGTCGTGGAGGTCTAATTTTTATGGAATATGCAGAAACCGACATTATGGAGTCGGCACAACTTTTCATGCAGGAACTTGGACGCAAGGTTCGCCAGCAGCGCGTGCCCATTTCAGGAACCATCGAACTAACCAAGCGCTGCAATTTGCGCTGCGTGCACTGCTACCTGGGCCCTCAGGAAGAATACCATCGCAATAAGGACCAGGAAATCGGAACCCAAGAAGTGAAGACGCTGATCGACGATGTTGTCGCCGCCGGCTGCCTGTATCTCTTGATCACGGGTGGAGATCCCATTCTGCGGAAAGATTTTCCCGAGATTTACAGGTATGCCAAAGAGAAGGGCTTATTGGTTACCGTGTTCACCAACGGAACTCTGGTCACCAATCGCATCATTCGCCTATTTAAGGAGCTTCCCCCCAGCAATGTTGAGGTCAGCCTGTATGGTGCGAGGGAGGAAACCTACGAACGCATCACCGATGTCAAAGGATCTTATAACCGTTGCATTGCAGGCATTCAAAGGCTGTACGATAACAATATTAATTTCTCGCTGAAAACCGTGCTCATGCAGCAGAACAAAGCAGAATTGGATGAGATTGAGGGTTTTGCCGATAAGTATGGCGTCAATTTCCGCTTCGATGCTGGAATTTTCCCGACATTGGCTGGCGATAAGACGCCTCTGCAATATCGAGTCACGCCCGAAGAAGCGGTCGCCGCCGATTTATCGAGCCCCGCGCGCCGCGAACAATGGATAGAATTGAAAAACAGATCAGAATCTTTGGTGATGAATGATAATCTTTACCAATGTGGTGCTGGCTTAACTAATTTTCACGTCACTCCCTACGGTAAGTTGCAAGCCTGTATTATGACCGAACGCTACCAATTCGATCTTGCGGACGGTGATTTTAGTACCGGTTGGGAGAATGAGATTGCACTTATTCGCGAAGTGAAAGCCCCCGCCTCTTTTGGGTGCAATTCATGCTCCAATCGAAGCGTGTGCGGTTCCTGTCCTGCGTTTTCTGATCTTGAAAACGGCGAGGAATACATAAAATCCGAATATGTATGTTCCACGGGTCATCTTCGAGCGCAAGCAATTGAGCTGTTGCAGCTTGAAGAACTCGCGGTGATCCAGTAATCTGAGGTGCTTATGGATACAAAAAAGAAGGATAATGAAGCCAAACGAGCCTATATAAAGCCAAAGCTGCTTACGATCGAGTTGGCGCTCAACGAAGTGCTCAGTGTGGGCTGCAAAAGCGATAGTACGCCCGGTCCACTGGGTCCTTGCGAGGCCATGGGCGTTTTCTTCAGCGGCTCCTGACCTGAGTGAATTGCTGTCCTATGGTAAAGTGAAACATAGATTGCACCTCAAGATTGCTGGACTCCAGATCAGCACCTCTTCCGAATTTCCCATAAAGCCAAATGCAATACATGAACCTTATCGTCCATTTCTGGGCGAGGCCACCGACTCGCCAGATATTAGGATTGAACTGACAACAGAAGCGTTTCCAGGATTAGGAAATCTATCGCCATTATTTGACAGCGACGAGTCCTGGTCTCTCTATCGGAAGGAAGATGAATATCAACTTCTCTTCAATCCCCAGGCGAGCAAGCGCAAGCCATTTTGGCAGGCTACATTTGATTCCAAATGCAGCGATGTGACCGTATATTGCAATCCTTCGGTGTTTATGGAAAACGGCGCATTCATAGCTAATCCAATCCAGTACCCTCTAGATCAACTCTTGCTAATGTATCATCTTGCTTCGCGGGGCGGTGTGCTAATCCATGCCGCGGGAATTGAGATTCGTGGAAAAGGTTATATCTTCCCGGGGATATCAGGTGCAGGGAAAAGCACGCTCATTCGCCAATTTCTGGGCGCGCAGAGAGGATTTCGGCTTTTAAGCGATGATCGCATTTTCCTGCGAAGGATCGGAAATGATTTCAAGATGTTCGGAACTCCCTGGCCAGGCGAGGCGGGAATTGCATTAAATGAGTCCGCCCCGCTGTCGGGGGTTTTCTTTCTGCAGCATGGGGAAAAAAATGATGCGCATAGACTTGAGCCAATGGATGTACTGGCAAAATTAATTCCGGTATTGTCGGTGCCTTGGTTCGATGAAGACGTGATGCCTCGAATACTGCATTTATGTGAAGGCTTGATTGAGTCCGTCCCGGCCTACCAATTCCAGTTCAAACCAGCGCGCGACGTGGTCCAATTCCTGGAAACCTTTGCGTTGAATGGACATTAGTCGAATGCGAAGAAATGCGTTCAAATTTCGCTGCAAATATATTTTTCCCGTGAGCAGATTGTCGCGCGATGAATGAGCTGCTGGTCGGGCATTCGCAGTTCGCCACAATATCAACCGAAATTCTTGCGCGTGGCGAGGCCGTAAAATTTAAGGCCTACGGTTCCAGCATGCGTCCCTTTATCAGGGATGGGGATATTCTCACTGTGCGCCCTATGGAACAAGGGCATTGGACAGTGGGCCAGATCGTTTTTTATCAATCGAAGGATCACAAACTGCTCGCCCACCGCATCATTGGAAAGACATTTACCGATGGGATTTGGCGATTGAGCGTTCGAGGGGATGCGATGAACGCCATCCAAGAGGAAATCTCGGAGGATCAAGTTCTGGGCGAAGTCTTTCATCGCCAACGAAATGGCAAATCCGTCCAGGTTGATCGCGGCTGGTGGAAAATCGCAGGGGTGGCTTGGGTAGTTGCGACTCGTTTCTTGCGGCGAGGTCGTAATTTGGCGAGTAGGCTAAAAAATGTGATTCGTAATTCTTATTCGCTTGGAGGCAAGTGAATCACACGAAATTGAATATTGCTCTAGAATACCGAAGCAGACCCACGACGCTCTTCGAATTAAAGAGTGTATACATTGCCCTTCGCGGACTGATTGCACGCCAAGAATTTATAAATATTCGAGCATCATTAAACTACTAGATTACCGCGAAAGCGCCACTGCCTCGTACTTCGGTTCGCAGCTTCAGCTCGCATGAAACTACATCAACCAAGGAATGGCCCACTTCTTGCTCACTGCGTAGAAAAGTTTTTCGATCCATACTTATGGGAAACAAGCGGATCCAATTGGCAATTGTTTTTCATGAGAATCACTTGCAAGATCCTAGAGGACTTATGCACAGGCTGAAATTTCTGCTTCGAACCTTGGTCCTATCGGTGCTTCTGCTGTTGCTTTCAGTTTCACCAACACGAGAAGCGCAGAGTGCTCCGTTAATGACGGTTTTTTTGCCTTTGATAGCGCAAGGGTCTGAATTCAGATCTCTGGGGCCTGAAGGCGGGCACATTGTGAGCCTGGCTATTGATCCCGGTGATTCAGATGTTATTTACGCAGGAACGTGGGGATCGGGGATGTATAAGAGCTTCGACGGTGGAGCGACCTGGATGCTTATCAATGATGGGTTGGACAATCTCTTCATTAACGCGGTGGCCATCGACCCAGTTAGGTCGGCTACGATCTATCTTGGTACACAAACCGATGGTGTCTACAAAAGCCTAAATGGCGGCTTGAGCTGGGCCGCAGCGCGTTCTGGCTTGAATCAAGATGCGATCGTTTATTCCCTGGCTATTGACCCACTGGAAACAAACATTCTGTATGCCGGAACACGCAGCCCGGGAGGCGTCCCACCCTACGGAGGTGGTGTATACAAATCCGTGGATGGCGGAGCTAGCTGGATGGAATCCAATGCAGGATTGGGTGAAGATTGGGTGTACGAAGTTGCCGTTCACCCGACGCATCCCAATGTGCTCTATGCCGCCACACATTCTATGGGAGTTTATAAGAGCCTCGACAGTGGTGCAAATTGGAATGCTTACAACAATGGTCTGGGCGATCTTGCCACCAGGGAATTAATTATTGATCCGCAAACGCCAAAGACACTTTACGTTGGCACTTGGCACGGTGGTGCTGTGTATAAGTCGACGGATGGCGCGGTTACATGGGAAAGCATGAGCAGTGGACTGAATGGCGCCAAAGTTTTTGCCATGGCAATCGATCCGAATGCAACCCAAAATCTGTACGTCGCTTCTTATTTCAAAGGGGTCTATCGAACAACGAATGGGGGTATGAGCTGGAATTCGGCCGGCTTAAGCCCCGATTTTATTTATGCCGTCGCGGTTGATCCTGACTCCAGCACCACCATTTATGCCAGTACGGCGGGGGATGGCATTTATAAAAGTTCGGATCAGGCGACGACGTGGGATCGATCAAACGCAGGCCTGATAGCGACATCGATTACGTCCATGCTTGTAGCCCCCGGCTCTCCATCAATGCTCTACGCGAGCATCTTTGGAGGGGGTGTGTATGTATCCGCGGATAAAGGAGAAAGCTGGCAGGAAGCCAATTCCGGTTTGGCAGATAAAGGCGTTAACGCCCTAGCTATGGACACAGCGAATCCGCTCATTCTCTATGCTGCCACAAACAGCAGCGGGATATATAAATCCATTGATGCGGGAAATTCCTGGAACAGCAGTAATTCCGGATTGCCGTCTTTTTCCGGGTTCAGCGAAGGTTTTCTTCTGCACTACGATACCAGGATCCCTGTGGATATCATCGACGAGGGCGTAATTGAGCAATTTCGCTCTCCGCAAAATAGATTCCCCGCATTTTCATTTGGAGGAACAACACAATCGATTCTGTCGATCGCCGTAGATTCTGCGAGTCTCTACATCGGAACACGAACGGACGGTGTGTTCAAGAGTCTTGATGGTGGAACCTCGTGGAACGCCACAGGGTTGGGAGGTGTGGGTGTATTTGCATTGGCGATCGATCCCTACAACCAAGCAGTACTTTTCGCCGGGCTAACTGGCGAACAGGGAAGCGTGTTGATGAGCCTTAATGGCGGGGATAGTTGGATCATTAGGAACAGCGGCTTAAATAATAGCAGCGTTTATGGAATCGATTTTGATCCCAATACAGAAAACCAGCTTTATGCGGCGACAAAAATCGGCTTGTATTCGAGCAGTGATGCTGGTGGGCAGTGGAACGAAACCGGCTTAAGTGGCCTGCGTGTATATGCCGTATCCGTTCATCCTTCAAATTCGAATGTGCTTTATGCCGGAACAGACGCAGGTCTGTATGTCACGGACGATAAAGGGGCCACCTGGATCCTGAGGGACTCCGGTATGGTGAACACATTTGTGCAGAGCCTAAGCGTTGATAGCGTTGAGGATCTCATTTATATTGGCAGCAAGGGGAGTGGGGGTTATCGAAGAGGCAATCTCATCCCATGACCAATTTTTCACTTGACTCAATCGCCGATCTTTGTGGAGCTCACATCTAGAAGCTCCTCATTGCCAAGTTCTCGAAATCTTCGCTCACCTGTCGTGCACTTGCCCCGCGTAATTTGCCAAAGTACTATTGCAATTGATGACGCCCCAAGATTTGACGTTGCTGCTTTTGGTATTGATCCAGTGAATGAGCTTGCGTTCGATGCCGATCAATGGGTGGATCTTTCGAGAGATATCGCAAGAGCATCGGGAAGCATGCTGCTGATGACTTTGCCGCTTGTGATCTTGCTCTCCATCGCTTACGCATGGTTATGGGATGGGGATAACTTGAGGTCAGGGTTTCAGAATTTCACGGAGTTGCGCAGCTTTATTCCTGCGATCGTCATCGGTATACCCCTGCATGAACTGCTGCATGCATTCGGTTGGCTGCTCGCTGGCCATCATGCGCTAAAAGACATTAAATTCGGATTTTATATCCGCACACTATCGCCCTACGCGCACTTAAGGATTCCAACACCGGCTTCGGTTTATCGCACAGGCACCTTTCTCCCTGCCCTTATTCTGGGCTTCCTACCGTATACGTATGCTTTGGTTAGTGGGAATGGATGGTTGGCGAGTTTCGGTCTCTTCTTTATATTGGCGGCGGCTGGTGATTTATTCGTCCTATGGACCCTGCGAGGGATAGACGGAGCGTTCAGTGTGCTTGATCATCCTTCACGTGTGGGATGTTATGTGTCCCGGGAAGTTCCATCCGTGGGAGGGTAATACAGCCAGGCGCGCTTGAAAATTCGATCGAGATGGCCGCTTCGGTAACGCGCACCCGCTATATTTTGCGGCATGGCTTATGCTCATGATCCGGTAGTAAATCAAGGATGAAAATGCAATGGAAATTTATGTGAGCACCGATATTGAGGCCGATGGTCCCATCCCCGGTGAGTATTCAATGCTCAGTTTCGCCTCTGCGGCCTATGGGGCAGACAATATCCTGCTGGATACTTTTCAAGCCAATCTTGAGACGCTGCCCAACGCTTCAAGTGATCCCGCAGTGATGCGCTGGTGGGATGCGCACCCTGAGGCCTGGGCAGCAAACCGGCAAAATCTTCGCCCGGCCGAAGAAGCCATGCCGGAGTATGTTGACTGGCTTAACAAACTTCCCGGGAAACCCGTGTTTGTTGCCTATCCAGCAGCATATGACTTTATGTTTATCTATTGGTACCTCATCCAATTTGCAGGCCACAGCCCTTTTGGGCATTCGGCGCTCGACATGAAAACACTTGCCATGGCAATCCTGGGTATTGAATTCCTGGAAGCTCACAAAGGAAATATGCCCGATGCATGGTTTGAAGCACTACCGCATACGCACGTTGCCCTGGATGATGCCATTGAACAAGGTGCCTTATTCTGCAATATGCTACGCGAACTCAAGCAAGGACCCACAACCCAAGCTTAATCAACCTATAGGCAACCCTTTGCCGACTATGGGAAAATGCCAAAGGTACCCGTGTAGCTTGTTGCGGACATGGGTTGTTTTTTGTTTCTTCGGTCGACTGACAAAGCGTTCCACCGAGTATCATTGTTCCGCAGTCGCCCCCTTGCTGTGGAGGATCTTATCTTTGGAGTGACAGGTATAATTGCCCGTCCAAGAAATATGGAGGCAAAGTTGGCCGTTCGAGAATTCTCCCTCGAAAATGAACATGCCTACAATCGAACTTCCCCCGTGCGCTGGATCATTTCCCATGTGCTGCGTCACCCAATTTTCTTAATCCTGATGATCATCGCCGCCCTGGCAAACAACTTTGCATTTAGTTACGTCCAGATTTTTATCGGAAGGGCGTTCGACCTGATTACGAGGTTGAATTGGACAACAAGTGATCTTTTACCTGCAGCGCTCATCGTTTTTGGTGCGGCAAGCGTACAGGGAATTAGCGGCCTCTTTCGCAATTACGCCGGCGAATTTCTTGCGCAAAGGGTCGAACGCGATGCACGCCATGAACTTTATGTCAGCTTGCTGGGTAAGAGTCAAACGTTCCACGGCCGACAACGTATAGGGGACATTATGGCGCGGGCGACGAATGATGTGAGCGCGCTCAATTTGATGTTTAGTCCAGGGTTGATGCTGATCACCGATTCGCTGCTAAACCTTATCGTGCCCATCATCCTTATTAACACGCTCGAGACAGAGTTGCTGCTCACGCCCCTGATTTTTACATTTTTCCTCGGCATCACCCTCGCGGATTACAACAAGCGGCTCAGCCCCATTAGCATTGCCATGCGCGATCAATTTGGTGTCATGAATGCCGGCTTGGCCGAGGCTATCGCCGGCATTGAAGTGGTCAAGGCGAACGTCATGGAGGGCTACGAAAAAGACAAGTTCATCCACAGCGCGCGCAAGTACCGCGATCTTTTCGTGCGCCATGGGGAAATTCAAGCACGTTATTGGCCCATGCTGGTATTTAACTTATTTTGGGCAATTGGGTTTTTCCATGCCTTGCTCATTTGGAACGCAGGAAGGATCACGTTAGGAGAAGTGGTGGGATTTATGGGGCTTATGGGCGGATTGCGATTCCCAACTTTTATCTCGCTATTTTCATTTGACTTGGTGCAGCTCGGGCTCGCAGGGGCGCGCCGAATGTTATTTCTTATTAACGCTGAGACGGAATTGGATGAAAACCTGGAGGGAATTGCGCAGCCTATACACGGTGAAGTTCATTTCGAGAATGTCAGCTTTGGTTATAACGGCAAGCTCGTGCTGAAGAATATTAGTTTCAGAGCGAGGCCCGGTGAGACGATCGCGATCGTTGGGCAGACGGGCTCGGGGAAAACCAGCCTGACACGGCTCATCAATCGAATTTACGATGCAAAATCGGGTGTTGTGAAAGTGGATGGTGAAGACGTTCGCGATTGGAGCATGCAATCCTTGCGTTCGCAGATCTCAATTATTGAGCAAGACATTTTTCTTTTTTCTGCCACCATTGCTGAAAACATTGCCTTCGGAAAAGAAGGAGCAAGCGAGGAGAAGATTCGGGCGGCGGCCCGAGAAGCGCAAGCAGATGAATTCATCCGCTCATTCAAAGAGGGATACAACACCGAAATTGGCGAGCGCGGGGTCACGCTCTCTGGAGGCCAGAAACAGCGTATTGCGATTGCGCGTGCTTTTCTCACAGACCCAAAAATTTTGATCCTCGACGATAGCACGAGCGCCATCGACAGTGCCACAGAAGATCGAATTCAGCGCGCGATGAAACGTATTAGCAGTGGCCGCACGACATTCCTGATCACGCATCGATTGAGCCAAATCCGATGGGCCGATCGCATTCTTGTCCTGCGCGATGGCGAGATCGTTGACCAGGGCAGCCATGAGCAATTAATCGAGCGCAGCCCAGAATATGCCCGAGTATTTGCAGGCTACGAAAAATCTGACCCGCCAAACAAAACGCAAGCAACTAACACGGGAGATTAAGCGTCAATGGGATTTGTTCTCGACGGTTTGGGAACTGAATCATATGATCGAGAATATCGCGATCGCGATCTGCTCGCCCGCATTGCGGTCTATTTTCTTGAGCATCGTAAAAAAATAGCGCTGGTTGTCTTTGTTTTGGCGCTTAACTCGCTCGCTGGAAGCGCAGTTCCAATTGCCATCGCCAGGGCAATTGACATTGTGGCTGTTGACCCATCCATTCGGGCGATGGCCTTGGCTTGTGGGGCAGTCTTGTTTTTTGGCAGCCTGGCATGGACGGCCAATTTCATTCAGCAGTGGGTCTCATCGCGGATTATTGGCGATGTTGTTTTGCAACTGCGTGCGGACGTATTCCAAGCGACCATCGAACATGACATGTCGTTCTTCCAGGAGCATCCCTCGGGTAAGATCGTGAGCCGACTGACCTCGGATACGCAGGATTTTTCGAATGTGGTGAGCCTGGTTGTCAACTTACTTAGTCAGGTATTGATAACCTTGGTCATGACAGTTTGGCTGCTCACGATAAGCCCATTGCTCACGGGGTTGCTTTACTTAATGGTGCCTATCGCCATGATGTTCGCTCTGAGTTTCAGAAGAGTTGCCAGAAGGGTCACCCAGCGTGCCCGAAGAGTGACCGCCAAAATAAATGCACAAATTCAGGAATCGATAAGTGGGATTATGATTGCCAAGAGTTTTCGCAAAGAGCGCGCAATTTACGAGACTTTTGCTCATATCAATCGACAGGCTTATCAAGTCGGATTGCGCCGCGGTCTGACCTTGGTCACCATATTTCCTATCATGGGTTTATCGTCTGGGATTGGGACGGCTGTATTGGTATTCATTGGGGGACAAAGGGTGAGTTTGGGGGATATCTCACCTGGAGAGTGGTATCTCTTTATGCAAGCCGTCGCCTTTTTTTGGTTCCCCATGATGAGCATCGCCTCTTTCTGGAGCCAGTTTCAAGATGGATTAGCGGCGGCAGAACGCGTATTTGCCTTGATTGATTTGGCGCCAAAGGTAGTTCAACGTGGGAATCTCATTTTTGAGGAAGTGCGTGGCGAGATCGAATTTCGGCAGGTGAATTTCAGCTATACAGACAAAGAGCAGGTGCTCTCCAACTTTTCGCTCTTGATAAAACCGGGCGAGACACTGGCGCTGGTTGGCCATACCGGCGCAGGGAAAAGCAGCATCGTTAATCTCATTGCCCGATTTTTCGAATTTCAAAGCGGGGAAATACGAATTGACCAACAGGATATCCGCAATTTGAACCTGGCCCAATACCGCAGGCACCTGGGGCTGGTTCCACAGGAACCCTTCTTGTTTTCTGGCACCGTCGCTGAAAATATCCGTAACGCGCGACCTGGGGCCAGCGACGATGAGGTTTATCAGGCCGCAGAACATATCAGCAACGGCGAATGGTTGATGGCGTTGCCACAAGGTCTGCAGACGAGAGTCAATGAACGCGGGTCCAACTTGTCGATGGGACAGCGACAGCTGATTGCCCTGGCACGTGTATTGTTGAAAGACGCTTCTATTCTTATCCTGGATGAAGCCACGGCGAGTGTTGATCCGTTTACGGAGGCGCAAATTCAGGAAGGGTTGCGTTCCGTGATGCGTGATCGAACTTCGGTGATTATCGCCCATCGATTATGGACCGTTCAGAATGCCGATCGTATCATTGTGCTGGATCACGGCCGCATCCTTGCGGAGGGAACCCATGCCTCATTAATGGCTCAGGGCGGGCATTACGCCGATCTCTACAACACTTATTTCCGCCATCAATCGCTCGAATACATTGAAGAAATGGGCGCTTGAACAGCGTGCGGGAGGCAAAATGATCGATGCGGTTTATCTCACGATTAATGACCTTGAGCAATCCTTGATCTTTTATAAACATGGACTTGGTTTTAGAGTCCACCACCAGACAGAATCAACGGCAGCCTTGGGCGCCGGTGAGAATGATTTGCTCGTGCTCTTAGAAAATAAAAGGGCACAGCGCAGCCTGGGAACCACGGGTCTCTACCATTTCGCAGTGCTCGTCCCCTCGCGCGCACATCTGGCGCATTCTTTGCAACATCTCATTGAAATGAAAATTCCCATCGGAGGATTTGCCGATCATCTCGTGAGCGAAGCCATCTACCTGGCCGATCCTGATGGCAATGGGATTGAGATCTACCGCGACAGGCCGCGCCATGAATGGCCGTTCGTGAATGGCCAAATTCAAATGGCAACCGATCCATTAGACGTCAAGGATCTCTTAGCTGAAGCAGATGGCGATAATTGGAATGGCCTTGCCTCAAAGACAATCATAGGTCACGTTCATTTGCACGTGGCGCAAATATCAGAATCAGAGACATTTTATCAAGATGTGATCGGTTTTAATCTTATGCTGCGTTTTGGGAAAAGCGCCTCGTTTCTTTCGACGGATGGATACCATCATCATCTGGGTATCAATACATGGGTTGGTGTTGGTGCCCCGCCACCACCTGCAGATTGCATTGGGCTGCGTTATTTTGTACTCAAGCTCGAGGATGAAACTGCGTACATTCAAATACGAGATCGAATTAAGCAAGCCGATCTTCCTCACGAAGAAACCCATTCGGGAATACGGATCGATGATCCCTCTGCAAACACGATCCTCCTGACCACCTGAGCAGTGTTCCGCGCTGCCGGACAGACGGACCTATTTATCATCCTTAGAAATATTGACCATTGTTCATTCGCTAATTATGGGAAGGTAGACTTGAATTACATTTCTTGTGTTTCTGCAATTCAACGCTTGCTACGCAGATCAAGGCATCTATACGGGGACAATACTATGGCAGTCCATCATCGTCACACCCAGCTACAGACCAATGAAACGTCATCCTCCTTGGCCGCGCGCTTGTCTACGGGATTGCGCGATGATCTCAATGGATTCGTAGATTTGTTTCATCCTTTATAGCAACCGCTCGAGGGCCCGCATACCTATCGGATTCAATATCCTGACGGAAGCAGGATGCGCATTCATTTAAGAATAGAACCAGGGGGCGCCGGGGTCCTTTTTGTAGATGTCACGGACGTAATTCACCTCTCAACTAATGCTGCCCTCATCGCCAAAATGGCGCTCGATGAAATGCCGCAAGCACGAGCGCGCACAAAACTCCTGGCAAAATTCAGTACGGCAGAAGCAGAGAACATCGAAGGCGACATTTCGAAAATCTATACCATGATCGAGCAAATCAAAGATCCACAGATCGATTGTCGCACTTGTGCGCTCACGGCTTCTCTCGATGTATCGCCGCTTTTTAGCTTGAAGGTGAATGCTCCTTTTAAAGTCGATATCGCACTAACCTATGGCTGCAACAATCAATGTCCACATTGCTATAACGAGACCGATCGACTGGCCATGCCCTCGCTTCCGTTTGATCAGTGGAAATTGGTATTGGATAAGGTTGCTCTGCTAGGAATCCCGCAGGTAATTCTCACGGGTGGCGAAGCCACGCTGCATCCCGATCTCCTGGACATCATTCGCTATGCAGATGATCTGGGGATGACCGTGGGGTTGAATACAAATGGGCGCCACATCGCGCATCAGCCCTTCATGGAGAAGATCGCCCAGAGTGGCCTGGATCATATCCAAATTACCCTGGCATCAAATTACCCGGAAATCCACAACGCGATGATGGGCGCAACATCATTCCATCAGACCGTGCGCGGGATTGAAAACGCCGTAGCGAGTGGCGTGCACGCGATAACCAATACGACCCTCATGCGCAACAATATGGATCACGCGGAAGAGATCATCGATTTCCTTTTCGATCTTGGAATTCAAACATTTGCTATGAACGGCATGATTTACTCCGGAGGCGGGTTTGCCCATCCATCGGCGATCGCTGAAAATGAAATGCCACCATTGCTTGTGCGCGTGCGCGAGCATGCCGAAAAATTGGGCATGCGTTTTCTTTGGTATACGCCAACCGAATATTACCGCCTCTCCCCAGTTGAATTGGAAGTGGGTGCCAAGCGCTGCAACGCCGGCGAATACTCGATGTGTATCGAACCCAACGGTGACATCTTGCCCTGCCAGTCCTACTACGTTTCAGCGGGAAACATCCTCCATGATCCGTGGGAAGAAATTTGGATGGGGGAGCTCTTCCGCTCTTTCCGCGATCGTGAAGACGACCCTCTTTGGGCAGGTCTCCCAGAAAAATATCATCACTGTCCCGATCTTGCTCTTTGTGGAGGGGGGTGCCGGATTGAACGAGAGGCGCGCGATGGGGGCCGTGTCGCCAATCAGGGTGGCGGTGGTTGCTCGGGATGCAGTGGCAGTTGTGAGACAGGTGGAGCAGCCCAGCAAATCCGAGGCCATTCACCAACAGCCGGAATTATTAACGGCGATCTCCCTGGAGTTATTCATAATCCAAATGGGGGTTTTGTCCCCTCGCCAGGCCTTATAAAAACGACTGTGCGCTCAAGCGGCGACATGCCGTTGATCCGAATCGAAGATCTGTTGGACTAAATTGAAGAAGTCGTCCTCGCCCTATATTTTCCATATTTAAATCCTTCGCACTCAGACGGCTTGAAATGCTCTCTGAAGTACTTCAAATCTTTGAACAATCCACGCTTGCTCGGTTTATTTTGGGCGCATTATTTTTGGTCTTTCTGGGAAGAGTTTTTCTAGGTCTTACACGAAAATCTGGAAAAACAATATTCGCAATCCTATCGGTTGCTTTGATCATTCTGTTCTTACGGAGCCCGCTCGCGCAAATAATTTTCACGCTCCTGCTGGTCCCTCTGGGGTATTGGCTTCGGAAAAAACGGGTAAGGGCGAATGAAGTCTACGAAGTAGCTATTGTGCGCATGGAGGGTGGTGGAATAAAGCGTGGGCTCGCGGCGGCGGAGGCAGGAATCCTGCTCGGCAAGCCTTTCAACATCACCCTAACTGTCGCCATTTTGGGAATGCTCCACAAGCGAATCCTCAAACAAGTTGCTGACAGTCCACTCTCCGTGGAAGTTGAACATTCATTGCAAACGAGGAGAAAAGCTGCAACTTCGGAAGTGCGCGCCGACTTGCGCCGGCGGGCCGCGCAGAATTTGAAAGTTGCCATTCACCCATTTGAAGAGTTGTTTCTGGAACTGCTTGAACAGGAAGGGCCAAAATCTATATTTGAAGTTGATTTTGGCATTGTGATGCGCCCCTTTGTGCAATCGGTGGTCACGCGGCTTGGCGGGTTTGGATTGGAAGAGTCACGCGATTATTACGCTCAAATTATCAAGCGCGCTCCGCTGGAGGCCCGATCAGAGGGTGAGTTGATTAAAGATCGCGAGCGTGTTTTTGATCACAATTTTGGGCTGATCCTGCTTGGTTCCGATTTTGACAAGTACTTGGATGATGGCGCATATTCCTATCACCCCGCATGGCTGCGATCCACGGATGGTGAGCGAATTGAACTTAGCGGTGGCCTTACTTTTGCACAATGGGCGTCCGAAATAATGGTGGGCATGAAAACGGCGATGCCCGAGAAACTGTATGAATTTGAAACCATCTTTGAAGGAGATTCGATCTCAACGTCGCTTATGGAGGGGATCCTCAAAGCGACCTATTTTGGCTGATCAGAGCGGATCTTTGAAAATGCCCTGGGTCATAAATTTGCGAGGGCACAAATGGCTCGATGCTACGTGAAGGACCAGATCGCGTGCCATGGATCGCTGAGAAGGTTGCCCAAGATATGCTTGCTACGCTTTTCGGTGTGCAAAGTCCCATCGGGCTGAACGTAGAGCGATGCTCTAGCTGGACCGCTGCGCTGCGCCACTTCACCGGCGGCCTCCAACTCGAGTGCGACGGCGTTAAGTTGCGCGTAGGGAACGGGCAAATTCCAGACTAAATTGAAATGCAGATCGTCGGCGCGCTCTCGCGCAGAAAACAGATCTTCCGCTAGCGCTTTATCATCTACGCTGAGGGATAAGTTGTGAACGCCGGTTTCTGCCAATCGATTAAGCAGCGCTCGAATCCGCGTGACATTGTATTTCGATAGCGTGATATGAACCGCAATCATGATTTCATGAGTAAGAATTTCGGACCAATAAAGCAAGCTGGTAATCGCATCCCATATCTGTGAATCATCTGTTTGCATGAGGATAAACACCTGGTCGAGTCCCGCTTGAAGCAGTCTGCTAAGATAACGCGTAGTGCCAAGTTTAATTCCGGCGGTTACCATCCCTGCGACCTGGCCATTGTGTTCACATTGGCGGATCAAGTTCGGCAAATCTTCTCGCAGCGTCGGCTCACCTCCAGTGAAAATAATATGGGGAATCCCGGCCTGCCATGCCATATCGAGCATTAACTTCCAATCATTGGTACCTAATTCAGCTTTCCCTTCTTCTGGCGATGGATTGCGATTATTCTCTTGCATGCGATAGGTCACGGCGCAATCAAGGCGATAGGGTGCGGATAGAGCGATTGAATCTGGAGATTGATGGTCAAAATTCAGAAAGGCATCGACACCGGAGGCTTTTCCAAGAATGATCTCGTTAATCCTCTGGCGCATGTCGCGCATATCATCAACGGCCTGCTGCTTGCTTACCCGATAGCGCTGCGTGATTTGCTCAGCAACCTGGTCATCAGGAGTTTGGTGAATCAGATGGTAGGCGTATTCGGCCGCGGTTGGATTGAGGTGCAGGATGGTGGATGCGTTAAGTATCAAGAGTCCGTGACCATCCTTTTCCAGACGGAGATGCAATCGGTACGGTATTGGATCATCGTGAGCGGATCGAAAATGGTGCATGCCCGGGGGTAGTGGCTCTGACGATTTGGACTGCGATTTAAACTTATTTAAAAATGAATCCATGATTACAATCATACCTTGGGCCGTAGCGAACATTGAAAGCCTTGGATGGCTGAAGGATTGGAAAGACAGAGCATGGGATCATCCACTTCCATTGAAATAATCCGATTTCTATGCCAAATTCAAGGGTAAAGTCTTTCTATCCTGAACGCCGGTGGTGAATGGCCATCTTATAAAGCCACCTTACCCCGTTCGCCAATTGGCGTGCCGGATATTTTTGAAACCTCCCAAATATGGATTAACTATCTGCAATAAGGAGAACGGATGTGAAGAACAGCCTTTCCAAATTGATCGAATTCCACAAGGCTGGCGGTGTTAGCGTGGAAACGGAACCAACCGCCTTGATCTCAGAGAATCTCATTGATCTGCGTCTTGATCTGCTGCAGGAAGAGCTACATGAGTACCGCATTGCTGCAAAAACACATGACCTTATCGGCGTCGCAGACGCACTAACCGATTTGCTTTACGTCTTGCTGGGAACTTTTGTAGCGCATGGATTGCAGAACCATGCTGTTGCTCTATTTGAGGAAGTGCACAAGAGCAATATGAGCAAGTTCAAAGGTTTGGAATCTCCTCGCCTTAGAGAAGATGGTAAAGTTCTAAAATCTCCGCAGTTTCAGAAGCCGAATATCGGCGCAGTCCTGGCAGGCGACGGTTAACTTGGTTCCTGTGGGTTCGAGCTAATCGGAGGCGCTGCATGGATTTGCGCGATCCCCGCGCGCGAGAGGCGGCATTTTATCGGGCGCAGATCAGGCGTTGCAGCGAAATCCTGCAGCGCGCGAGAAGGAGGAGGTCGCTTTCATGATCTCAGTGATGACGTTAAATATTTGGAATGACGATGGGCCCTGGTCGGATCGCTCCAGGCTAATCCGCCAGCAGATTGACGAGCTAAATCCGGATCTCATAGGATTTCAAGAAGTTCTGCGCGGGGATGATATTGATCTGCTTGAAGATCTCTTGCATGGAACCAACTATCACCGCGATTTTGTGGGTGCTGTAACCGGATGGCCTCGGGAAGGAGTTATCAATGGCAATGCCGTCGCTTCACGTTGGCCAATTGTCGATCGCGAAGAGGTGGTATTGCCAACACCAGCTGGTCGCAATGGACGTGCTGCTCTCATAACAACACTCGATACTCCTGCAGGATTGATGTGTTTTGTCTCAACCCACCTGAGTTGGCGATTTGATGACGTTTTAGTTCGAGAACGCCAGATAGTGACACTCGTCGACCGGCTTAAGGCGCACATTCCGGAAAACGGTTTCCCTAGTATCCTTGTAGGCGATTTTAATACCGTCAGCCACTCCGCAGAAATTCGCCACCTGACCGGGCTGCAAACATTGGACGGCGAGAGCATGTACCTGCGTGATGCATGGGCGCATGCGGGGGATGGATCAGCAGGATTAACGTGGACAGTGAAAAATCCCTACATTCCGCACTGGCTCGCTCCGGATCGAAGGATTGATTACATCTTTGTAGGGCCTACGAAAAGGGACGGTGTCGGAGAGATTCTTTCTTGCCAGGTCGTTTGTGATCAAGGCGTCGACGGCGTCTGGCCCTCCGATCATTTTGGGGTATATGCGGAGCTGCGAGATGAAGCGCTCTGATGAGCAATGTGTAATGCCAGGTTAATTGCGAGATGAAAGCCGCGCAAAACATGTATGCGATAGCCCTCTGGAAAATCCACGAATAAATATTTCCCGTTCAAGACCCGCCATCGATTACTTTCTCTCCGTTCGCCTTCATTAATGCACAATTCTGCGTCACCTACTATGCAATCGCGAGCAGGGATTTTCAATATGCATAAAAAACACGAGCGCTATTCAATACACATATGCATTTAAGCTGGGGATGGGAAGATAAAATTTGCACCATGAACCGCCCGCCATAGCGATGAATACGAAACTCTGGTATTCTTTGTGGGCGACGAACTGATTTGCATTTCATAAAATTAATCCAAAATTTTTCCTTCAAAGTACATGGGAGATCGGGGGACATGGCTCAGTTATTGTCAAGAGAATCGCAGATAGTTCAGGCGGAGCATGCGATTGATCTTAAACACTTGTTGCGCATTTCCAGCAGGACGTTTTCGCTGGGAATTGAACGACTCCCAAAACGCTTGTCCAATGCCATCACGATTGCGTATTTGTTGCTCAGAGTTTCGGATTATATCGAGGATGAGCGCCACATACCGACCAGCAAGAAAATAGACTTGCTTAATCATTGGGCGAATGTGTTGGTTGGAGAAGCAAGCGCCTACTCACTGATCGAAGTGATGGAATTTTCTGCGACGATGTCGCCGGATGCCTACGTGGCGAGGGAAATCGTTGGCCTTATCCAAGCGCTGAACAATATTTCCGAGGGTCCGCGAACAATCATTATTCAAAATGTACATGCCTCAACGCTAGGAATGGCCTATTGGGTTGAGAGAGGGCCGCGAATTGCAGACGAAGATGATATGGATTCGTACATGCACGAGGTCGCTGGGCGCCCCGGTTTTCTGGTCACCAGGCTTTTTGCTGTCTACTCAAAATCTGTAAAAACCCGTATTGGACGCTTGCTGCCTCTGGCGCGTGAATGCGGCTTGGCATTGCAGACTGTGAATATTATTCGCGGGTTAAAAAAAGATTATGAACGCGGCTGGATTTTTGTTCCGGAAAGCTTCTGCGCGGCAGTCAATATCTCTCGACATGATTTGTTTGATCCGCGCTTTCAGAAAGAAGCCCTTCAAGTCGTCGAAATGCTAGTTAAAAAAGCCGATGGCCATCTAAAATCTGCTACCCAGTATTACAAAGCCCTGCCCCCATGGAAACATGCCATTCGTCTTTCATGCCTGTACCCATTATTGTTTGCTATCCGGACCCTGGCCGTGAGCCGCAAGAATGATCAAGTATTGCAAGGAGCGGCCAAAATTTCGCGTGATGAAGTACGGCGCATCGTGAGGGATTCGACGATCTGGGGCTGGTCGAACGTCTGGGTTGATGGTTACATCCGTCGTTTGGAGGTAGTGGAGAATTTATAGTTTGCCCATGTTATCTCTGATGGTTCAATAGAAAGTTATTTCCCCGCATGTTTCTCCGCCTCACCCGATCTGGATTGACCTATTTTGAAGAAATCGAATAAGGAACCGAAAGCGATTGGCCGACGAATTCTTGCTCAGAATACCCGAAAAGGTATTCGGCCCCGCGATTCCATGATTGCACGCGACCGTCTTGGTCGATCCCCAGAATTGCGTCGGCGGAGGCGGTCGTTATGGAGGCCAATCGACGATCACTCATGCGCGCTTTGCTCTCAGCGAGCGCTTTCTCATCCGACCATTTGCTTATGATGGTTAACGTTCGATAAGCTAAGAGTGGACCGGCAGTGGCGAATAACAAAATCTCGACGATGTAATGAATTTCTTCGCCGGCTGCATCGTGAACCCATCTTGCAGGACCAAGTTGGTAAAAAATTGCCACCATCGAAAGCCTAATGGAATGGCCCATGGCAGCGTGGCGAGATGTTGTTGAAGACTTAGAGGATTTGATATAGTTGAGTCCATTTCAGTCCCGATTCACCCCTGAAACATTGGACCCTTTGGCGAGTCGTTACAACCCCTAATTATTCGCCTGCTTCTACCATTACAGCCGTCTTTTTAGATAGAGAACGAATTCCAATCGTGATCACAATAAAATAGCCCAGGTATGCAATAACCTCGGTCAGGGATGGATCAGCGTTATAACCAAACAACGATTTCAATAGTTTTCCTAAGATCGAATCTTCGTTTAGAAATGTATTCGTATCCCAGACAGGACTGATTAGCCCGGGGATCAATCCGGCCTCATAAAATTCATGAACGCCGTGGGTTAGTAACCCGGCCGCAAAGAGAATCAAGAGCACGCTTGTCACCTGGAAGAAGCGCTGTATATCCAAGCGGATTGTGCTGGCAAAAAGCGCCCATCCTAAAAGGATCGCGATAAAGATTCCAATTAATCCACCGATCAAGGATTCGCGCGTGGAGGCCGTCATCGCCGCCGCGCTGAGGAATAATGCCGTCTCAATCCCCTCGCGTAAAACAGCGAAAAAAGCGATCCCGAAAAGGCCCAGGGTTTGGCTTTGCTGAACAGCAGTGCGAACTTCGTTTTCGAGTCCCTTTTGCATTTGACGGCTCATACGCTGCATCCAAAAGATCATCCAGGTCAGAACCGCTGCGGCAAGAAACATGGTCAGCCCTTCAAATATTTCCTCCGCCCGTCCCTCGAGTCTGGCACCCACAAGCTGAATTGCCAGCGCACTTAATACGCTTATCAATGTGGCGGCCGCGACCCCGTACCAAATGATCGGTTTGTATTCATTCTTATCCATCTTCTGAAGGACACCTAAAACAAGGCCTACAATTAGTGCCGCTTCCAGGCCCTCTCGCAAGCCAATCAGTAAACTAGGGAACATAAATCCTCACACTTTGGATATCGTCCGACGTTTATGATTAAAGTCATAAATCGCCCGACTTCGTCATTGATTACGCGCAATAGTAGAATCTGTGCTCGATTGTCCTGCGCGCGTGCTCCACATTCTTAGACGCATGACTGAATAATCAACGAGAGCCAGGACGGATACGTTGTGCACGAAAATACGTTTAAATAAAGTAGACCTTAATCGTGCACAATGATTGTAATAGAAATCACGAGAAAATTTATGGGCGAAATGTCATAAATGATATAGGATATTCTTCATCAAATTAGTGCCATAATAAGAGCTGTGGCGACATGTATTGTCAGAGAGGGTCAAATTTTGCATTGTCTCCCCACCTGATATCAATCACACATCGATTGAGCCAGCCAACAAGGAACGCTTACTAAAGGGAAGGTACAATAAATTTCTGATGGCTCCGGTGACGGATAGCCCGGGTAAAACTTCTTGTTTTGCTAGAGCAGAACTTCGAAAGAGATAAAATGTTCCAATGAGAAATCACAAAAGAATGCGTAGCGCACAAACCCGGGTGCTCACATTATTTATTTTCGCGTTTCTCATCCTCTCTGGCTGCCGCAGTGATGAATTGTTAGAAGATGCTCCAACTACGGATGGATTGATTGGTTCCAGTCTCCAGATAATGGTGGCCAGCAACGATTTTTTCGGTGATCGGCCAAGGGTTCCGATCCTACTATTTGATGGTCCTGATAGAGTTACAAATGCCACAGCAGTTCGCGCGAGTGCATTTCGTTTATCAGCGCAGCCTCCAGTCCAAGTGTGGGAGGGCGAAGCCTTAAACTTCAGCGACAGCGAGGTTCCTTATTGGGTCTTGTATCCGCAGGTTCAGACTCCAGGATTTTATGAAATACGGGCAGAGATTACGCTGCCTGATGGCACGATTGCGCGGTCCGAATTTGTCATTGAAATTCAGGAACGAAGCAGCTCGCCAACTGTTGGAGCCCAGGCACCGCGCAGCGAGAACCGAACATTATATAGCGAGCCAGATATCACCAAGATTAGCTCAGATCCTGATCCCAATCCAGGTTTTTATCAATTGACAATCGCGGAAGCGGTGGCATCAGGAAAACCAACTGTGGTCACTTTTTCTACGCCGGCTTTTTGTACGAGCCAATTATGTGCGCCCGTGCTTGCAAGCATGGAAGAGGTTTATGCTGAGAGGAAAGATCAGGTTAATTTTATCCATATTGAAATCTACAAGGATTTTGATACGTTCGAAGTAGTTGAAGAAGTAAGCGAATGGGGATTAAGTAGCGAGCCCTGGACTTTTGTGATCGATAGATCGGGTTTGATTTATGCCAAATTTGGGGGCCCGCTCTCTGTCGATGAATTGACTAGCTCTCTGAATGTGTTACTGCGTTAAGATTACCAATCCGAAGCATTTCCGTTACCATGCAACAATCTTGCTAGCGCTCCTTGCGCTGGCAGTTGTACTGCTGGCCAGTAGAAGCACATGCTCGGCTTGTGGCTATGGAGCCTGCGGCGGGGCGCCGTGCTCGATGCTTCACCACTTGAAGTGCGGCTGTGACGTTCGATGCCTCGCTTCGTGTGGATAGCTCGCTAAGGCTTTTCGCCAAAGGATTTAAGCAAATTACCGGGGTTATTACGTTTGTTGATCAAGTACAAATCGTGGCGACGCTGCCTTTTTTAGAGCCAGGCGGTTACACTGTGCAATGACGTGTGATCAGCAGCGATGGACATGAAGCAGTAGGAAGCTACGGCTTCACAATTGCTCCGCGATCGCGATATTACTTTCCGGCGCTTAATTGTGCGCTGAGCCTCTTTCTGCTGCTGTTTATTGGAGTATTGATCTTCCGTCGAAATCGTGCTTTCTAGTACTTTGGCTCGCTATAGATTTCCGTTTCGGAATCAGAACTATCTTCCACAACAGTACCCTTTGTCAATGTGATATTGAAGAGCACACGAATAATCGAATCGCCATTTTTTAGAGGGATATCATCAGCCGAAATTTCGAAAGTACCTAGGACCTCGGCATCAAGATACAAACTGGCAAAGAGCAATGAGGTAGCGTTTTCAGGATCAATCTCAACCAAAGGATCATGATTCTCGCCTGCATTTACCGCCGAGTATCTGATAACTGCACCAGGAACGCCTGCTTCACTTAGCTGAATGACAAGCCAGCCGGCCTGGTTGATATGCACATCTCCGATAATGATCCGGCCTTCACCCGCATCTTGATCCAGAACAAAAATGGAGGAATTCTCAACGATTGGCTCTTCGCTAGCACTATCAACTGGGGGCGCATCCACTGCTCCTGAACAAGCAGCAGTCAACCATGCGAGGATGGTTAAGGCATGTACTTTTTAGGGCTCATCGTTCCATCCTCAGGCCTTCGTCGAACTCTGCGAATATTCCTGCGTTGCAGTAAAAGTCGACTAGATAAACAGTGTATCTTTTTGAAAATGAAAAATCGGTGAGAAATAATCATCGGCGCGCGCATGCCGTGCTTAATAATTGGGATGCCAGGGAATCCCCGATTGTTTTGGATTATGCGCATCCTATAGCATAATTAAACTGGGCACGCTTGTGTTGGCATATACAAGAATCGACGGGGTGGTTTGCCTTGGTGCAGAACACCTGCATCTAGCATGTGTTTGCTTATGGGGATGAGTTGTTCTGCATCCAATGAAAGGAGTTTGTCTTGGACTATGTGACCTTGGGTAAGACGGGCTTGAGCATTTCTGCATATGGATTTGGGACGATGTCATTCGGTGGCGATGCGGATGAAGAGACCTCTGGCGCTCTGTATGCGCGCTGCCGAGAGGTTGGAATCAATTTCTTTGATTGTGCCAACGTTTATGAGGGTGGTAGATCGGAGGAAATATTAGGCGGGCTTATTAAACATGAACGCGAGAACGTGATCATCACCAGCAAAGTCTACTTTCCTATGGGGGATGACGTGAACGAAAGGGGGGCCACTCGCCATCATATTATGCTGTCGGTTGAAAAGAGTCTTGTACGACTGCAGACGGATTATATCGATATCTATTTTATCCACCGCTTTGACGATCATACACCCCTCGACGAGACCATGCGCACATTAGACGATTTGGTTCGCCAAGGCAAAGTTCATTATCTCGGGGCAAGCAACTTTGCGGCATGGCAGGTTGCCAAAGCTCTGGGAATTTCTACTTCGCGAGGATTGGCGCGCTTCGAATGCATTCAGCCGATGTACAACCTGGTCAAGCGCCAGGCTGAGGTCGAGCTTTTTCCGATGGCAATCTCGGAAAATGTTGGTGTGACGCCGTACAGCCCCTTGGCAGGGGGATTGCTCACAGGGAAGTATGGATCTGCGAAAAGACCGGATAGTGGACGGTTTATTGATAATAAAATGTATCAAGCTCGATACGGCGCACAATGGAATTATGATGCGGCCTCGAGTTTTGCCATTTTCGCTCAGGAGCATGATTATGAGCCAACAGGTTTGGCCGTAGCTTGGGTCGCCAGCCATCCAGCGGTGACAGCACCGATCCTGGGTGCGCGCAACCTCAATCAGCTGGAAGGATCCTTAACTGCGCTTGAGATCAACATGACGCCAGAGCTGAGGGCGGAAATTTCCATGCTCACACCAGAACCTTCGCCAGCCACCGATAGAAGTGAAGAGAGAACAGAACACACTTTTGAATCCACATAAGCTGTAGAACATCGGTCTGCGAATAGGCCCATGCCCAATATTCAAAGGTCGGTCCCAGAAAATTTAGCCTTGCATGTTAACCCCCTGGTAAGGATCCAGGGTTATTGAAAATCGGATGAGCAAACAACCGCATAAATCGTTGGAGAAAGCCATGCCATGCAATATCGACGCCTTGGAAAATCCGGAATTCGAGTAAGCGAATTATCATTTGGTGCCTGGGTTACATTCGGCAATCAAATCGAAGTAACGCAGGCGGTTGATATGATGAAGACCGCCTATGATGCCGGCGTCAATTTTTTCGACAATGCCGAGATTTACGGTCGAGGAAAAGCAGAACTCGTCATGGGCGAAGCGCTAAAGAAATTGGGTTGGCGGCGGGATAGCTTCCTTATCTCGAGTAAGGTCCTGTGGGGGAGTATTCGTAACCCCAAGCCAACGCAATACGGATTGCATCGCAAACATGTATTTGAAGCTTGTGACCAAGCACTGGAACGGTTGGGTGTGGAATATTTGGATCTGTACCTCTGCCATCGTCCAGACCCACAGGTGCCGATGGAAGAAATTGTGCGTGCGATGACGGATCTCATTCACATGGGCAAGGTGTTTTATTGGGGCACATCGGAATGGTCGGCACAGCAAATAATGGAGGCCCACAGCGTTGCCAGACAGTACAACCTGATCCCCGCCACCCTTGAGCAGCCGGAATACAACATGTTTCAGCGACGCCGAATTGAAGTGGAGTACGCACGACTCTACGAGACCATTGGTTTGGGGACCACAACGTGGTCGCCGCTCGCATCGGGGATCCTCACAGGAAAGTACAATGCGGGGATTCCCAGGGATACACGCGTAAACCTCAAAGGTTATGGATGGCTGAAGGAGTTTTTTGAAAGCGAAGAAGGAAAGTGGCGAATCGAAAAAGCGAGCGAGCTTTCGAAAGTCGCAGAGGATTTGGGGACAAGTCTCGCCAAACTTTCCCTGGCGTGGTGTCTGAAAAATCCGAATGTCAGCACCGTCATCACGGGTGCTTCGCGGGTCGAACAAGTCGAAGAAAACATGGGCGCGTTGGAGATTGTTCCTCAGTTAACGGACGACGTCATGCAGGCGATTGAGAAAATTCTGGATAACAAACCTGAAGGGATGGAATTTCAGTAAGGATAATTCACATGAATGGATCGAGCTTAAGCTCGCATTGCCCGTTACGCTGAAACTGTACTCCATGATTTTGGCCAGCTACGGAAACCTGGCCGCCGATAAATTATTTCCGTTTTGGGGCGAAGTTTATCCGCCCACGGTTGTCATTCTGAGCCGGAGAAAAGCGCAGGCGAAGAATCTCGTTTTTCATGATTAAATCCAATTGCATTCTTAAATCGGGTCCTTCGCTTTGCTCAGGATGACATTTAAAAGCAGATGGCGACCTTATCGGACTTATGTTCTCAGATTGCGTTCGCATCGCTATTAACCCGAATCTACTTGAAGAAAATAGGTTCAGCATCTTGCGTATAACAGAGGGCTAGTCTCCATGGAACCACTAAGAGGAGGAAAATAATGACCGTCCTTCGCACTCCCGACGAGCGTTTTGCGAGCCTGGAAGATTTTCCCTATCAACCAAATTATATTGATATTAATGGAGTAAGGGTTCACTACGTCGACGAAGGCGCGGGTGAGGTGATTCTTTGCCTGCATGGTGAACCCACCTGGTCGTATCTTTATCGGAAGATGATCCCAGCACTAGCGCGGCATCATCGTGTCATCGCGATGGACTTTATTGGCTTCGGCCGGTCGGACAAATTTTCCGCTAAAGAAGACTATACCTTTGAGATGCATCGTAGCACCCTGGAGGATTTCATAGAATTAAAGAAGTTGGATCGGATCACACTCGTTGCCCAGGATTGGGGTGGGCTGCTGGGTCTTACTGTGGCCACCCAAATGCCCGATCGATTTGCCCGATTAGTGATCATGAACACATTTTTGCCGACGGGCGAAGAAGAGCTGGGCGAGGCATTTAATCGTTGGAGGGATTTTGTCGAGCGTGCACCAAACTTGCAGATGGGACGCATAATTGCGGCCGGCTTAAAGGAGAAAAAACGCCTCACTCCGGGAGCGAAAGCGGCGTACGATGCTCCATTTCCGGATGTTTCCTTCAAAGCCGGTGTAATGACGTGGCCACTTCTCGTACCCTTAAGACCCGAGGATTCCGGGGCAGCGGAGATGAAGAAGGCGCGTAGTGTTCTCTCGGCTTGGCAGAAACCCATTCTGGTAATGTTCTCTGATAGTGATCCCATTACGAAACCAGGCTATGAGTTCTTCCTGAACTTAATCCCCAAGACAGGCAAGAACAAGGGCATATGGATTCATGATGCCGGACACTTCCTTCAAGAAGAAAAGGGTGATGAATTAGCCACGCATATCCTGGATTTCATTGACCGCAACCCGGAGGAATAGGATCAGCAGAAATGGCGATAGAGTGCAGCATTCGCAACCGAGCTCTGCAGGAAATGGATAACCTATATAGATGCGAGAGAACTACATTTCTCGGTGAAACCCATCCAAGAATTTTGTTTCTTGCTTCCGCTCTCCTGTAGGAAGAGAACATAAATGAACCCTTCCTATGATGTGATCTTTGTAGGAGCAGGCATCATAAACCGCAGCTCAGCCTACCAAGTTGTAAGAAAAGTTCTGCGTGTCGTGATACTCGAAAGTGGCTCGATCGGCGACGGTCCGACAGGGAAATCATTGGCCATGGGTTTAAATTGGGTCACGCCGCTGGCCTAATGGCTGCCGGGATAATCAATGCCGAAAGCGAACACTTATTCGCTCCAGTGCTCTTTCGGTTGAGATGCTTTGCCGAGAATGATCCGGCTTGCGGGCGTTATGAATACAGCATTATTGGCCAATGCTGAGGTCGCGAATGGTTTCCTTTCCTGGGAGCCAGGTAAAAATAATCGAGCAATGCCTAAGGCCTAACGAGCTAACTATCCATGCATCAATCTCGCGCACTCATTAAGGTTGTCCTTAAGGATTACGCTCTTCCACGTTTTGGAATCCATGGTATTTCCCACTGGGCGAGAGTTCTTGAGAACGGTTTAAGATTAGCTCGTTTAACGGGGGCGAACAAAGAAGTCGTTCGTCTCTTTGCATTGCTTCACGATTCTAAACGCATAAACGAAACGCTGGATCCTGGCCATGGTTTACGCGGCGCGGACTTCGCCAAAACGCTGCGGGGCAGGCTGTTCGATTTGACCGATCAGGAATTCGATCTGCTCTTTGAGGCTTGTGCAGCACATACGGATGGAAAAACCGAGGGCGATGTGACCGTTCAAACTTGTTGGGATGCCGATCGACTGGATTTGATCCGCGCAGGAATTACACCTGATCCAAGATTTCTCTGCACCACAGCTGCAAAAGACCCGGAAATCATTCTTTGGGCGAATGCACGCAGCGAAAGTAGACTAGCGCCGGATTTTATCCACTCCGAATGGTTTGCTGACAACATTGAATGAGAGCAGGGAATTCAGGCACCTAGCCGTCGCAGGCCTGACCTGCAGGAGAACTTAACCGTAACCGCCATAAGAGAACGAGCATCAATATACATGAATAGTACGCAGCGCGTTGCTTTAACTCGCGAGAAGAGTTGATTGGAGGAGGGCCAAATGTCGGACGCTTCGCAATACCTGTATAAAATTCAACCCACTCGCCCTGAAATGCTCAGTGAAGGTTCTACGGACGAAGAATCCGAGATCATTGCCCAACATTACAATTACCTGGAAAATCTGTTGGATGAAGGAGTACTCGTGATGGCTGGACGGACTTTAAATACGGACTCAAGTTCTTTTGGCATCATTATCCTTAATGCCGATTCAGAGCAGGTGGCGAAACAATTAATGGACAATGACCCGGCTGTGAAAAGCGGTGTAATGAAGGCGCAACTATTTCCCTATCGTGTTGCACTTATGAGTGGGGCAGAATAATCAACGCCGATCGGCGTTAATGTGAAGTTGTCATAACTGGCTTTGATCGCCCATTTTATTCATCTTCACCATCCCCTCCCGCCGAATTGGGCATACCCCATTCGCAGAAAGCCGCTGAAGGTTCGTCTGCCTCTGCCAATATTCCCTGGGCGCATTCGATAACTTCATTTTCGAATAATCGAAGGATGTTAAGTTGCCTTGTTCCCATGAGCGGCATTCGTTCCGCTCGGTAAAATTTCAATTGTGGTTCTCGAGGTTTAGTTGGGCTCGAGCATTTTCTCGTCTCGGAAGTAGAATAGCGCATAATTTCGCCCGTGGATTCATTTTCCGAAATCTTTGGATCCGCACTGACCTTTCTCAATCCTGGCTGGAAACATATTGGGCAGGAGATCGCAATGAAATACCTATCCCTTATTCTTCTCCTCGCTGTGAGTAGCGGATGTTCCGCAATCGGGCCGGCGGGTGAATGTATCCCAGACAACTCGTTCACATGGGCCCAAGGCCCTCTCCAGCCGGATGTGGCACAGCGGAGTTAGGCTTATCCTCGAAGAGAAAGGAATTAATGCAGCAGTTCAAGCGCGCAACTACGGCAAGATTGATTCATGTGAAGAATTCACGGAAATTGGCCTTGATTTTAATATCACCTTCGAAGATACCGTGCCAAACAGTGAAATTTCGAGCAGCGATTTGGGCAATAACGTGGTTGAAATACTGGATCAGGTTCTGGACCTTCAACTGCACAGCGTGCTTTTCAGATTCCCCAATGGGGAGCCTTTCCTCATCGATAGTAGCGCGGATGGCAAGCTTGATCAAACGTACCTTGCCCTGCCGGTTTGGCCGAGATTATCCACAGAGAAACTAACTAAGAAGGTATATTTGCTGGCTTATGACCCCATCCTGAACAGCGGTAATAAATTGACCGCGATTAAGGGATGGCGTGATTATTTGGGATTGGCGAACGACTATATCGCTTTTTTTAAGGAAATTTCGGGCAATCGAATACATTACAGCATCGCATTTATGACAGAGGTAAACGACATCTGGCTCGAGAAAATTGATGGTTTCGTTTACACGGAAGAAACGTATTTGGACGTAATCGAGCGTGGCGTGCCGCGCCATGATCCTGATATCGCCGATTATGGTCAATTTATGAAAAACGCAGAATATGATATCTGCGGAAAATTGAACCGTGGTGAGATCGATGAACTCTGGATCTTCGGAGGTCCCTGGTTCGGATTTAACGAATCGCGGCTTGCTGGCCCGATTGGCTTCGACTACAACTCAAAACCCTATCCGGGAAGCGCATGCAACGAACTCCTGCCTATCATGGGATTCAGCTACGAAAGATCGTTGACACAAATGCTGGAGAGTTTTGGTCATCGAACGGAAGCAACGATGCGCAAGATCTTCGAGAATTGGGAACAAGAATCCGCCTGGGGGCTTTTCAGTAAGTCTGCACTGCGCGCATCCAATGTTACCTTCTCTGGCTGCGGCATGGTTCATTTCCCACCCAATGCCGAGAACGAATACAACTACACGAGTCGATCGACCGTGGAATCAATATGTGATGATTTCATCAATTACCCTAGTTTGAGCGCGCCCGCCCTCGCACGACAATCCGTAAGTTGCTCGGATTGGGGATGTTCGACGCAAGGATTTTTCAAATATTGGTTGCGCCATTTGCCCGCCTTTGCAGGTGTTGCTCCGGATGGAACATCAAATGATTGGTGGCAGTACATTATCGATCCCAACCTCGTTCAATCTCCATTTTCCAATCTCGCGGCAACAACGCCGATGGAGGACGCGGCCGAATTTTTTTTCAGCTTCAGCGGGAGTTCATCAGGGTTCTACGTGGATGTTTCCACAAGCGCTGAATTCTCTGCAAATGTCACCTGGCGATTTGTCGAAGGGATGAGCGGCCCATTGATTAACCACACGCCTGAAAAATGGGATAATTATTCGCCAGGCCAAATTATTTATTGGAGGGTCACGAGCAACTCGGGGTTGCGCAGTCCCATCCAAAGCATAATTATTGCGGATGGGAAATAGCTCGCATTCATGGCTGCAAGGTGCTCATTGCAAAATTCGGAAGGAAAATGAATGCCAAAAACGTGTGCGCGCGGATGCCGAAAGCACGGGGGTCCTGATCCTGACCGCATACGATGACGATCTATATTTGCCGGCGGTAAATAAATCGGGCACCGGTGAGTATGTTCTCAAAACTTCCGATTCGGAAGATATTGTCCATGCGGAAAAATTCGTCCATGAAGGAAAGTCGGCCCTGGATCCTGAGATAACCCGCCAGGTGGTGGCGCAACGGCTTTATCCTTGATCTGCCCATTGGAAGCGCCAGCCCACCTAGCTGTTATGCAGCGATTGCCGCTGGATTACTCTCGTGCTTAAGCCCATTTGTGCTGCCCTCGTGGCTGCTTATTTAGGCTACTTGAGCGGCGAAAGCTTAATGCCCAGAAAGACTGCTTCGCCAGAGGCCACATAATTGCGGAAGGATGGTAAACTTTGCATCTCACACTTGCGTAAGTTTGGTGTGCGATTGAGCAGCAGGGAACGGATACGAAAAATAGCTCAATTTTCTTCGACACATCTTCTATTCCTATGCCCGATACACGTAATAGACTATCCCGCCTCAAGGACCAGAAAATAAAGCACCGCGTACAGACCATCGCTACCAAGCTAAGGCAGAGGGTTATGGGCTTTAACGCGAATAAATCCAACTGGCCCAACGTTCGTGGGCCGGCACTCGTAATAATAGGTGTCCTGGGCATTCTGGGGATTTGGACCGCAGGAAACAATTATTTCCAATCTCCGTTAAGTGAGGCTACAACAGCCCAAGAGAGCGCACCCTCGGATGATCTCGCGCTGACGATTGAAACACGCGTTGAGCTTGATGATCTGCTGCCATACGCTTTCGATTTCCAGCTGGGCGTGGAGGTCAGGCGCAAGGTAGATGTACATACGATCATCCCCGATCGTCCGCGTCTCGAAATTATTAATTACATCGTCAAAAAAGGCGACACGCTGTTCGGCATCGCCGAAAAATTCGGCCTCAATCCTGAAACGATTTTATGGGGCAATTTTGACGTGTTACAGGACAATCCCCACAGCCTAAGGCCGGATCAAAACCTCAATATCCTCCCTGTGAATGGGACCTACTATGAGTGGAGTGCCGGCGACAGCATGGAGAGCGTGGCCGGTTACTTCGGCGTTGAAGCGCAGGAGATTATCGATTGGCCGGGGAACAATATCTTTCCGGCTTTGGGTGGGGACAATCAAAATATCGAACCGGGCACACCTATCGTTATCCCGGGGGGTCGGCGCGAATTTGTAACCTGGTCGGCGCCGCGCATTACGCGCGCTAACCCCGCCATAGCGAGTATTGCAGGCCCAGGAGCTTGTGGCTCGATTTATTCTGGTCCGATCGGCGAGGGTTATTTCATCTGGCCAACGACAGCCAGTTTCCTGTCTGGGAGTGGTTACTCCGATTACCATCCGGGGATTGACATTGCCGGAGGTGTGGGCAGCGCCATCTACGCCTCCGCAAGTGGTGTGGTGGTTTATGCCGGCTGGAACAACTATGGGTATGGTTTCATGATTGTGATCGACCATGGTGATGGATGGCAGACTCTCTATGCCCATATGAGCGCGGTAAACATGGTGTGTGGGCAAGCAGCTTTTCAGGGAAACGTTATTGGCGGCGTGGGCTCCAGTGGCAACTCCAGCGGGCCTCATCTTCATTTCGAAATGCAGAGCGACTTCTACGGAAGAGTAAACCCGTTCAGCTTCGTTTCACCATAACCTTGCGCGTTCAGGTAAAACCAAAAGATCCGATCCGAGCTGGCGCCGAGAAATCACCTCCCGGATATTCTAATTCCCTCCGCGTGTTCTCCAGTGTATTTAAGCCCCAACATCGCGATCAACAATAGGAAGAAACTCATCACTTGCGGCGTGTGGGGTGAATTGAGGATGATCATGTTATCCTCCCGTAAATCTTCCAAGAAGAGTCGCCGCGGGGCCGCATGAGGTTCCCCATTATGGCCTAATTCGTGTGAGTTGAATGATGACAACGATCGCTGCTCTTTCCAATCGCCAACTGAATATCGTCTTATCCATGCTCAACAACAAAATCAGTTTCCTATGGAATAGGGGTACGCGAAACTATGCTCTAGCTCGCTTCGGGGCAGTCTGCCGGGGTGAAAGAGTGACAAGTGGCGGTTGGGAAAACCGTCATCATCTACGCCAATCTCCCTGGAAAAATGGATGAATGACTTATGGTCGAAGCGAAATCGGCAAAATTTCCTGCAACACACCTGGTTGGATTATCTGCTCTGATGAAAAGAAGGTGAGACTCTGCTCCAACCTAATGGTGGAAAAAAACCGATAATGGATGAAGTGGCTTATTCTGCATGAAATCAGCAGAGGGGTTTAATATTCGGAAAATGGATGGAGTGAACTTTGTTTTCAAACGGTCATCTAATCTTTTATGCATGCTAAATTTCGGGTAGGATTAGTGTTTATAATTGTCTCGGGAAGTTAAAATTACGCTTCCATGCCCTGGCGTTAGATAGTTTGACCCTCAAGCGAGTTGAGATTAAGTGTAATTTCCATTGGGTGCCAGGGCATTAAGATAAATTGGTCGGAGGATCGTTCGTGAGCAACTACGTCACCCGTCGAGAATTTCTCAAGCTATCCGCATTGGGCCTGGGAAGTCTGGCGCTGTCTCCAGGACAACAAATCGACTCTCAAGAATTCCCACAATTTGAACGTTTGGGACGTGTCCTTGCCGCAGGAATCCCCCTTCATTCGCGCCCTACTTCCGAGAGCACAGTTGTTCGAAGGCTCGCAGAGGATGAAATCATCCCCGTATTGCGCCGCGTCGTGGGTTACCAGCCCTTCAGGATAAACCAGACCTGGGTGGAAACGTTGGATGGGTATATTTGGTCACCGGAAGTTCAACCTGTTCGTAATCTTCCCAACGAACCCGTGGCTGCTCTGCTCTCGACCGCTATAGGCGAAGGGATGTGGGTGGAGGTGACGGTTCCTTATGTGAATTTGGAATTGGTGAACCCACCCGCGCGTGCACCTTGGATTGTTAACCGCCTGGCTAGCGGCCAACGCGCGCGTTTTTTTTACAGCCAAATTGTCTGGATTGATGAAATAAAAATCGGTAACGAGGGACAGGCGTTGTACCGCTTAAGCGAAAAATACGGTTACGGGGATAAATTTTGGGCGGCGGCGGAGGCATTTCGTCCGTTGACTGCTGAGGGGATGTCACCCATCCATCCAGAGGTGGAGGATAAACGTATTCGCGTGGACATTAACGAACAGACCTTGTCCTGCTTCGAGGGGAAGAACGAAGTGTATTTCGCCCGCGCTTCTACGGGCGCATTGTTCAATTTTCGCGGGGAACGGGTAGATGAGTGGGGGACGCCTCTGGGTCGACACCCGATCTGGCGCAAGGCAGTGTCCCTGCCACTTAGTGGAGGATCGGCAGCAACAGGTTGGGATTTGCCTGGCGTGGCGTGGATATCCCTTTTTGTTGGATCAGGTGTAGCCCTGCATTCCACCTATTGGCATAACAACTTTGGAGTGCCAACTTCGCGGGGTTGTGTCAATCTAAGCCCTATTGACGCCCTTTGGACATTTCGCTGGACTCTTCCACATGTCGTATATGATCCCGGCGATGTGACGGTGGGGATGCCAGGGGGCACAGTAATCGACGTAATGGAGCGGTAACACGTACCTTTGCCTCCCGAGCAGTTTCTCTTGACATTGGATGCCTAAAGGCCGTGACCGGCGGTTCGATTCTGCAAAAACTTGTCTCCCCCTTCAATCCATTCCACGAAGTCCAGGCTGGAGCGCCGTTGGTAAGAATGAAGCGGCATGCTGATCTGGCGCTTTACACCATCTACGGATTTACCTGTCGTTAACTATCTCAGCGCTCGCTTTTCTCGTTGGGCTGGATTCTCATTCCCCTGTAAACCAAATCTCTGACTGCTGGCCCGAGGCAAGATTGGCCCTGGTGCAGCCATTAACCATAAGCGGCTGGTTGCAAGCCTATGTATCTCAACCGGTCACCAAGGCATCGGCGCCAGCCTCTTCGGAATAATCGCCGGTAACTTTCACGAGCATGGAGGCGCTGGGATTGCCGGTCTATTGGAGGTTGACAAAAGATACTAGATTTTATACAATCCTATAACCCCTCCCCCCTATGGGGGGGGATAGGATATTGATAACAGACCATTTCGAGATTAGGGAGTTGAGTATGCCACAGGATCAAAACACCAAGAAGGATGCCCTCAATCGACTGCGTTCCATTGCCGGTCATGTCAACGGCGTCGTCCGGATGCTCGAGGAAGATGAGTATTGCATTGACATCATCCATCAGGTTCAGGCCGTTCAAGCCGCACTCGACAAAGTTAACGTGCTTCTGTTGGATGATCACATGCAGCATTGCGTGAGCGATGTTATGCGCGCCGATGACGCCCCGGGCATAAATCGTGTCCTAAGCGAACTGCATGATGTCTTCGCCGTACGCAGTAAGATTTAACTCCGCGCAGACTCTACGCTGCGAAGAGAGGAAACCAACATGCAACAGAAGCAAATTACACTCCCCATCACCGGGATGACGTGCGCAAATTGTGTCAGTAATGTCGACAAAGGACTACGCAAACTTAAAGGGGTCACAGAGGTCAGCGTCAATTTGGCCCTTGAGCGGGCCAGCGTGGTTTATGACCCTGATCTGGTCCAAGAGCAGGATCTCGTCGCTCAGGTGGGGCGCATCGGCTATGGTGTGGCGACCGCCTCGCTGGATCTGCCGATTACGGGGATGACGTGCGCCAACTGTACCAGCACGGTGGCCAAAGGTCTGAAAAAACTGGAAGGCGTCCTCGATGTAACGGTCAATCTGGCGACCGATACGGCGACCGTCCACTACTTGGCAGGGACGGTTTCGCGCCGCGACATGGTAAAGCAGGTGGAGAGAATCGGTTACGGCGTCATCGAGGCCGCGCCGGACGAAGAGATGGTGGATGCCGAGCGGGATGCTCGCCAGGCGGAGGTGAAGAAACAAACCCGCCTGCTCATCATCGGGGCGGCATTCAGCATTCCGCTGCTGTTGTTGAGCATGGGCCGCGACTTCGGACTCCTGGGGGAGTGGGCCCAGCAGGGATGGGTGAACGTTCTAATGTGGGCGATTGCGACGCCGGTCCAATTCTACGTCGGTTGGCAATATTACGAAGGAAGTTTCAAGGCGCTGCGCAATGGTTCCGCCAATATGGACGTGTTGGTCGCCTTGGGAAGCAGTGTGGCTTATGCCTACTCCGTCGCGGTGACTCTGGGCCTGGTGCCCGGTTTCGTGTACTTCGAAACGGCGGCGGTTATTATCACGCTGATCGTGCTCGGGAAGTTGTTGGAAGCGCGTGCGAAGGGCCAGACTAGCGAGGCGATTAAGCGGCTGATCGGATTGCAGCCTAAAACAGCTCGAATTATGCGCGCGGGTGAAGAAGTGGACATCCCTGTGTATGATGTAGAGGTTGGCGACATTGTGATTGTACGCCCGGGTGAGAAAGTGCCCGTCGACGGAATCGTGACTCGAGGGGAGAGCACGATTGATGAGAGTATGATTACCGGCGAAAGCCTTCCGGTAGATAAAGAACCGGGGGATAGGCTCGTCGGCGCGACGATTAACAAACAGGGCCTGTTAAGGTTTGAAGCCACGGCAGTTGGGCGGCAGACTGCGCTGGCGCAGATCATTCGATTGGTCGAGCAGGCCCAGGCCAGCAAGGCGCCCATCCAGCGGTTGGCCGACCAAGTGGCAGCCATCTTCGTTCCGGTTGTGATCGTCATCGCCGCGGCGACCTACGGCTTGTGGTACTTCCTTGTGCCCGAGGCCGGATCGGTTGGGGCTTTGATCCGCCTGGTAGCCGTGCTTGTAATTGCCTGTCCGTGTGCCATGGGACTGGCGACGCCTACTGCCATCATGGTCGGTTCAGGTAAGGGAGCCGAGAAGGGTATTCTCTTCAAGAGCAGTGGCGCGCTGGAGCGCGCCCATAAGCTAACTGCGATCGTGTTGGACAAGACCGGCACGATCACCAAGGGAGAACCGGCCGTTACGGACGTGATCAGCAGCAATGGCAGAATGGATGAGGACGAAGTGCTGCGCCTCGCCGCCAGCGCCGAGCGCGGTTCGGAACATCCGCTAGGCGAAGCCATCGTGCTCGCCGCGCAGGCGAAGGGCTTGACGCTCGCCGAGCCGGAACATTTCCGCAGCATCACCGGGCGGGGTATCCATGCATTCGTGGAGGGTCGGCGTGTCTTGCTCGGGAATCTAAAATTAATGGAAGAGTACGATATCCATCTCAACGGGCTGGAGCCTCAGGCCAAGCGCCTGCAGGAGGAAGCAAAAACCGCCATGTGGCTGACCATTGGAGATGAGGCAATCGGCCTGATCGCGGTAGCAGACACGATCAAAGACGGCAGCCGGGAGGCGATCGAAGAAATGCGAAGCTTGGGTCTGCATGTGGCAATGATCACAGGCGATAATCTAGCAACAGCAAAGGCGATCGCCGCTGAGGCCGGTGTTGATACAATCTTCGCCGATATCGCGCCTGGAGAGAAGGCTGCTTACATCCAGCAACTGCAGGAAGAAGGGTATGTCGTGGGGATGGTTGGGGACGGAATCAATGACGCGCCTGCACTCGCCCAGGCTGATGTAGGCATCGCCATCGGCACCGGAACCGATGTCGCCATTGAAGCCTCCGATGTAACGTTGATCCGCGGCGACCTGCGCAGTGTGCCACAGGCGTTGCGCTTGAGCCGGGCCACTATTCGCACCATCAAGCAGAATCTTTTCTGGGCCTTTGGTTACAATGTAATACTAATTCCGATAGCCGCAGGAGCCCTCTACCCATTTGCTTGGGCCCCGGATTTCCTGCGCCAACTTCATCCAATCTTGGCCGCGTTCGCCATGGCGTTCAGCTCGGTAAGCGTGGTAATGAATTCATTGCGACTCCGGAAAGTAAAGATCTGAGGCGCGAAACCATATAAGGAGATATTAGTATGGCGAAAGCCTATGATGTTGTTTGCGGGATGGCGGTCGAAACCGAGTCCGCCTCGCACACCGAACACGATGGCACTACCTATTACTTCTGCTGCGATGGCTGCAAAGGGGCATTCGAGAAAGCTCCTGAGTATCAACTCGAGAACTGGGCTGAGGAGCACCCTGGCGTCGAACTGTTGCTGGTAGAGTAACGCGGCCAGCATCAGCTACGTAACCCGCTCGCTGGTGCCACACCATAATCGGGCAAGCGGGTTCTCCTTGAAGAGGAAGGCTGGCCGGGCCAGGAAGAGAGCGTAATTGCCCATTTCCCCTAACCGAAAAAGTTCGGATAACGGAGACCCTCCCAGGCGCGCAAAGCGGGATGGACGCTCCGCAACAATCCACTCCTCCCTCACGCCCCATTTGACGTAGTCGTCATTGCGGCTCGGGAGCATGGGGAACTTATCGGCGTTGTGGGTGCGGAGAGGAGCGTCAATTTGATCATAAGATTCTAAATTGGACCCGATGCTCGAGGACCCTTTGGTGCGATGGCGCGTCTCTAGCAAGTCGGTATTCCCTACCGATAGGAGTCTTCTAGTTTTAGACGAATTACAGAAGAGATATTTGAGGGTTGTAAAGCCAACTTCGTTATATTTCGCAAATCGGGGATGGTACTCGCCATGTCGTTTTGGCCTTGTGCTTTCGTCGCCAGAAGTGTTTAGACTTCGGCTAAAGTCCGCGGCGTTTTGTAAAGGAACATTTGCATGGGAAACGATCATAATCACCATGAACACGAACACGAGGGTACGGAAGCTCAGGAGGGTGTCACTTTCAATCACGAGGGCACCAACTACACGGTTTCATTGGAAGCTGCTCAGGACTCAGGGCTTGTGGGAAATACGGACCGAAATCAATTGCCATTGGGCAATTGATTTTGCTTCACCCTCATAGCCACGAGGATAACGCCAACACTGAGCAATCTATCAAGGATAAGGGGGGGGAAATCTGGCCGGTTGATTGACGAGCGGCCAGACCTTCTGTCACGAGTCATAGCTCGATTCCCTCACGCGATTTATTCGAGAGTAAATCCCATCGACAGCATCATTGTTGTGGGTGCCCCCATACAGCAGCCGGTGCGGGGATATTGTTAAAGACGTCCGCTGTAAATAAATAGAATACCCGAGGGCGCACAATCTTTTCCGGAAAATGTTGGTAAAATCGCTGCGATGGGAATGGCATACAAGCGCAGTTCGGCATAGTTTACGAGACAGATAGAGATTATGATTACTCGCCGCTGTTTAGGCTATTGAAGAATCTTGTTTATCGCCGAAACGATTGCGGCAGCCCCATTCTCTGCGCGGATTTTTGCGCCAAGGATATCCGCCCGTCTTCTTAACTGAGGATCATCAACAGCTGTTGTGATGCGATCTGCCAGGTCGACGGCGTTGAGACGCGACCGGGGCAAGGGAACAGTGCCTGCGCCAATCTGATGCAGCCTTTTAGACCAGAAAGGCTGATCACCAGAGTGTGGGATGGGCACCGATGGGATACCCGCGCGCAACGCCGCCGCGGTCGTTCCCGCACCGCCGTGATGCACCAATGCCGCCATGCGCGGGAAAAGCCAGCTATGCGGCGCATAGTCCAGCCGGTATATGGTTTCAGGCAGATCGAGGCGTCCAAGATTGGCCCAGCCGCTGTAGAGCACAGCCCGCCGGTTGGTTCGCGCAATGGCATCAATGATAAGGTGCGTCGTTTCATCCGGTCGACGATCGTGCATGCTCCCAAATCCAACGTACACAGGTGCACTTTGCGCATGAATGAACTTTTCCAGCTCAGCAGGCGCATGCCAGTCGGCATCGTCATAGAAAAGAAAACCAGTTAAGTGACGGTGGTCTTCCCAATCTGTGGGGCGAGGGACCACGTGCCGACTGACCATCGTGATCGACGGAGTGCGGGTGAGAAGATGCAAATAGCCTTGGGGTGATAGCGGTGGCAAGTTCAGGAGATTTTTGCGCAGCGAATTTGCAATGCGGACATAGGACCACCATCGAGAATAATATGCAACGACATACGTAAACAAATTGTAGGTTTCGCGAAAGGGCGCCCAATTTGGCAGCGCGGGCATTGTGGCGATAGGCATTACGCGGGTCTTTATGCTCGGCTGCAATGCCATGTTGATTAGCTTGAGTTGATGCGTTTCTGCTATACCACTCGCTATTCCAAGCAGCCACTCATTGACCAGCAGGGCATCTGTATCATGGGCAACGGCGATCAAACTTCGTCCGGCCTTTAGCAAGGCTGGTGCAATTTCTTGATGGACGGCAAGCATTGCCCGGAAAGGATTGGTTTCGGAGGATACGCGCTGCATTATTTCGTGTTTATTAAGTGGAAGCAGATGGACGTCCAGCCCAACGTCGTTAACCCACTCGCCGAAATCTTGTGTCACGATGAGACGTACGCCGTACCCTGCATCTTTCAGCGCCAGCCCAAGCGCTACACCGGGACGCACATCCCCCCATGTTCCATAGGCGACGATTGAAATGTGCAAAGTAGACCACCCTCCATCATTGGGAGCATGAAGCCCCCATCCCGTGTTAATGTTTAAGGTCCCACATTTCACGATTTACGCCGGTGACAATTAGAAGAGCCAGGACGAGTGTGCCTGCACCGATCAATGTCGCCTGAATATTAATATCAAGAAGATAACCCATCAGCACCTGCGATATCGGTGATAGGCCGATCGTAGAGAACATGACGACCGCCATAACGCGCCCAAGCAGGCGGTCTGGGGTGCGGCGTTGGAGCCAGCTGAGCAAATAGACAAAATCATAACCAAACGCGATGCCCATGATTAGTATGATGGCAAGGGTTATCAGGATGGGAGGGGCAAAACCGAGCAAGATTAAGCCGGCTGGCACGAAAGCAAATAACCCTAGCACGATGAGCCCCGAAACTGCTTGCGGCGGCCGGGGGAGCAATTTGACGCCGATCATGCCCGCGAGCAGGCCCACACCCAGTGCCGAATTCATGTTTCCAAAATCTTGCACCCCTCCTGATAGTTGTGTATCTGCCAGCAACGCGAACCCGACCCTGACCGTTCCGGTCAGGAGTAGTCCCAGGATCATCATCACGAAGAACATGGTTCTCAATTGTGTATCCCCGCGAACGTGCTCGATTACGTCGCGTATGGATGTGATCAGCGAATCGTGTTCCCGATCAGCCACCCTGGCATCGTCATCGATCCGTATCGCCCAGAAAAAGGAAATCCCGACGACAAAGGTCAAAGCGTTGATTAGAAAGGCCGACCCGAGCCCACTCATGATTGAGTGTGAGCCCGAGTCTGCGGAAGACAGCGAGATAAGCAGCCCAGCCAGCGCGGGGCCGATCACGACGCTGGCCATGTTGGCTCCCTGTAAATAGATATTTCCGCCTTCCAGATCGTCGTCGTCCGTAATGCGAGGCAGCAAGGCAGTAAAGGCAGGCAGCCCGAACGCATCGATGAGGCCTGTTGAAAACGCCATCACATAGAGGAACCATAGACTCGTGAACGGAATTAAGATCACCACACCAAGCAATGCCATCAGGAGCGCTTGTATACCATTGGAGACAACTAGCAGCGTTTTGGCAGAAAAGCGATCCGTGGCTACGCCACCCAGCAACATAAACACCGCTCTGGGGACACTCGCTGCGGCAAGCACCGTTCCGGCGACAAAGGCGCTGCCTGTTGTCTGCAGAGCCAACCAGGGCATCGCGATCAGATAGAATTGGTCCCCAATTGCGGAAATGAATTGCCCTATAACGAGCAGTCTCAGGTTTCGGTTTGCCAACATATTGGAACCAGTTTCGCGCACTATCGTCAAGTATATCCGCTTGGCAGGTGGGGTGTTCTCAGCAACTCTCTTTCGCAATACGCACTCTTAAACACATTCCGGAAAGGTAAAAAAAAAAAGCCCTGCACCGACATCCAGGCTTATGCGGTGATCAGCGCGTCTTGCTTTCGAACGGCTGCTTGTCGCGAAAATAAAATCTGCCACGCGGCATCTCTTGGCAGTGAATGCTCCTACACAGGGGTGGATTAATCAGTTGTGCAGGGACTTCTCTGATCTGTTCATCCTTAGACACGTAATCCGGGCTGTCTGCAGCCCAATTGCGTATAGTTCCTGAATCGCGTAGGCCGAGTCTTCCTTCAAAGTATCGGCGACCGCTATCGACATCTGCCATGACACCGTTGCCGCGCATCGCCTGAAGGCCGTTAGGCTGCTCAAGATCGAGATCAAGTTCCCTCGCCGTGTCGACTCTCCATCACCCCTGCGGATGTTCACTTTCCACTTCGAGGGAAGCAGCCACACGGTAGATTATCATCTTCGCTCAATCCCTCTGCGGAAACGACATCCGTGACATCGGGTCGACCTTTGGCAATGGCTCCGAATTAAAACATACGAGTTTTTTTCAGCTGCTCACTTGCAACACCGAATCGAAGAAGAACGCGATAACCTCCTAAAAGACCACTGGAGTGACGATATCCTTCCGGTGGTGAAGGTGGATCAGAACAAAGTGTGCGCGACCTGATGCCTGCAACCACAAGTGCAGCATGGGATTTTCAGGGCAAATTACTTGGCTCCTCCGCCGGCTCGAAGATCGACAACAGTGGGTCTCTGAGATGTTGCACAAGCCAATCAGGATCTCTCAGTTTGAACTCGGACAGTTCCATAGGAGCGCCACCGATGATGGCCGCCCGATGACAGGCGTTGCAGCCTTGAATAGGGACCTCGTAGTTCATCACAGAGATCTGCCCAAATAACAAAATTACCCCAACGATAGCGAATGCAGATAACGTTAGAAGGCGCAATCTTTTAGCTCCCTTGCGTCCGATTTTCGGTACGAGTAGCAATAGGATCAATAGGACGGCAGGGAGGATAAGCGTACCAATGACCCGGGCTGTGCCTCCAAAGAGCCAGAAGGGCAAAAAATAGAACATGAGCAGCATATCAGGATGTGGCAGGACAGAGCGATCGGTCGGCCCTGCCAAGCCTTCATGCGGCGTCAATGCGGACAACAGGATAACAAGTATTAAAAGCGCAATACCCGGCAACATGTCCAGACGACGCATGATAGGAAACTTCGCTATCCATGTGAGCCAAAGTTTGGGTACCTCCGCTAATCCCTGTCTCCAGGCGACGAGCAGATGGCTGGAAAGTATCGCGAACATCAAGAATGGAAGAAACCAAACATGCAAGGTATAGCCGCGCTGAAGCGGAACTACATCCAGTTGGCTGCCTCCCAAGATAACCTTAATAAGGAAAGGACCAAGGATCGGCACCCCAGATAAATTACTGATCACCAGGCTCATTAGGGAAAAGGCTTTCACATCCCAGCGTAGAAGATAGCCTGTCCCTCCCATGAAGATCACTAGGATCAGCATGCTTATGCCTAACCACCAATTTATATCGCGGGGGAAACGATAGGCGCGCGATATCAATACACGTAGCGCATGCAGGATGACCACGGCTAGAAACAACAAAGCTGACCAGCGATGGGTATTATGGATCAGCCAACCCAACGGCCTCTCAGCGTGTAAAAAAGCCAAGCTGGAGGCTGCGCCTTTCGCTGTCGGCTCGTAGAAAAGGGTCAACCCCAATCCACTGACGACTAAAAACCCAAACAATAGTGCCGCAATACGCCCCAGACTAAAAGGTGGCGCTTCCAGGATTGGGATGTGGTCTTGGGGAAACGAGGCGAAGAGCAAATTCAACAAACCGCCAAGATGCAACCGCTTGTCGATTTCTTTAAGCAACTTTTTCATGATGTTAAATGTACACATTTTGTATTAAAAAAGAAGACCAGCATAAATGCCGGCCATCTTCACGCGGATGAACGGAAAATCCGCAATTACTTATTCACTAAATGTGCGTAAGTAGTTAATTACATGCCAGCGCTCGTCTTCGGAAAGTATATCTTTCCATGCTGGCATAGGGGATTCTGGTTTGCTATGACTGATGACATAGAACAAAGATCCATCCGTCCGCCCCTGAACATGGTCTTCATGTAAATTGGCTGGAGGCATGGCCAGCCCTGAAGCTGCAGGACCATCTCCTTCTCCAGTTTCTCCATGGCAGAGTGCACAATTAGTGGCGAATAGTTCCCTGCCGCTAGCGATGCTCTCTGCCGATGCCTCTACAGGATTTGGCATTGCCGCAGCATCCTCGGGCACCATGTGTCCTCCTTCTTCATGTTCACCTGGGGAATGCTCTTCCTCGCCATGCTCGTTTTCTTCGTCTACAAGCTGCTCCGTTGCCGTTGGCGCCGTTTGAGAGCTAGAACAAGCGGATACAAAAATACCTCCAATGACAAGAATGGACAGGATCAGTATTAACTTTCGTCTCATGTATCGCATTCCTTTTCTCCTTCGGAACCATCCATTAGGATAATGTAGAGTAATCTGATCGTTACCTATCATAATTCGCACAGGATTGAATGACAGCGTACGTTTATCCTTATTACTTGGGAAATTTGTCACATTCGGCCCTAATCGGCAAGGCAATTTAACTGAAAGTGAGCGAATTCACCAGCGTTCTACCAAAAGATAGGCCATCAGAATACCGAAAACGAATTCCATCATCGTTCAGCGCAGTGAACGAAATGCCTTCATCACAAGTATAGAAGGCAAAGTTCAATGTGCGCGCAAGAGGTATGTTTCATCTACAGCATAGGTGGGTGTGACTCAAACTCGAAAGTTGCATAAGGGATAGGCAACGGATCATAAATCGCGTGCAATTAAGTCGGCGGTGAACCGAAATTCCATCTTGGGCTCGTCGCCATCATTCGAAGCAATGAAAATCTGACGTACTACTGGCTCGTTCTCATCAGACTCATGTGCCCCAGAATCATACTGCATCACGAGCAAAGCGCTTTCGCCAGGAGTAATTGTGGTCGGCGAGATAGTTGTCTGTGTACATCCACGCGAAGTGGGCACAGCTTCGATCACGACATCCCTCTCCTCGAGATCATAAAGGGAGATTTCGATCGTGCGTATCTCTCCGTTGATCACCGGACTCATATCGATTTCCCTTTGATCTAGAAGCAGATCAGGCGCTCCTCCCGCACACGAGGCCAGCAACATCCCCCTTACAATTAGCAATACTCCTTACTTCAATCTCATCTATCCCTCAATTCTAACGAGACCCGGGCAACCATCATCTTGAATATCCCTCGCATGCCGAGGTCATTAACCTCGGCCAGCTCAAGGCCAGATTGGCGAACGTTGCCTACAGTGTCACGGTTGATATTCGGCCCCATCGTGCGTACGACGACAGGATTGAGAAGGTCCATCAGTTTCCCGAAGACGGGGTTTTGTGCGCGCACATGTTCCATCAAAAATATCCATCCGCCTGGACGAACGACGCGTTGGAGCTCCCGCAATCCCAGCAATGGATCAGGGATGGAGCAGAACACAAACGTCGCCGCTGCAATGTCGAAAGAGCCATCCGCGTACTGCAAGGCTTGTGCATCACCAAGAGCGAGTTGAGCGTCTATTCCAAGAGAATCGGCACGTTTTTGGGCGCGTTCCAACATGCCCGGTGTGAGATCGATGGCTGTGATCCTCGCCGTCTCTGGCCAGAAGGGCATGTTTTTTCCCGTTCCCACACCGATCTCAAGCAGCCGGCCGTGCGCAGGCAGCTTATTCATCAACACACGCCAAAAACGTTTCCTCCACGGGCGATAGCGCCACTCGGGAATTATTTCGAGCAAATCATAATATGGTGCGACGCGCGCATAACGTGCGCGTGTCGCCGCAGTGGCTTTGAGGTCGAAGTTCGTCAATGCAAACGCTCACGTTCTTGGGCGATCCCGCTAACGGTACCTGGTTGCGATTCTATAATTCCGGTGGGCCCAGTGGACCAATTTTCACGCCGCGTAATGTTCCATCCTTCGCAACGAAGAATGTCTCGGGCATGCCCTGGATGCGCAAGGCTTGCGAGATTTCATTGCCCAAATCAGGCCCATTTGGGTAGGTGGGTTCAAAATCATCCATATATGTCAGAGCTTCAAGCTCCGTGTCCACATAGGCAACCCGATGAAGACCACGCCCTGGTCATTATACTTTCGCCAGATTGATCCTAAATAAGCGGCTTCATCTCTGCAAGGCAGACAGCATGAAGCCCAGAATTTAATGACCACAACATTTCCAGTTTACTCGATCAACGCGACGCTTTCGCCATTAAATATCAAAACCGAGAAATCCGGCGCTAGTCCTCTATCTCGAGGGCCGGCCTGAACACGGATCCATCCCCATCCAAGCAGCCCGCGTAATGCCAAATCAAATCCGTGCGCAAGTACCTTGCCCCAGGTATTGGGAGAATTTCCATTCTCCTTGGATTTATCAAGCGAATCCAGCTTCATTGAATTGTATGCTCTGCTAGTTGTGCACAGTCGCTTGATCCCAGATCTCCATCGAAGATCGTTTGCGATCATTATTTTCGATGATCAACCCTCGGCGAACAGTTTGACCACGAACATCATAAAATCCTGCATCAAGATGAAGACTTACAATCGCTACCTTTCTCGGAGGGATATGAGCGGAGGTGATATCAGCAGAGGTACACCCACATGTTGTGTACACGCGACGGATCGTCAGCGGTCCGTCGCCAGAGTAGGCAATGACAAATGCTCGGGTCACAATATCTGTCGGGCCGAGAACTCCGAAATTATAGAATCTCTCCTTTATCTTGAGTTCTGGCTGAGGGTCACTTTCTGATAGGAACGCGATAGAGGATCCAGATTCCATTTCGTGTACTGCTTGAATCGGTTGATCATAGGAGTTGCCCAAGGAGTCATAGTCAATTGCCGCCTGCCCACCCTGACTGCGATTCCATAATAACCAAGATGCTGAACCCACAAGTACTAGGCCAATGAGGGCGATTCGTGGCGCTGTGAGTCGTTTCCTTTGAGCTTCTTGATGAAGTCCTCTCTGCACGTGTCTTGCGTTTCTCGCCCCGTTTCGCCATTTATTGAACTCCTCGGATTTACACGCACATATCCACCGTGCATTGGTTGTTTAAGGAGCACCATACGTAGTTTGCACCTATTGTTAGAAGGTTATCAAGAATGGGTGGTGACTCCTAGCGCCAAATTGCCTGTAGGTTCCGGAGAATCTTGCGCAACGGAGCCAGACGCAATGAGAATCCAATTCTTTTGAAGTTAGCGAGGATTGATTCCGTTCAGATAAGCGGTCGAATCCAGCTCTGGGCTTGGGAGCATCCAGGTGTAGGTCAGGTTTCCATACCTGACCGCTCTGGCGGTGATCGAAGCAATTATCTTCTCAATTGGGAATTCGCTATCGGCCGTCCTTCGGCCCATCTCCGGGGGGGCGAGGCGAACGAACGCGAGCTGCCAGTCGGCCCAATGCCCAAATTTTAATTAAGAAGATTATAAAATCGCCTCGCGAGACCCAGGGATACCCCCTCGGTCACCGCTGAAGGCAAGCGGCTTGTTCAAGAGGGATGTCCAAGAAATAATCAAATGTATTTCGTTTCATCCATAATCCAGTCGTACGGGTAACCGGCTGGTTGCCCATTGCTGACAGCAGACGGTTCATTCAAGTCAAGAGGGCTACCATCTGGTAGCCCTCTTACCTATACGTGCCTTCTCGAAAATGAGGATTATCGAACGATTAATCGTCTTCCTCATCCGAGCTATCATCTTCAGACTTATCGCCGTCGGAATCGTCGTCTGAGTCATGATCGTCGTTTTTATCGGAATCTTCATCCGAGCCCTCATCGTCTAGGTCTTCGTCTTCATCATGATCTGCGTCCTCGTCTTCATCATGATCTGCGTCCTCGTCTTCATCATGATCTGCGTCCTCGTCTTCATCAAGGTCCGCATCCTCGTCTTCATCATGATCTGCGTCCTCGTCTTCATCAAGGTCCGCATCCTCGTCTTCATCATGATCTGCGTCCTCGTCTTCATCGAGATCTGCATCTTCGTCTTCATCATGATTTTCGAGTTCTAATTCAATTTCGAGCTTACCATCCTCGAACTCTATTTCTAACTTAAATTCCTCGAAACTATACTTTAAATCCTGTAAAGCAGTGATCGTCTCTTGAACCTGCGCTTGTTGCTCGGGGGACATTCCGTCCAGCACTGCTTCTAAAGCGGCAATGGCCTCATCGAATGAATTCAATGCGATATTGATCTCATCGGGATCGGCCTCGGCTTCGTACTCGTGCTCGGCTTCTTCAAGACGTTCGGCGGCGATTTCAAGTTCAAACTCAACAATCTTGCCCTCTTCCGTCGTCAATTCCAGACGGATTTGCTCGAATGCCAAATCTATGCCATAGAGCAGATCACCCGGCCCGGCGCTGTCCGCGGCCAGTGCGCTCCCTGTGGTAAATATGAAACTCAGTACAATTGCCACAACTATACCAATCACGTTGAAACTCCTTTGATTTTCTGTTTTCACTCCTGTTATCCAGGGCAGTGTGCGAACAATCTTCTTTGCGCGATCTTGAAACGACAATCGTGGAAGATGCTCGAGTCGCTTCTGCAATCGGGCGAATGCTTTTTGTTGAAAAACGACGGAAGGTTGTACCTTGCTGTTCTGGCGTATGAAGAGCGCCACCGGCAGCATAAGCGCCAGATCATCTCGGAAGTCTGGATACGAATCGAGGCAGTTCTCAATTGTCAAAGCGTTGGCTTCGATTTGCTACATACAGTCCGCAAGGACCTGAGCTAAACGATTATCTTGGTCATGATTCTGTAAGCTTGAACGAAGTAAATTATTCAGTGATTTCAACCCGCGATGCTGGATAACGCGCGATGCTCCCTTGGTTTTGCCAATGATGCGAGTGCGTGAGGCCTTGAGTAAAACGCATCACGATCACTTGGCGCTCCTCGTCGCTGAGTTTTTGAATGGCCTGAACCAGGGCGGCGGTTGCATCTCCCGCTACGAGCAAGTCCTCAGTTAATGACTCGCGATCCGGCAGAAGCCCTATTTCATTAGCAGGAACCGGGTCTGGGCGTGGCTTACGCCGATAGCCATCAACAACCAGGTTGTGTGCAATACGGTAAATCCAAGTAGCGAATGGATATTTTTCAAATTGATATCTGGGCAGCGCTTCCCACACCCTTACGAATACCTCTTCCGTCATATCTTCCGCCTCCAACTCATCGCCGACGCGGAAAAAGATGTACTTGTAAATGGATTGCATGTGGCGACTATAGAGGATGCCAAAGGCATTTGCATCACCTTTGATCGATAGATTAACAAGCATGCTCTCGTCCTCTGCTTCCAGGTCTTTAATTTTCGAAGCCATAATTCTTGAATCATCAACCTATGCAACGAGTGGGATAAACGAACGTTACAATGTCTTTGTCAAAGCATTCCCTGATCGCGGAACTTGCAATTAATTCTCCTCCTGCGATCCGTCGGCGAGCATGTTTTTATGAGTTCCATTATTGCGCATTGCATAGCCATAATCAGCGCCCGATTCTAGTCTAAGGAAAATGGTTCTCTGGGAGGTAAATTTGAGGTAATAAATCAACCGAGGATGTTCGATTATCTTGTGCTTTTGATGAGAAAATTAACCGGAAAGGTTAACGCGATTTTTACCTATTCAGAAATTAATTGTGACTTTGTCGCCAACGGTATGCGAATCGTCCACTCAGTGGAATTCCACACTTGCAATCAGTGAGCAGTATTGTGCTGGATTTTAGAACACGATTACGCAATACCTGGCTCTGCTGGTGATTATGTGCACTTTCAACTAAGGTGCGATCGAATAAAACCTTTTTTATGTTTGCAGCTTGGCGGATTTCAGCCGCAGCAAATCAAGCCCCCAACATCCATTTGGCCGAGAAAGTCCCGATTGGAGGTATGACTTATTCAATTGTATGAAAATGGCGGGGAGCCGCGCGGTCTCCCCGTTATCCAAGCCTTTTAACGCCATGCTCAGGGCGTGATTCACGCTCCTTCGCAACAGTGGGCTATTCGCCTCAACATAAATCGCTTGAGTTGCATTATTCTCACCACCTTTCTCATTGAGATCTCATCGATGGCCATCTATGGAAAAAAGCCAGAAAAAACCCGCGCTAAGTTGCCATAATTATGGTCAAGCGGGAGATTTTGGGCTCGCGGTCTTTAGGTTGCCTTTTCCGCGGAGGGTGCGAGATCCGGTGCATAATTAACCAGTAAGACCCCGCAACACTTCGCCACCTGAGCCTGGTCAAGCGTATAAAACGTATGCCGACCTTCAGGGCGCGCGATGACCAATCGCGCCTCGCGCAAAAACGCCAAATGATGCGATACCGTAGGTTGCGTCACATCCAAAGAATCTGCAAGTTCGCCAACGGAACGCCATTCGCAGCAGCACATCGCCATAATTTCTTGCCGTGTATTGTCGGCAAGCGCGCGTACGAATGCAATCGGATCAGGCGTATTTTCGCTTCTATTCATAGATGACCATCTATATGATTGTACCGAGCAGCCAACGCTTGTCAAGGAGGCGCAGCTTTCCGCACGCGATGTTTGGCAAGTGAGTTGCAATCATCGCGTGCGGAGAGCTGCTGTCGAATGCTATTATTAATAACATCCGCGAAGTGTTGCTCCCGGTCGGATCAATTCGCTCGTTTTCATTCCCGATGGTTTCCCAATGCCCCCGGCAGTAAAATGCCAGGCGGTGGTGCAAAATGATGTTGAAGCTGCGGCTGTTGCCGCTGCCATCTGGACCACCGAAAAAATTGCCAAGCCTTCCCAATGTGCGCCTCGTGCTGAGGTGCACTTATGAACAATTTATGGTTATTGTGATCGTCATGGGGAAGATGATGCCAACCTGCTAAAAATGGGTTTCGCAATTGAATCACATCGTAGGCTGAAACGAACCTAGAGCGGTACGCGCTCATTTTTAGGCACCTGCAACGTGCCTTCAAGCTGTTGCACATAGTGGTTATGTTGGAAAGTGCCGAAGATTGGATGCATTATCCTATCGCAGGCTGGCAATGGATCTCTGGAGGATATTATGAAGAGGAAATTTGGAGACTTCAAGCGGAGGGAAATTCAGCTGGATTTCAATCTTTACCGGGTGAATGTTCCAAGCCGGGAAATTTCTAATTCATCGCTGAACGTTATCGACCTGTGGCCCGAGGGTGTCGATCGAACGATCATGTTTGTGCATGGTTATGCCGGAGTCGCCGAGACATGGGAGTACCAGGCCAATTACTTTGCAAATAAGTATCGCGTGGTGCTGCCGGATCTGCGCGGTCATGGCCGGTCAGAGGCAGCTTTCTTGTAATACAGTATGAGCGAGCTTGTGGAAGATCTTGATACCATCGCAACCACACTTAATTTTCCTGAGAAATCCATCCTCGTTGGCCATTCCTTTGATGGATCGATTTGCGTCGAATAGGCTGCTGCATTTCCCGAGAAGCTGGAGAAGTTGGTCCCCATCGCAACCGCGGGTGAGTATCTTCTCCCCCGAGCTGCTTGCGCGAGTCCCAACGGCTGCATTCAGGCCCAGATGGAACTATCGATCACGCTGGATTGCGAAAATTCATCTGATGAAGTGCATGGCGCTTAACGGCCTTATGCAATGGAAGGGTTGGGAAATGATGTGCAGGATACAAACGCCCTCCCTTGTTCTCACAGGCGAAAGGGCTCGCTATTTCCCGCGCAAGGTCTTCGAGAAAGTCTCCGAGGCGATTCCTAGAGCGGAAGTTATCGACAATGGCGGCTCGAAGCACAACGTGCAATTGGAGCGCCATTAGGCCGTGAATCGTGCAATTGAGCGCTTTGCTGGAGATGGTTCCGCCCATGCACGTCCTTCATGGCGGGATCAGATCGAGATTACAGCCGATCGACCTTGGTTAGGAAGTTACGGCAAGCACACCCCATGCACATTCCCGATTCCGCGACAGCAGTCGGATGCGTTTATGGAAGGTTCGGCCGATTGGTTCCCCAATCACAACGCAATCATTTTCTATGGATCGTCTCTGACCTACAAACAGCTTGATCGCAAGGTCAACCAATTTGCGCATGCGCTGCGCAGAATGGGCGTAAAGCCGGGCGATCGTGTCATGATCGTGCTGCCGAATGTCCCCCAAATGGGTTATCGCCTATTGTGCTGTCCTCAAAATTTGTGCTGACGTTGTGCTCCCCAATCCCGATGCAGATGGCGAGTGAATCCTTGCGCAAATTAAGCAGACCGGAGCGAAAGTTTTTCTAACGCTCATCGAGTTTGCAAGCCTTGCGAGTGCAGTTCAAGCGCAAACGAATAGTAAGATCGTTCTTGCCGAAATTCGCAATGCTGTTTCTTCGAAAGTTTATCGCCAACTTCTTTCACAAGGGGAAGCAGCCGGTCTCAATGAGGGCAATGATCGTGATGCGCCGGCGATTCGTATTTCCATGGCGGCGTTAATGCATTACGCTGCTCGTCAAGTGCCCGAAGTTGAGGTGAGCAGCGAGGATTTGGCGGCCACCCTATTTACGAGCGGTACGACGGATGAGCCGAAGAGCATTTGCCTCACTCACACCAATTTGGTAGCGAACGCGCTGCAAACTCGACATTGGTTCCCGGATATTCGTGCCGGAGAAGAGGTTTTCTTGGGTGTTATGCCGTTAACCTACAGCTATGGGATGACGGCGATCATGAATATTCCGATTGCAATCGATGCGACCATAGTGCTCTTGCCAGTATTTGAGTTGCAGCAGCTGTTGATTTCATCAAGCAGCACAAGCCCTTTTTCATCCCCGAAGTGCCATCGATCTACGCGGCAATTAATGGCGCGCCGAAGGTGTGTTCTTATGGTCTCTCCTCCACTAAATTGTGTATAAGTGGTGCTGCGCCGCTGCCCATCGAATTTCAGGAGAAGTTTGAAAAACTTACCAGGGCCGCTTGGTGGAGGGTTACGGATAGACCGAAGCTTCGCCGGTAACGCATTTCAATCCCTCTGATGCGCAAGGAAAACAAGGATCAATCGGTAGTCCCCTGCCGAATACAGACGCGAAGATTGTCGATTTTATTAAGGGCGATGATTTGCCATCTGGAAAAATAGGCGAATTGGTTATCAAGCGCCCGCAGGTCATGCTGGGATATTGGGACAGGAGAATGATGAGTCACCTGAATCTGCGCTAAGCGATGGTTGGTTGTTCACCAGAGATGCTGCCGTGATAGACACCGATGGCTTTTTCCACATCATCAGCCGAAAACGCGATACGATTATGGCGGGCGAGAATAGTGTTTTCCCGCGGGATGTAGAAGAAGTACTCTATGATAACAGCAAGGTTTTGGAGATTGTGGTTGTGGGAATTTCGGCCGGTGGCGCAGGACAAAGGGTCAAAGCATTCATCGTTCTCAGGCCGGGAACCTCACTTTCGAAAGATGAGCCGCTCGAGCTCTGCCGTAAGCGTCTGGAAGTATATGCCATGCCCTGAGATATTGAGTTTCGTGGAGAGCTTCCGAACACATTCATTGGTAAAGTGTTGCGCAGAATGCTCGTCGAACAACCCAAGAACTGAAAATCCCGCATCACGCAACCGAACCTTCGCACTCGTGAAAGCCTTCGAGAATAATGAATGACAAAGATACATGCGCTGTCTTTTGTTGCTCTTGTTATCCTTATTCTATTGAGCCTCACATATCACTAACCTGAATGGATTTATAAAGTGCTGGAAAAACGATCGCCGTGAGTTGTCTATTCCGTAAAAGTGCAGAATCCCTTTGTAGCGATCAGTGTTGATGATAGGCCTGATCCTCTCACAACTTCCCTCGTCCTCGATGTCCTTAAACAGCACGGTGTGCGGGCGACGTTTTCCTAATTTCCAGCAATATCCCGGGCAATGATTCCATCGTGAGCAGGATTGTCGAAGAAGAGCATGAACTCGGGGACCACTTTACCATTGACAGGCCGAGGATTTCCTATTCGCCCACCAAGTTCGAAGATAAATGCTCAAGGCCCATACATAACTCTCCAAATTTGGGACGATTCGGTGGTTTCGCCCTGGATCAGGATGGTACAACGCCGCGATGCTCTCCACTCTGGATGCAAACAAATACCGTGTCGCGCTGGCCTCCGTCTACCCCTTTGATGTGATTATCCCCTCGTCGTTTTTTGCCTCACGCTACATCCTCTGGAGAATCCGACCTGGCTCCATTGTCTTGCTCCACGATGTTGGAACGCGCGGTGAGAGATCCGCCGAGACCTTGACGCTCGTGCTCCCAGAACTGAAGCGCCGCGGCTTTGGCTTTGCAACGCTATCGGAGCTCATCGAACTCGAGGAATAACGTCCCTGGTCCGTTCAGCAGATGCTTTTGCCTTGCTGTGTAGGCGAGTCGCGCATACGGGCCTTACGCAGAATACGAAAACCGTCAGCTCGCATGCAAGCGGACCAAATGATCGTCCGGTTTGAAAGCAATCACTTCGCGTTGAATGTCATTCTGAAGACCAAATGCGCGAAGAATCTCATTTTCCGTTGATCAGCATTTTGTAATAGGGACAATGGGGGGCGGTTGTGGCTTACGATTGCTTAATCTCATACTGCGGTGAAAGCCTAATGTATACGCGCATGAAAACCTGATCTTCACAATTTCCACATAAGTTGCTCACACGATGTTCATGAAATTTTCCTAAGATTGGCAAGATCAAGTGAGATCTATCTGTGGAGGGAGTATGCTATGCGGTCGCTATTATCGAAAAAGAACCGCTGGGTGTTTGCGATTTTATTGCTGGTTATCGCGGGAGGCAGTTTTGCAACCTACCAATTTTTCAGTGAGCGAGAGGAAACAGAGGATACGCCTGCGGTACAAACCGCGCTGGTTCGGCAAGGAGACATAATCATCCGTGCAAGCGGCACCGGGACCCTGATTATTGCCGATGAGATTCTCTTGGCTTTCGGGACGATAGGACCCGTTGAAGAGCTCTATGTGCAAGTTGGAGATCTCGTAAAGGAAGGCGATCTATTGGCGATCCAAGGGGAACGCGAGCAATTGGAATCCAGCGTAGCCTCCGATCAGTTAGCGGTGATGAATGCGCAGCAGGTCTTGGATGAGCTTGCGGATCAAGCCGATCTGATGACTGCCCTAGCGCTGCTCGAACTGGCCAATGCACAGGATGCATTGAAGGATGCCAATTACACGCAGTTTGTACAGCAGGAAGGCAATCGCGCGAGCAAAAGTACGATCAATGCGGCAAAGGCAAGTTTGGTCCTCGCAGAAAACGAACTCGAGAAAGCGCAGAGTGAATTTAACAAATTCTATGGCAGGCCCGCCGATGATCCCGGCAGGGCTTTGGCACTGACAAAATTATCCTCTGCACAGGGCAAAGTTGATTCGGCGTTGCGGGCATTAAATTGGTACCTCGGACAACCGACTGATATACAGCAAATGGTGCTCGATGCCGATGTGGCGATTGCCGAAGCCAGGCTCGCAGAAGCCGAGCGCAATTACGAGCGGCTTCGTGATGGGCCGGATCCGGAGGAGGTATCCAAAGCCGAGCTGCAGCTACAGAATGCAGAGGCTAAGCGGTCCATCTCCATTCGAAACCTCGAGCAATCCGTTATCACCGCACCGCTGGACGCCACAGTAATGAACGTTTCAGCTTCGGTAGGTGAAACAGTAGCCGGCACCTTGATCGCACTCGCTGATCTGACCCAGCCCTATGTCGAGATATTTCTCGATGAAACAGACCTCGATAAAATCGCCGTCGGTTTTGAGGCAGAGGTGGTGTTCGATGCTTTGCCAGATCGCACGTTTCTGGGACAAGTGGTTCAGGTGGATCCCAGCCTTGTTACGATTCAAGGTGTTTCAACAATCCGTGGATTGGTCAAATTGGATGAATCTTCTTCCGCTGACCTCGAGCGTTTACCAATTGGCCTCAACGCGGCAGTCGATGTAGTTGGCGGAAGAGCCGAAGGTGTTCCCATAATTCCCTTTGAAGCGCTGCGGGAACTCGAACCTGGTGAGTTTGCAGTCTTTGTTATGCAGGATGGTGAGCTTAAGCTCCGCATAGTGGAGGTTGGCCTCAGGGACTTCTCTTTTGCTGAAATTCTGTCCGGGTTGCAAGTCGGAGAATTGGTGACAACCGGGATCGTGGAAACGCAATGATGGATCAGAAAACGATCATTCAAACGACTCAGTTAACCATGGTCTACGGCATGGGGGAGATCAGTGTGGCTGCGCTGGACGGCGTGAGCATTCAAATTCAGACAGGGGAGTTTGTGGCAATCATGGGGCCATCGGGCTCGGGGAAGAGCACACTGATGAACATTCTCGGCTGTCTGTCGAAGCCAACATCGGGAAGTTACATTCTGGATGGCGAGGATGTCAGCGAACTCAGCAAAGTCGAACTGGCAGCGATTCGCAACCAAAAGCTGGGCTATGTTTTCCAATCCTACAATCTTTTGGCGCGCACGTCGGCATTAAGTAATGTGATGCTTCCCCTGCTATATGATCGCCAAAAACAACCTGATCGGGAAACACGCGAAATTCAGGCCAAGGCGGTATTGGAGGCCGTCGGACTGGAAGATCGAATGCTTCACCAACCTCACGAATTATCCGGTGGGCAGCAACAGCGAGTGGCTATTGCGCGCGCCTTGGTCAATGATCCCGTGCTGATCCTCGCCGACGAACCAACCGGGAATCTAGATTCAAAATCAGGCGAGGAAATCATGGATCTACTGCATGTGCTCCACGATCAAGGGCGCACGATTGTCATGGTGACGCACGACCCTGAAATCGCCCGGCATACCGAGAGAGCCATTCATCTTCAGGATGGGCGCGTAGAGACCGTCATTGAGAACGGCAGAACAGGGCGCATAATCAGAACAGGTGGAGGTGATCATGAAGCCGCTTGAATTCCTTCGAGTTGCGTGGGAGAGCATAAGCAGAAATAAATTGCGTTCCCTTTTAACCATGCTTGGAATCATTATTGGTGTTGCCTCGGTGATAATTATGATTGCCATCTCATCCGGCACCGAGGCCACCATTGAAGAGCAGATCACCGGACTAGGTTCAAATCTTGTATTTGTAACCGCGAATTTCACGAGAGCAGGATTCGGATTTGGTGGCCCGCAAGGTGGTCGTAGCTCGGGGTTGGTTTTTGATGATGCTTTTGCCATCGCAGAGGAGATCAGCGGTGTTAAGGCTGTCGTCGTGGAACAGCCATCCTCGGAGAATGTTAAATTCGAAAATATTACCTTGAGCGGCGTCTCTATCCTAGGCACCACTTCCGATTTCCCTTCGGTTCGCGATATGGAAATCGATCAGGGGCGTTACTTCAACCAAATCGAAATTGATCGCAAACAAAAAGTAGCAGTTTTAGGTTCAAGCTTGGCTGCAGAATTATTTGGCGAAAGTAACTCCATCGGCCAGACAGTGACCGTGGACACGACCAAACTGGTTGTCATCGGCGTTCTCCAAGAAAAAGGTTTGGTTGGGGACGTGGATTTCGATTCACGCCTATACACACCGATCACTGTGGTATTCCAGAAGTTCACACCCTCCCAATTTGCCCGGTTTCGAGGGGATCGAGTTCGAGTGATTTATGTTGAAATTGAAGAGTTGGATAGGATCAACGACACAATCCTTCAAATTGAACTTCTGCTGGCGAAACGGCATGACGTGTCACTCGAAGAAGCTGACTTCAATCTGACCACCCAACAAGCCATTATTGCGACTCAGGAGGCGACCACGGCGGCATTCCGCAGTTTGCTGGCCTGGGTGGCCGGCGTTTCGTTGATTGTGGGGGGGATTGGGATTATGAACATCATGCTGGTGAGCGTCACGGAGCGGACGCGCGAAATTGGTGTTCGTCAATCCGTCGGCGCCACACCGGCGGACATTCGCTGGCAATTCCTGACTGAAGCGCTGCTGCTTAGTCTCGCCGGTGGCGTGATAGGGGTCATCGCGGGCGCGGGAGGTTCATGGTTGTTTGGCGAGATTGGCGGGATGCGCACTGTCATTGTTCCCACTTCGATACTGCTAGCCTTCGCCTCGGCGGTTATCGTCGGTGTTTTTTTCGGATTTTATCCCGCCAATAAAGCGTCTCAACTGGATCCCATTGAAGCGCTGCGATATGAATGAGGAAGTGGTTGGCAGACGAATGCAGGCGACGAGACAAAGGTTATGAAAGAACATTTATGAAGGTAGTCATGCTTGTATGGTGTGGCAAGGATTGTTAACCTAAGGAGAATAAAGATGAAGAAGCTAGGATTAGTCATAGGAATTTTACTCCTGGTGGCTGTGCTTGCTGGTTGCAGCCAAACCGAGGATCAGAGCATCGCAGGACAAGATTCTGGGGCGAATGAATCCTCTAATACAAACGATGAATTGGAATTTGAGCTGCCTGATAACTTTCAATTGATGATCGGGATATTTGGATTGGAAGAAACAGAATTGGCGGTGACGAGAGATCAAGCATCGGAATTAGTTCCCCTTTGGAAGGCTTTCCGCAGTCTAAGTACGAGTGATAACGTGGCGGCGGAAGAATTAGGTGCCATCCTAAGACAAATTCAGGATTCGATGACGCTTGATCAGTTGCAGGCCATTACGGAGATGGATTTATCCCAGGAAAATATTCTCGAATTAACGCGGGAATTGGGGATTATTCCCGAGGGAGGAGCCCAATTCGGTCGAGGTGGTGATTTTCCTAATGGTGCTGGGGGTGATGGATTCGGAGCAGGTCCCGGAGACGCCTTTGGCGGGGGTGGACCGGGAGGCGCCTTTGGCGGGGGTGGACAGGGAGGCGCCTTTGGCGGGGGTGGACCGGGTGGTGGCTTCGGAGGGAATTTTGACCCGGAGGCCATCGCTACTCTTCGTGCTGAACGTGGCGGCGGAGATCGGTTTGGTAATCGGGCAGGCGCCTTCTTATTGGACCCCTTAATTGAGCTACTGGAGTTGAGAGCAGGCAATTGAGGAACACGCACGCACACAGAAAGTTCAGCAAGTTACGCAAGCCAAGGAGAAAAAATATGATCCAAAATGAGGGATCTTTTGGCTCTCCTAAATGGGTGAAAGCCGATTAAGAATTATGAGAGAAATTAGAGATTTTATGAGAGAATTGGGCTAAATAAGGGCTAATTCATAGGGCTGCATTGCCATAACTTGTTGTTGTTGAATAGAATACTACTTATTGAATTTCTGGGAATTTATGAGAGCTTATGAGAGATAGGAGTTTTAATATATGAGCAAAGATAAAGAGATGCCCGAAAAGGCTGATTTGAAATCGCTGGATATATCAGCAACTAATAGAGAAAAACTCAAGCAACTGTTCCCATCGGTTTTCACTGAAACTAAAAATGAC